>CADCVQ010000046.1 GCA_902806175.1 uncultured Solirubrobacteraceae bacterium
CCCACGACCAGATGCAGACCCTGGACGGAGCCCGGCGGGGTATCCACGATCCCCATCCCTATCGCGATCGAGCACGCCGAGCCCGGAGGGGTCAGCTGCACCACCCGAAACTCGTCGCCGCCACTGTGGTCGAGGTCCACGTTGAAGCCGAGCCTCTCGGCGTAGAAGGCCTTCGCACGCTCCACGTCCGAAACCGGGACCACCACCACTTCGAGCATCCAGTTCATGAAGCGTCTCCTGTGTCGTCGTGTAAGGGAGGTTGTTCGGTTCGCCGTGCAACTTCGTCGTGGCGATCCGGCGATCAGTGAGCGGCAGGCAGCGTGTGCGGCCGATTTGGTCGCGGTGGTCGGGGCGAGGGGCGTCCTAGTAGCTCGGGTCGCGCGACCAGCCACTCGTCGCGGGCCCCGACTGGGTTTCGCGTCATCGCATCTGCCTCCTCATCTGGGGTTCTTCCAGATACGACCGGCGCTGGGCGGCAAACTCATCGGTCGGCCCTCCGACCGTCTCGGTTGCGGTCCGGCGTGAGACAAACTCCTCGCCGGTCGCCCGCGCTTCGGCGTCCCGCTGAGGGACGGGTTATCGGCTTCCCGCCCAGCTCCATGAGACTGCTCCCTTCAGGCGGCGGCAGCACTCGCCCTGCGCGCTGGGCTGGCTGCCGCTTCTCGTCCTGAGCGAGTGTCTCCCGCGTCGTGAAAAGACGCTCGCAAGCAGGTGACATCGAGCGTGCTCTTCCTCCGGGCCGATAGGGTCTGAAGCGCGGCGCGATCTCGCACCGGCGGGGCTGGCGTCGCGGCATCGGTCACCGACGAAGGAGGCGATCGCAATGACGCAGCCAATCCCGGAGGGATACCCGCGGGTAACCCCGTACCTGATCGTCGACGGTGCGAACGAGGCGATCGGGTTCTACCGGTCCGTGCTCGGCGCCACGGAACGAATGCGGATGGCGGCGCCAGATGACAAGGTCGGCCACGCCGAGCTCGAGCTTGGCGATTCGATCATCATGCTCGCCGACGAGGCCCCGGAGATGAACGCCCGCGCGCCCAAGACGGTCGGTGGAACACCGGTCTCGCTGCACGTCTACGTCGAGGACTCCGACGAGGTCTTCAACCGGGCGATCGAGGCGGGCGCTACCGAGCTGCAAGCGGTCGAGGACAAGTTCTACGGCGACCGCTCGGGAAGCTTCGAGGATCCGTTCGGCCATCACTGGCACGTCTCGACCCACATCGAGGATGTGCCGCCGGAGGAGATGGAGAAGCGGATGGAGGAGGCGATGGGCGCCGGGTAGGACGATCGACCCGCGCGCCCGCCGATCGGGAGGGGGAGCGAGGGGACCGAACTGGACCAACCAGGGGCGCGGTCCCTACGCCGAACTCCGCAGGCGCCGCCTGCATTCCCGCGCATGCGGGTCTGTGCGCGGCCTTGTTTGACGCCTTGAGAGTTGCGCATCGGACGACGCGCAGGAGTCTGCGCACGCCCGGCGTTCGCTCTGCATCGAGGCAGACGGGGAACTCTCGATGTGGCCGCGCGCGAGCAGCCGCCCGCCGGCGTCGTCGCGCTGAGGGTTGGTCTGTGGGGTGCGGCGGCGACAGCCTTTCGCTTCCTACGACAGCTCGCATCTGGGCGACGCCCGTCCGGCTCGTGCGACTGCTGACCGCATGTCGCACCTTCACTTGCTACCCGTGGGGTCCATGCTGCCGCGTCCCCCTCAGGGCTACGTCACCCGGCGGCGCACCCCCGTTGAGGGCGCGGACCTCGGCGCGCTCGACGCCGAAGTGGAGGTGGCCGGAGGGCACGTGGTGCGCCACACGATCGCGTCGAAAGCGCTCGGGCGCGGGAGAACCACGCCGCGTGTCCAGGATGCCTCGTGGTACGTGATCCCGGCCCACGCCGTCGAGGGCTGAGCGGCGCCAAGTCAGCATCCGGGACGTCGCCGCCACTTGTCGTGGGCAGCCACCGCTACCACAATCGCGTGCAGCCGGCCGCAGCGCCCCGTTGAGCGTTCCCTTGTGGCTCACCGGCCGGTGTCCCGCCAAGCGGGCGGTAGCTGGAACAGCTCCAGGCGGCGCACCGGTTCCGCGATTACGGAGCTATGGCCGCGCCCTGCCCGGTTGAGGTTCGGCAGTGGGACGAGCCGGCGCGTCGCTCGCGCCGGTCCGGCGTTCCGCTGAGGGACCGGGTATGGGATGGCCCGACCGGGCACGCCGATGACCGCCTCATCGCTGGCGAGGGGATCAGTCGCGGAGGGACCGACCAGCGGCGCGACGCGCGCGACGCGCGCGACGACGAGCGTAGATCAAGTCGTTCGGCCAGATCCGCAGCCATGGTGAGCGCCCGTGGCGGGTCGCCGTCGTCGATGTCGACCGGTACACACGATGGTCGAACCCATGCCGACCATGACTGTTTCTGGGGTCCATCTGCAGGTCTTGTCTGGCGCCTGACTGGCGTGATTGAGACCAGTTTGTCGCAGCGGGCGCCGGGTAGCAGCGCGCAATGCTCTGGCTCGTCTTGCTGATCGCGCTGATCGCGATCTTCGGCCTAGGGTCGGTGCTCGAAGTGGCGTTCGTGACGCTGCTGATCATCGCGGCTATCGTGCTCGTGGTCGGCCTTGCCATCGCGCGCGTCATTGGACGCTAGGGCCACCGGGCGCTTTCGGTGGGCGCTGGGAGTTACGCCCTGTGCTGCGGTGTCGTGCCGCCCGCGGTGGGTACCTAGATGAGCGTCGATGTCGCGCTGATCGTGGTGGGTGCGTCGATCCTGGCGTTTGGGCTGCCGTCGAACATCATCAAGCGGCTGTGGTTGTCGGTGCCGCTGCTGGCGCTGCTGGCGGGCGTGCTGCTCGGCCCGGAGGTTCTGGCTGTTGTCGAGCCTGATCGGCTGCACGGCGAGCACAAGGTTCTCGAGGAGCTCGCTCGGGTCGCCCTCGCGGTGTCGTTGGTGGGGGCGGCGCTTCAAATCACGCGGGAGGATCTGCGTCTGATCTGGAAGCGCGCAGCGTCGTTGCTGTCGGTCGGGATGGTGGGGATGTGGCTGTTGACGAGCCTCGGCGCGTGGCTGGTTCTGGATCTGCCGCTGTGGGTCGGTCTTCTGCTGGGCGCGATCCTGAGTCCGACGGACCCGGTCGTCGCCTCGTCGTTGGTGACCGGCCGGCTTGCGGAGGCCAACCTGCCGCGTTGGCTGCGCCGGTCTTTGCAGCTCGAAGCCGGCGCCAACGACGGGCTTGCGCTCATCTTCGTGCTGGTGCCGGCGCTGGTGTTGACGCTGCCCGCAGATAACGCCGGCGCGATCGCCGGTGAGGCCGTCGGGCAGGTTGTACTCGCGCTTGTGGTCGGGGCGGCGACCGGCGCGCTCGGCGCGAAGGTCGTCGATCTCGCCGAAGATCACCATGCGACGTCGGGCGGCTTCTTTTTGGTCAGCGCACTCGCGCTCGCTTTGTTGACGCTCGGTGCCGTTCACGCGCTCGGGGGCAGTGGGATCCTGGGCGCGTTCGCGGCGGGCCTGGCGTTCTCGCTGATGCTCGAGGAGCGCTATGCCGAACAGCTCGAAGAGGCGCAGGATGGCCTTCAGCAACTGTTCGTCGTTCCGGTCTTTCTGTTCTTCGGCGCCGTGCTGCCGTGGGACGCATGGCTTGCGCTGGGCTGGTCGGGCCTGGCCTTCGCGCTGTGGGCGCTGGTCATCCGGCGGCCTGCGGCGGCCGCGCTGGCGCTCGCCGTCGCGCCGAGCGACACGCCGCGCCGCGGCGTGGCGTTTTTGTCCTGGTACGGCCCGATCGGCGTCGCCGCGATCTACTACGCGTTGTTCGCCGAGCGCTACGGGCTCGAGGACTACGAGCGGCTCTTCGCCGCCGCCACGCTGGCGATCGCAGTATCGGTAGTGGTGTTCTCGTTGAGCGCGACGCCGGGTGTGCGCCGCTACGCTGGTCGGGGCGCGCGGACGACGTTGCGACATCCGCTGACAGAGGGCATCGATGAGGCGCGCTAGGTGCCTGATCATCATCGTTCTCGCGGCCGTTTCGATCGGTGCGTGCCGCGACGACGACGCTACGCGACCGGTTGACGCCGTCCGCGAGTTCGTCAGCGCGCTGGAGCGCACAGACGGCGCCGCGGTGTGCCGCCGGCTCGCTGAGGCCGGCGTCTCGGAGCTGCTGCTTGCCGCCGTGCGAGCGAACGTCGACGCGGTGCGGAGCGTCGAGTCACGCGACGGGCGATTCCGGATCCGCGTCGCGCAGCAGCGCGACACCAGCCGGCTGCTGCTCAAGGCCTCCGCGCCCAACCGCGAGCCGGTCGAGCTCTCGGTGAAACTGACCCGCGGCCCGCAGCGCGGCGCGAACGGGTAAGCGGCTGAGAGCGTGAGCGAAGAGCGCACCAGCCGGACGCTGAGCCTCACGACGGGCGGGATCACCCTGCTCGGCGTCCTGCTGAGCATCGGCGTGACGGTCGGCATGGGACTTGATGGGGCGTGGTGGGTTCGCGTTCTGGTGGGTCTCGCGACGACGCTCGTGTTGAGTGTGATCGTCAAGCTCGGGAGCTCCGCGGGCCGGGGGCCGCTGGCCCGCATGGCGGACTGGATGATCGGCACCGCTGACAGCAAGAACGACTAGACCGTGGCCAAGGTGCACAAGACCAGCGCTGAAGAGGACGAGTTCGAGGAGCGATTGGAGCACGCCCTGGAACGGGCCGATCCGTTCATGGCATGGCTCGGCGTGCTGTTCGCGCTGCTCGTCGGCTACGAGCTGGCGGTCGAGCTCGGCTCCAGCGCCACGCAGGTGCTGTCGATCGCCGGCTGGGTCATCTGGGGCCTGTTTCTGACGGAGTTCGTGGCCCACCTGTACCTTGCCCCACGGCGGCTACGCTACCTACGCCGCCATTGGATCCGCGCCCTCGCGATCCTGATTCCAACCCTGCGGTTTCTGCGCTTCCTGCGCCTGCTGCGACTCGGCCGCGCGCTGCCGGCCGCGCGCGTCATGACATCGTCCTATCGCGTCGCCGGAACCGCCCGAAAGCTGCTGAGCACGCGCCTTGCCTACCTCGGCGCGCTAGCGACCGTGGTCGCGATGGCAGTCGCGGAACTCGCGTTCCTCTTTGAGCGCGATGCGGCGCAGCCGGCATTCAGCTCGTTTGGCGACGCCGTGCTGTGGGCGTTTACGGCGGTCGTAGCGCTGCAGGGCGATCCCACCCCCACGACCACCGGCGCCCGGCTCGCGATGCTCGGCGGCTTCGCCTTCGGCCTCGTCGTCGTCGCCACGCTCGCCGGTTCGATCGGAGCCTTTCTGGTCGATGATCGCCGCGAGCGCGCCGACGCCGAAGAGCGGGCGAAGCCCTAGCGCACGGCGGCGACGGACGCAACCGCTACTGCGGCGACGCCGGCAACGAGGTCATCCACGCCACCAACGGCAGCGTCGAGACGATCAACGGGCACCGGCAAACGCACCGTCCGCGCCGACTCCACCGACCGCCTTATCGGATGCGAACGCGTCTTCAGGCTGCGCCTGCACGCACGGCTCGTCACACCAACGTTGCCCCCGGCCCTGGTGACGGGCGCGCATCCCTGGGCACCACCGACGGAGCCGAGCCCGCCGCGGCGTCCCGGTTGCCGTTGCCGTGGGACGGCCAACCGGTCGCCGTCGCCGTCGAGCACGTTCGCGATCACGGGCCGGTAGAGGGCCGGCTTGCGGACGTCAACGTCGAGCTCGACAGGAACGCCCCGTTCAGCCGAACGTGGCAGCAAGCCAGCGACAGTCTTGCCGCTGTGGGCGTCGGCCAGCCACCGGGGCCGCACCTCGTGATGAGATGAAGGCATGGCGGCAGAAGACACCATCACCATCCGCCCGTGGAAAGCCCGCGACCGCGAGCACGTCCAGGGCCTGCTGAGGCTTCTGTCCCAGGACGCCGAGATCAGCAGCGAGGACGCGCCGACTTACGTCGCGGAGAGCCGAGAACGGGTGGTCGGCATGGTGACGCTCTGCGTGTTCTGGACGCTCACGGGACCGAAGGCGTACTTGGACCACCTCGTCGTGGCTCCCGACTGGAGGCGGCGGGGGATTGGCCGCGCGCTCGTGCGGCACGCGATTGAAGAAGCCCAGGCAGCCGGCGCGTCACGGATCGATTTGACCGCCCGTGACGAGAAGCAAGCCGGTCGTGCGCTCTATAGGTCGCTCGGCTTTCAGGAGCGGGACACCAGCAGCTTCCGGCTACCGCTGTAGCGCCAGCGGGCACCGTCGACGTGGCCGCCGAGGATCGGACGCTGGCATGCACGGTCGTCGCGGTCCGCGTTTCGGTTGCGAGCCGTTTGCAGATCCTGCCCGCGCCGCTCAAGATCTGGCGCGTGAGCATCGACGGAGACGCGCTGCCGCTCAGCGGTGGTTGCAATTGCGAAGCGGTGCGCTTCGAGGTGCATGCGCCGCTGGTCGTAGCCCACTACTGCCACTGTCGAAGATGCCAGCGCCGGACCGGCACGGCAGCGTCGATCAACGCGCGCGCCGTGCCTGGATCCGTCCGCATCCTTCGCGGCCGCGAGCAGTTGCGCGCGTGGAAGCCAGAAGACGGCCGCGAGAAGTGGTTCTGCGGCGCATGCGGCTCGTCGCTGTTCAGCACCACGACAGACTTCGGAGATCCCATCGGCATCCGCATGGGAGCCTTCGACGCCGACCCCGGGATCCGCCCCAGCGCCCGGTTCTTCGTTGCCTGCGCCGCCCCGTGGGAGCCGATCCCCGAAGACGGCCTACCCTGCTTCGCTGCCAAGCGCCGTAGGGTCCCCGCTGCCGGGGCCGGGACGTAGCGGGACCTATGGTGCCTGTGCCAGAACGAGCGCCGCTACGCCGCGGAGGCTCTTGACGGTTTGGCCGCGATGTTGCTCGTGACGCTCACCTCGACGGTTGAGCCAGACCCCTCGCAGTCCGGCGTGGGTCGCCGCCAGCGCATCGCTGTGCACGTCGTCCCCGACATAGAAGACGTCCTGCGGTGGGCGACCTATGCGTTCGCAGGCGGCGATGAACGCGTCAACTGCTGGCTTTGCTGCCGCCAACGTCGATGACGTCAGCACGCAGTCGAACCGTTCGAGCAGTCCGACCGCTTGGAGTTTGGCTCGCTGCTGCGCGTCTTGGCCGTTGGTCAGGACACCGACGGTCACGCCTGCTGCGCGAGGTCGTCCAACGCCGGCACAGCATCGTCATAGGCCCTCCAGGCGCCCTCGTAATGGCGGAGGTACGTCTCGAACAGCAGATCCAGTTCGTGCTGTGGCAAAGCCCCACGCCCGAAGGAAGGCCAGCAACCCGTCAAGCCTGGCCCGGCGCTGCTCCCGAAACGTCAATGCGCCCGCCAGGTAGGCCGCGAAGTGCTGCTGCTCAAGACGCAGCCACTCCGCCACCAACGGCTCGTTCGGGTGCGGGTGGTCGTGTGCCTGCTCCGAGGCCCAGGCGACGACCGCCGTCTCTGCTGCTGCTTCGTGATCTAAGAGGGTTCCGTCCAGATCAAAAAGCACGGCGGGGGGCATCGAACCAACGCTACTACTGCGCCCCCCGAACGCCCGGAGCGCAAACGCGGCCACCGCCAGGGGTTCGCCAGCGGGACGGACCGCAGCTCATTGCGCATCGGTCGGGTGCCCGCTGAAACGGACCGGCTATCGGCGTCTACGAACGTCCCGCAAGATCAGCAATCTCATTAGGTCGGTCGGCAGGCGAGTCGGCACCGTGGCCTCGAGAGCTCGGTACTCACGCCACCGGTCCGGGGTGTCGTCAGCGTCTCGAAGCACGCCGTTGTCCTCGATGTACTCGACTTGCTCGGCGCAGACCCCGAGCGTGACAACCGCATCGGGCGTCACCACGCGATAGGCGTCGCCGCACGGTGCTCCCCGAGTCGCGGCGACGTACACCGAAAGGCAATCCCTCCTCATCGCATCCACAGGTGGCGTGTACGCGGACCTCGTGGACCTGCGCCGCCAGGTCAGCTTCCCCTTCGCGAACCAAGGAATCCCGCAGCGCAGCGGCCAGCGTCGGGAGCGCATCTACCAGCTTCGGGAAGGTCGGCCACGACGATGACCTTAGAGCCGGGGATTCGCCGTCGAGGAGAGCCGTAGCGCCCGACCTCCGCGCCGTCCCGGCTGAGGTTCCGTAGCGGACGGCCGATGGTCCCTTCCGGACGGATACCAGCTTTCGCAGGGGCGACGGGCGCGCGGTGCGCGCTATGCGGAGGGGCGCGGTTCGCCAGGGCCGTTACCGCTTGGATGAACGTGGCTTTGCCGACGCGGTAGGGCTCGCGGCGGTTGGGGTCGCTGCCGTGTTGTAAGGCCAGGTCGCGCTTGAGGGCCGCGTATGCCGCTGCGAGCCCGGGATGCACGCGAAGATAATTCCGGAACGCGAGCAGGTCGCGCCAGCTATCAGAGGTTTTCTCGAAGACATGGAGGTGGTGGGTCCGCTGAGCGATATCTGGCGTGCAGAAGGATCGAAACGGCTGTGCCTGGTCAGGCTCTGGAGCGTGCACCCAGCCGAGCGCGCGAAGCGGGTCCACGGTCGCCTCGAAGCCGTCCATGGAGTGCACGACGGCGACCATGTCGATGATGGCCTTGGCGGCCATGCCCGGGATCG
>CADCVQ010000047.1 GCA_902806175.1 uncultured Solirubrobacteraceae bacterium
TCGACGACCTCGGGCACGCGGCCGGGTAGCCCGCGCGGCACCCAGGCGGCGAGCACGACCCGGCCGCCCGGCCGGCCGACGCGCGCCAGCTCGCGCGCGGCGCGCTCGGGCCGGGGAGCCTCGGCCGCGCCGAAGGCGGAGACGACGACGTCGAAGCGGGCGTCCGGGTACGGCAGGCGCTGCGCGTCGCCGCGACGCCAGGTGACGCCATCGCCGGTACGCGCACGACCGCGGCGGCACATCGCGACCGACAGGTCGCAGGCATCGACGCGGGCCCCGCGTGCCGCGCAGGCCAGCGCGACGTTGCCGTCGCCTGCGCCGACGTCGAGGATCTGCGTGGTGTGCGCGACCCGCGCCGCGTCGGCGACGACCTCGGCGACCGGCTCGAGGGCGCGCAGCAACGAGGTCCGTGACGCGGCGTCCCACGCGTGCGCCAGCCGCGCGGTCAGGCGCTCGGTATCGACGTGGCCATGGCCGAGCTTCGTGCGCGAGAGCCCCAGCAACTGGCGGCGCGAGATGCCGCCGCCCGCGCGCGGGGCGGGCCTCGGAGCTGGACCGTACGCGTCATGGATCGACAACCGGAAACGCAGGTTACGCCGCGAGGGCGCTCCCGCAGCCCGCGGTAACGAGCGCTTCACACGTGCACCCCATTTCGGCGCAACAGTTCCGCCGGCACACGCCAACGGACGGAGGCAGCATGGCAAACGACGTTTCGCGACGGACCTTTGTGGCGGGCTCGGCAGCCGCCGGCGCCGGACTCGCCCTCGGCGGCCCGATCAGCGCCTACGCGGCGCGCATCCAGCAGGACGGCCGCCGCCATCGCGCGCTCGGCTACGGCGAGCTCAGCCCCACGCCGGAGGTCGACGACGGCGTCGCGTACCTCGCGCTGCCACCGGGCTTCAGGTACCGCGTGATCAACCGCAGCGGCGACCCGATGACCGTGGGCGGCCCGACACCGAACGTCTTTGACGGCATGGGCTCCTTTCCGGCTCGCGGGGGCTCGACGATCCTCATCCGCAACCACGAGCATCGCTCGCGGCCCGGCGAGATCACCGTTCCCGTGCCCACCGGCAAGCGCTATGACCCCGACCCCGCCGTCCGCGGCGGCAACACCAGGCTCGTCGTCGGCAGGGACCGCCGCGTCGAGGAGATCCACCCGGTGCTCGGCGGCACGCACACCAACTGCGCCGGCGGCGAGACGCCGTGGCGCACCTGGATCACCTGCGAGGAGATCTTCAACTACGGGTCGGTCGAGCGCAACGTCACGCCTGGCACGGGCGTCCCGCACGGCTACAGCTTCGAGGTCCCGGCCGACACGAGCCGGCCGGTGACGGCGCAGCCGCTCACGGACGCCGGGCGCTTCTCCCACGAAGCGGTGGCATGGCTCGACGGCGTCCTCTACGAGACCGAGGATCGCGGCGACGCGGCCTTCTATCGCTTCCTGCCGGCGCGGCAGCCGCGCGAGTTCGGCGACCTTGCCAGCTTCGGCGGCACGCTGCAGGCGCTCGTCGTCAGCGGCCGCCCCGGCTTTGACGCCAACCTCGCCAACCCGGGTGAGCGCTACCGCGTCGAGTGGGTGACGATCGAGGAGCCAAACCCGCTGGAGGACACCGTGCGCAAGGAGGCGCAGGCCAAGGGCGGCGCGATCTTCGACCGCACCGAGGGGATCTGGACCGCCGGCAACCGCGTGTACTTCGACTGCACCACCGGTGGCGAGGCGCAGCTCGGGCAGCTGTGGTCCTATCGCCCGATGGGCAGGCACGGCGGCGAGCTGACGCTCATCTACGAGTCGACGAGCGCCGAGGACCTGGAGAACCCCGACAACCTCGTCATCGTCCCGGCGACGGGCGACGTGTTCCTGCAGGAGGACAGCGACGGCGAGCAGTTCGTCCGCGGCGTCACCAGGCGCGGCAGGATCTATGACTTCGCGCAGACGCTGGTCAACGACTCGGAGTTCTGCGGCGGCTGCTTCAGCGCCGACGGCGAGACGTTCTTTCTCAACCAGCAGGGCGGCCGTCTGGCGGCAGGTCAGGACCCTGCCGCGCAACCTGCCTCCGACGCCGGCCTGACCTACGCGATCTGGGGCCCCTTCGGCAACGACAGGACCGACGCCGACCACACGCCGCGCCGCCGCGGCCGCTGGGGGACGTAGATGCCGAGCATCGGACCGACCGAGCTCATCATCGTCCTCGTGCTCGCGCTGATCATCCTCGGCCCCAAGCGGCTGCCCGACGCCGGGCGGTCGCTGGGGCGCGGCATGCGTGAGTTCAAGGAGTCGATCACCGGGGCCGACCGGCCCGAGCGGCTGGCCGACGCCGAGCCCGAGCGCGGGGGCTGATCTATCGCGTCAGCTCAAACCAGATGATCTCGGCGCCGTCGTCGCTGTGGACGCCCCAGTTGTCGGCCATGCGGTCGACGATCTGCAGCCCCATCCCGCCGAGCGACGGCGTCTCGCGGGAGTGCAAGAGGGCGTCGGGGGAGACCTCCGGAGCATCGCCGGCGACCTCGACGCGCACGCGCTCGCGCGCGACATGGATCGCCAGGCGCAGCACCCGCTCCGGGCGCGGCTCGATGTCGGCGACGAAGACCGCGATCAGCTCAGACGTCATCAGCAGGGCCTTGTAGCCGAGCTCGCCCGCGATGCCGGGCGTCGCGGCCAGCTCGCGCCTGGCGATGCCGGCGGCGGCGGCCGTCGCGGGCAGCTCGACGACGCGTTCTGATATGGATGTGCCGGTCGGCATCCCCGTCGTGTACCCGAAACTCCGTGCGCTGCTCGTCCTGCCCCAGCGGCCGGGTCCACCAGTCGTCCGTTGGGCATGGAGGACCGCGGGCGCCGTGCCGATAGTGGACGCGATGTCCTTCGCACCGCTGCCCGATCCAACCGCGGCGCGCTCTCGCCCCGGCCGCCTACTCGGCGACGTGCTCGTCGGCCTTGACTTCTGCGACCGCGAGACGGTCGAGCGGGCCGTGCGCGAGGGCCGTGTGGCAGGGCGCCCGATGGGGCAGCTGCTGCTCGAGGGCGGCGCCGTGAACGCCGATCAGCTCGCGATCGCGATCGCCGCGCGCTTCGGATTGGAGCACGTCAGCCTCGACACGCTGAGTCCGGACGTCTCGGCGCTGAACCTCGTCCCGGCGGCAGCGGCACGGCGCCTGGACGCCGTTCCGGTCGCGTTTCGCGACGAGACGCTGCTCGTCGCGATGGTCAACCCCACGAACGTGCTCGCGCTCGACGACCTCGCGATGCTCACCGAGCTGCGCGTCGAGCCGGTCGTGGTCTCGCGCGAGGATCTCGACGTCCTGCTCAAGCGCGTCAACCGCCTCGACGGCGTCGACGAGAACTTCGAGCTCGAGCCCGTCGCCGACGAGCCCGCCGACATCCTCGAGAGCGCCGCCGACGACGCCCCGACCGTCAAGCTCGTGCGCTCGATCATCGCGCACGCGATCGAGGCGGGCGCCTCCGACGTGCACTTCGACCCGCACGACGGCGAGCTGCGCGTGCGCTACCGCGTCGACGGGATCATGGCCGAGGCGACGACGATCCCGCCGCGCCAGGCGGCGAAGGTCATCTCGCGCATCAAGATCCTCAGCGAGCTGGACATCTCCGAGCGCCGCCTGCCCCAGGACGGCCGCACGAGCATCACGCTCGAGGGGCGCCGGATCGACATCCGCGTCACGATCGTCCCGCTCGTCGCCGGCGAGTCGGCGGTCCTGCGCGTGCTCGACCCCGGCACGCGCCCGCTGTCGCTCGGCGAGATCGGCATGGGCGACGCCGATCGCAAGCGCGTCGAGCAGGCCCTGCGCAGCTCGCACGGCGCGATCCTCGCCACCGGCCCGACGGGCTCGGGCAAGTCGACGTCGCTGTACGCGGCGGTCGGCCTCGTCAGCACGCCGGCCAAGACGCTCATGACGATCGAGGATCCGGTCGAGTACCGGCTGCCCGACGTCAAGCAGATGCAGGTCTTCGAGCGCGCGGGGCTGACCTTCGCGATCGGGCTGCGCGCGATCATGCGCGCGGACCCCGACATCATCATGGTCGGCGAGATGCGCGACCGCGAGAGCGCGAAGATCGCCGTCGAGGCCGCGCTGACGGGCCACCTCGTGCTCTCCACGCTGCACACCAACAGCGCGCCGGCGGCCGCGGCGCGGCTCATCGACATGGGCGTCGAGCCCTACCTCGTCGCCTCGGCGCTGGACTGCGTGCTGGCGCAGCGCCTGGCGCGCAAGCTCTGCACGTCGTGCCGGCGCGCCGTGTCGGTTTCGGCGGCGGACGTCGGGCTGGCGGACGGCACGGCCGTCGAGGTCTACGAGCCCGTCGGCTGCGAGCGCTGTCGCTCGACGGGCTATCGGGGCCGGATCGGGATCTTCGAGGTCATGTTCGTGACAGACGAGATCCGCGCGCTCATCGTCGCCCGCGCCGCGGCCGGCGAGATCGCCGCGCTGGCGATCGCGCAGGGCATGACCACGCTGCACGAAGACGGGCTGCAGAAGGTCCGCGCCGGCCACACCACGCTGGCCGAGGTCGCCCGCGTCACCGACTGATCCGGCCGCTGGGCGGCGCTGCGGTCAAGCTGCGCGGCTGCGAAGCCGACTAACGCTGTGATGGCAACATCCACCCAGACGCAGGACACGAGGCGCGTGCGCCCGGGGCGGCTGCTCGGCGACGTCATCGTCGAGCTTGGCTTCTGCGATCGCGAGACCGTCGAGGAGGCGGTGCGCGAGGCGCGCGCCTCGGGGCGCCCGATGGGCCAGCTCCTGCTCGAGCAGCACCGGCTGCGCGACCACCAGCTCGGCATCGCGATCGCCGAGCGCTTCGGGCTGAAGTTCGTCGACCTCAAGACCGTCGAGCCCGACCTCATCGCGCTGAGCATCATCCCCGAGACCGCGATGCTGCGCCTGGACGCCGTTCCGATCGGCTTCCGCGACGACGGGTCGCTGATCGTCGCGATGGTCGACCCGCGCAACCTGCTCGCGACCGACGACATCGCGATGCTCACCAACCGCAACGTGACCGCGGTGGTCGTGACGCGCAGCGACCTCGACGCTCTGCTGGCTCGCAGCGGCCGCCTCGGTGGCCTGATCGACAACGAGGAGCCCGAGCCCGAGGAGGCCGTCGCCGCACGCGAGGCCGCGCTCGAGCAGGCCGCCGACGACGGGCCGACCGTCAAGCTCGTGCGCTCGATCATCGGGCAGGCGATCGGGCAGGGAGCATCCGACATCCATTTCGATCCCGACGACGGCGAGCTGCTCGTGCGCTACCGCGTCGACGGCATGATGCGCGACGTGACGCGCATCCCCGCGCGCCAGTCCGCCCGCGTCATCTCGCGCATCAAGATCCTCAGCGACCTCGACATCTCCGAACGCCGTGCCTCGCAGGACGGGCGCATGTCGCTCACGCTCGACGGGCGGCGGATCGACATCCGCGTCGTGACCGTGCCGCTCGTCGCCGGCGAATCGGCCGTCCTGCGCGTGCTCGACCCCGGTGACACGCCGCTGTCGCTCGGCGAGCTCGGGATGGACGACGCCGACCGCGCGCGCGTCGAGGCCGCCCTGCGCCGCGGGCACGGCGCGATCCTCGCCACCGGCCCGACGGGCTCGGGCAAGTCGACGACGCTCTATGCCAGCGTCGTCCTCGTCAGCACGCCGGAGAAGACGATCATGACGATCGAGGACCCGGTCGAGTACCGCCTTGCGCGCGTCAAGCAGATCCAGGTCTTCGAGCGCGCCGGCGTCACCTTCACGTCGGGCCTGCGCTCGATCGTGCGCGCCGACCCGGACGTCATCATGGTCGGCGAGATGCGCGATCGCGACAGCGCGAAGATCGCGATCGAGGCCGCCCTGACCGGGCATCTCATGCTGTCGAGCCTGCATACCAACAGCGCTCCGGCGGCGGCGGCACGGCTCGTGGACATGGGCATCGAGCCCTACCTCGTCGCCTCCTCGCTGGAGTGCGTGGTCGGCCAGCGCCTCGTGCGCCGCCTGTGCCGGGAGTGTCGCCGCGCCGTCACCGTGCCCGGCAGCGACGTGGGGCTGGACAGCGCCGGCGAGGTGACCGTCAGCGAGGCCGGCGAGGGCTGCATGCACTGCAGCGAGACCGGCTATCGCGGCCGCGCCGGCCTCTACGAGGTCATGACGGTGACGGAGGAGATCCGCTCGCTGATCGTCGCCCGTGCGACCGCGTCGGAGATCTCGCGACTCGCGGAGGCGCAGGGCATGCGCACGCTGCGCGACGCCGGGCTGGCGAAGGTCCGCGCGGGCGAGACCTCGCTTGCCGAGGTCGGACGCGTCGTGGGTTGAGGGCCGCGTCGACGGGCGTCGGCGATAGCCTGCGGCCCGCATGCCGGACTTCCTGCCGCTGCCCGACCGCAGCCCCAAGCCGCGCAGCGACGGGCTGACGCACGTCATCGACACCGGCCTCAGCACCGCCGAGGTCGGCGGGCTGCTGCGACAGGCGGCCGCGCACATCGACCTGGTGCGCCTCGGCTGGGGCTCGGCCTACGTCACCGCCGATCTCGAGCAGAAGCTCGCGGCCTACCGCGAGCACGGCGTGCCGGTCATGCTCGGCGGCACGCTGACCGAGCTCGCGTGGCTGCACGGCCGCATCGACGAGCTGTGCGGCTGGCTCGACGAGCTGGGGATCGACGCCGTCGAGGTCTCCAGCGGGGTCGTCGCGATCCCGCCGCCCGAGAAGGCGGCCCTGATCGAGCAGCTCGCCGGGCGCTACACCGTCTTCGCCGAGGTGGGGGAGAAGGACCCGGCCGCGCTCATGGCGCCCTACCGCTGGGTGGCGCTCATCCGCGAGGCGCTGCAGGCGGGAGCGCAGCTCGTGGTCTGCGAGGGCCGCGCGACCGGCACCGCCGGCCTCTACCGACCCGACGGCGAGGCGCGCGCCGGCCTGATCGACGAGATCGTCCACGAGGTCGACCGCGGCAGGCTCGTCTTCGAGGCGCCGCGCAAGGATCAGCAGGTGTGGCTCATCGAGCGCTACGGCGCCGACGTGAACCTCGGCAACGTGCCGCCGGCAGAGGTGCTGTCGCTGGAGACGCTGCGCCTCGGCCTGCGCGCCGACACGCTGGAGCAGTTTCACCGGCGCGCCGGTTGATGGTCATGGACACCGCAGGCGGCGCCGTCCTGCTCACGGGAGTCGGCAAGCGCTACGACATCGTCAGCGCGTTCGGCGAGCACGCGTTCACGATCGCGGCCGACCCCAACCCGCTTGCCCCGGCGCGCTACGCCGCCGACCTGCACGTCGCGCCGCCGCGGATCGACGACCCGGACTACATCCCGTTTCTCGAGCGGCTGGTCGCCGCGCACGACGTGCGCGCCGTCGTGCCGCTGACCGACCTCGACATCGAGGCGCTCGCCGCCGCCGGCGAGCGGCTGCCGAGCTTCGTCCCGTCCGCCGAGATCGCGCGGGCGACGTTCGACAAGTACGAGACCCACGAGCTGCTGCTCTCGCGCGGGCTGCCGTCGCCGCCGACGGTGCTGCCCGGCGACGAGCCGGCCTCCTTCCCGGTCATGGTCAAGCCGCGGCGCGGCTCGGGCGCGCGTTCGATCCATCCGGCCGCCGATCGCGCCGAGATGGACTTCTTCGTCGGCTACGTCAACGAGCCGGTGATGATCCAGCGGCTGATGGACGGCCCCGAGTTCTCGATCGACATCCTCTGCGATCTCGACGGGCGCTGCCTGAACGCGATTCCGCGCACGATGATCGAGTCGCGCGGGGGCGAGTCGATCAAGGGCACGGTCATCAACGACCGCGAGCTCATCGAGCTCGGCCGCGCGGTCAGCGAGTCGCTCGGCTTCCGCGGCCCGGCGACCGTGCAGGCGTTTCGCGACGCCGAGATCGGCCTCGGCATCACCGACGTCAACACGCGCTTCGGGGGCGCTTTCCCGGCGCCGATGTACGCCGCGCGGCCGGGGCGGACGTATCCCGAGCTGATCGTCCGGATGGCGCGCGGCGAGGCGGTCGAGCCGCACGTCGGCGACTTCGCCCACGGGCACACGTTCACGCGCTACTTCTGGCAGCTCGAGCTCGATGCGCAGCTGCGCCCGACGGGCCGCGACATCGTCGCCGGCGGTCCGCGCGATCCGCGGCGCGCGGGGGCGGGCTGAAACGGCGTTCGCCCGAGCGGGGCGCATCTCGAGCGCGGGCGCCGGCGCTGTCTCGGAGCGGTACCGCTCGAGCGCGCGCGGGCAGTCCGCGCGGCCGCCGCCGCCAGCTTCGAAGAGGACGAGCGCCGCCACGAGCGCGTCGAGACGCCGGACCCGGAGGCGCTTGAGCGGGCGATCGAGGACGCGGTCGCGCGGTCGGCCGAGGTCCTGCCGCTGCGCCACCATCTCGACGCGCTCGAGCAGCACGGGCAATCGCGGCTGTCCTGCGCTGCTAGTGGGCGCGCGTCCGGAAGTTGTGCGAGGTTTTGCGGGATGCCCGGCCGTGATCTGACGGTCGACGGTGTCCCGCCTTCGTGCTGGTGGCACGGGGGGCGGGCGCCGGCGGACGTCAGGCGCGGATCGGGCGC
>CADCVQ010000048.1 GCA_902806175.1 uncultured Solirubrobacteraceae bacterium
GACCTTCCAGTAGTTCTTGTCCTCCGCGGTCTTCTCGATGCCGGTGTGGACGTAGCCGATCACCGTCTTCATGTCGCGGACGACTTCGCCCTCGAGCGTGCACAGCAGGCGCAGCACCCCGTGCGTGGCGGGGTGGTGCGGCCCCATGTTGAGCGTGAGGAGCTCTTCGTTCTCCTCGTGGGCGATCGACGAGAGGTCGATCGACTCCTCCATCTTCCGGTAGTCGATGGCCGGAGCGGACGGCCGCTGCTCGATCGACATGTCCCCTACTTCCACCACGCGGGCATGCGCGGCTCGTTGTGGGTGAACAGGACGGGCTCGCCGCCGATCGGGAAGTCCCGGCGCTGCGGATAGCCCTCGTAGTCCTCCGGCATCAGGATGCGGCGCATGTCCGGATGACCGTCGAAGACGACGCCGAACATGTCGTAGACCTCGCGCTCCTGGTGGTCGGCGGTCGGGAACATGTCCACGACGCTCGCCACGCGGGGCTCCTCGGTGGACACCCGCAGCTTGAGGCGGACGCGGTCGACGGCGCGCATGTCGAGCATCTCGTAGTGCACGCCGAGGCGCGGCTCCTCCGGGAAGTAGTCGACGCCGTGCAACGAGGCGAGGAAGGTGTAGCCCTTCCCGACTACGTGCTCGAGCGCGTCGCGTATGAAGGCCGGCTCGACGACGATGGTCGCCTGTCCGCGGTGGTGGACCGTGTCGAGGACTCCGTCGGACCGGAGGTCGCGCAGGTCGCCGGCGAGTAGCTCGAGTCCGGTGGCGTCAGGCACCGGAGACCTTGCTCGAGCCGCTGAAGACATTGACGGCGTGCGAGGCGGTCGGGTCGCCGGCGACGACGTCCGGCAGGTACTCCTCCGTGCCGCGGCCGCCGTAGCGGTTGCGCCAGCCCTCGTCGGGGTTGGAGTGGATCTGCGACCGGAGCTTGAGGACCCCGTGCATGAGCGCCTCGGGGCGCGGCGGGCAGCCGGGGACGTGCACGTCGACGGGCATGAACTTGTCGGCCGAGACCAGCGCGTAGTTGTTGAAGACGCCGGTCGACGAGGCGCAGGCGCCCATCGCGATGACCCACTTGGGCTCGAGCATCTGGTCGTAGATGCGGCGGATGACGGGCGCCATCTTGATCGAGATGCGGCCGGAGAGGATGAGCAGGTCCGCCTGCCGCGGCGAGGCGCGGAACGCCTCGAAGCCGAAGCGGGCGACGTCGACGCGGGCGCCGACGATCGACATCATCTCGATCGCGCAGCAGGCCAGGCCGAAGGTCGCCGGAAACAGCGCGTTGGAGCGCGCCCACGCGACGGCCTTGTCGAGCGTCGTCGTGAGCACCCGCTCTTCGACGTACTTCTCGAGGTCCTCGTCGCCGAGGTCGCCGCGCAGCATGTCGCGGGCGCGCAGCTGGCGGATGCGGAAGTCCTCCTTGGAGAGGTCCGTCCCAACCGGTGCGATCGCGAGCTTCTCGCGCTTCACCGCCATTCGAGCGCCCCCCTCCTCCAGACGTAGACGAACGCCGCCATCAGCAGCGCGATGAAGACGGTGATCTCGATCAGCGCGAAGGTTCCGAAGGACTTGAGCTGGATCGCGACTGGGTAGAGGAAGATGACCTCGATGTCGAACAGGATGAACAGCATCGCGATCAGGTAGAAGCTGATCCCGAAGCGGAAACCCTGCTTGACCTCCGATGGCAGGCCGCACTCGTACGGGTCGGTCTTGTGCGGTACGGCACGCCGCGGCCCGAACAGCCTGTTGAGCACGGCAAACGTGATGCCGACGGCTGTTCCGAGGACGACGAAGACGATCGCGGGGAGATAGCTCGTGAGCACATCATCCTTTCTATCAGCTATGTGTTGCGCGCTCCCGATACCGCATGGATGAGCAGGCGATCGCCGCGGTCGCGGCGTGGGCGACGCTCGCCGTCAACACGGTCGCGGGCGCGTACGCCGGCTGGCGCTGGTGGCAGGTCAACCCGACCGCTGCGGTCTGGCCGCTGCTGCGCGCCGGGCAGGCCGTCGCCGTGGTGCAGGCGCTCGTGGCGGGGATTCTCTTCGCCTCAAACTACGAGCCGGCTGACGGGCTGTACTGGCTCTACGCGCTGCTGCCCGTCGCGATCGGGTTCATCGCCGAGCAGCTGCGGATCGCGTCCGCCGAGCAGGTGCTGGAGAACCGCGGCCTCGAGAACGCGCAGGCCGTGGGAGCGCTCCCCGAAACCGAGCAGCGCTCCGTCGTGCTGGCGATCGTCCGCCGCGAGGTGGGTGTGGTCGCCCTCGCGGCGGGCGTCGTCGCGTTTCTCGCGCTGCGCGCTGCGCTGATCGCCTGAGGCGCGCGCAGGTCACGTTGCTCAGAAGAAGCGCCTGAAGACGCGGAAGCCGTCCTTCCAGAGGGGCGTCGCCGTCGGGGAGGTCCTGGACTGGTTGGTGATGCGCGTCCAGTTGCCGTAGCGCGCCCTCGTCGGCAGCGCCCGCATGCGCTTTGACGCGATCCCGCACGGCGCCTTCGCGATCCCCAGGCTCACCGTCCGCCGCGTCTTGCCGCCAAAGCGGAAGTGGATGTAGACCGGCGCGCCGGGCTTGAAGCCACGCGCCGTGTAGGTCACCGTCTGCCGGGGGCGCTGCGGCCTCGAGGGGTTCGACGTCAGCCCGAAGCGCGCGACCTGGAACGTCGAGGCCGCGATGATCGGCGCGGCCGGGTTGGTCCGGTCCTCGCCGATGAGGTTGAACGTCTGAACGTTCCTGTTGAACGGTCGGAACGACGGCGGAAACGCCTGCGCGCCGAAGTTACCCGCGGCATCCGCCGTCGTCGAGGTGAGGATCTGCGGCGGCCCGGTTGCGATGCTCGTGTGGACACGGACGAGAGCGTTCGGAGTGAAGCCCGCCCCCACGATCGGCATCTTGATGGTCGTGCCCTGGACGTAGGGGACGCACGGCGCCGTGGTGATCGTCGCCGCCTGTGCGGATGAGGCCGCCACGGCGACAGCCGCTACGGGGAGCACGGCAAGGGCACGGCGGACTACGGGCATGTGTTCTCCGATGGATAGACGTGACGCGGCGTTCCCCGTTTGCGGGCGGATGGTAGTGGTTGCCCCGGCTCGCGTGTGTTCGCGCGGGTGACACTCACCGTTCTCTCACAGAGGCTCAGGCCGGCGCTGCGGCCGCCGCGCTGAACCTCAGCGTCGGGCGAGCAGGACCTCACTGGCGTCCCACAACCGCCGCTGGGCGTCGCGGTCGTACGAGCTGCGCGACGAGCGGCGCGCGTGGCGGCGCACGAAGTAGCGGCCGCTCACGCCGTCGACCTCGGCCGCGCTCGCGAGCCAGGCCTGTGTGCGTGCCCCGCGGCGCGGTGAGACGGCCAGCGGCGGCAGCTGCGTGAGCGTCATGAACGCGCCCATCACGCGGCCGTTGTTGTGACCGAATCCCGACCGGACGATGCCGGGGTGCAGCGTGTTCGCCGTGACGCCGCTGCCCTCCAGACGGCGCGCCAGCTCATAGGTGAACAGGACGTTGGCGAGCTTGGAGCGCGCGTAGACCGTCCAGCCGTCGTACAGGCGCAGTGACTGCAGGTCGCCGAAATCCAGGACCCCGGCGCGGTGGGCGACCGAGGAGACGGTGATCACGCGCGCCGGCGCGGAGGCGACGAGGCGGTCGCGCAGCAGGCCCGTCAGCAGAAAGGCGCTGAGGTGGTTGACCTGGAAGGTCTCCTCGAGATCGTCGACGGTGATCCGCCGCTGGCTCAGCAGCAGCCCGGCGTTGTTGACGAGCACGTGCAGCGCGTCGAAGCGCTCGAGGAGCTGCGCGGCGGCGGCGCGCACCGTGTCGAGGTTTGCGTTGTCGCAGTGCACGACGTGCAGGTCCTCGTTGCCGGTCGCCGCGGCGATCTTGTCGCGCGCCTGCGCGCCGCGGGTCTGGCTGCGGCACAGCAGCGCGACCGTCGCGCCGCGGCGCGCGAGCGCGAGCGCCGTCTCATAGCCCAGCCCCGAGCTCGCTCCGGTGACCGCGCAGACGCGGCCCCTCACGAACGTGCCATCAGTGCGCCACCGTCGTGTAGGCGCCACGATGAAAGACGAGCGGATCGCCGTCGTCGCCCGTCCCGGTTCTGACGACCTCGCCCACGCCGATCTCGTGGTCGCCGCCGGGCAGCAGCTCGCGCAGGTCACAGGCGACCCAGGCCAGCGCGCGGTCGAGCACCGGCACCCCGTGCTCCTCGCGCCAGCGATGGTGGGTGAGCGCCTCGAACTTCTCCGGACCGACGCGCTTGGACGCGAACACTGCGGCGAGCTCCTCGTCGCCCGCACGCAGGATGTTGACGGCGAACCGCTGCGAGGCGCGCACGACCTCGAGCGTCCGCGAGCGCAGCTCGAAGCAGACGATCAGCAGCAGGGGGTCAAGCGACAGCGACGCGACCGCGTTCGTCGTCATGCCGGCGGGCCCGTCGGCACCGATCGTCGTGACGATCGCCACGCCCGTGGAGAAGCGGCCGATCGTGTCGCGGAACGCCCGCGCGGGGTCTGAACTCACTCCTGCACCTTGAGCACGCCGAACTGCCCGAGGTCGTCGTGGTTGGCGATCGTGCAGACGAGGCGGTACTCACCCGGTCTCAGCGTGACCTTGATCGGCTCGCCGCTCTCGCCGGGCTGCATCGTCTCGACGCGGCCTCCCGGCAGGTCGACCGGCTTGTCGCCGGGCCCCTCCGGGATCTGTATGACGAGGTTGTGCGCGGCGTGCCGACCCGTGTTGCGCACGACGAACTTCATCCGTCCCGGCTTGACGACGACGTTCTGCGGCACGATCCGGTACTCGTCGAGCGTGAGCCGCAGGATCGGCCGGTCGGTGCGGAAGACGTCGTCGTTGCCGCAGGCGCCGAGGCCGACTGCGAGGGCCGCGAGGAAGGCGGCCGTGAGGGCTGAGCGCGACATCTCCTGGGGCATTGTTCCGTATGATCTGCGCCGCCCATGGCCCGACGAGTTCTGATTGGCGCATGCCTGGCCGCCGCGGCGTCCTTTGGCGCCGGGTGCGGCCCGCAGCGCGTACAACTCGCCGAGGACGACCCCAACCACCGCGGCGCCGTGATCTTCGCCGACCGCTGCGGCTCCTGCCACACGCTGGCGGCCGCCGGCACGCAGGGCTCCACGTTCGACATCGCCGACCGCGAGCGCGAGGACGGCCCGAACTTCAACGATCGCAAGGAGAACGTCGAGGACGTCGTCTTCGCGATCCAGAACGGCGGCTTCTCGGGCGCGATCATGCCGGAGAACATCGTCACCGGCGAGGAGATGCGCCAGGTCGCGGAGTTCGTCGCCAAGTACGCAGGGCAGGGCGCGGGCGACGCCGAGAAGAAGCTCGGCGCGCCCGGACCAGAGTCCGTCGGCGGCTGAGTGCAACGCCGCTCGTGCTGGACCTGAGGCTGATCCGCCGCGAGCGCGAGGCCGTCCGGGCCGCGCTCGCGCGGCGCGGCGACGGCTCGGAGGAGCGGCTGGACCGGGTCGTCGAGCTCGACGCGTCGTGGCGTGAGGCGCAGCAGGCGGCCGAGGCCCTGCGCGCCGAGCAGAAGGGTGCCTCGGAGGAGGTTGCGCGCGGCAAGCGCGAGCAGCACGACGTCTCGGCGACGCTCGAGCGCCTGAAGTCGCTGTCGGGCGAGGTCAAGGCGCTCGGCGAGCAGGCGCGGACGGCCGAGGCCGAGCTGCAGGAGCTGCTGCGGTCGCTACCCAACATGCCCGACGCGACAGCCGCCGAGCCCGAGGACGAGGTGCTGCGCGTCGTCGGCGCCGCGTCGCGGCGCGGGCGCGACCACCTCGAGCTCGCCGGCGAGCGCATCGACATGGAGCGCGGCACGCGCCTGTCGGGTACGCGCTTCTCCTACCTGCGCGGCGACCTCGTGATGCTCGAGCTCGCGCTCGTGCAGTGGGTGCTGGCCAAACTGCGCGGCAAGGGCTTCGAGCCCGTCATCCCCCCGGTGCTCGTGCGCGAGCACGCGCTCTACGGCACGGGAATGCTGCCCGACACCGAGCAGCAGATCTACCACCTGCCCGGCGATGACCTGTACCTCGCCGGCACGAGCGAGGTCGCCCTGGCGTCCCTGCACGCGGGCGAGGTCGTCGACGCCCGCGACCTGCCGCTGCGCTACGCGGGCTTCTCGCCCTGCTTTCGGCGCGAGGCCGGAGCGGCCGGCAAGGACACGCGCGGGATCTTCCGCGTGCACCAGTTCGACAAGGTCGAGATGTTCTCGTTCGTCGCGCCCGACGACAGCGCCGGCGAGCACGACCGCCTGCTCGCGATCGAGGAGGAGATCTTCAGCGAGCTCGACGTGCCCTACCGCGTCGTGAACATCGCGGTACACGACCTCGGGTCAAGCGCCGCGAAGAAGTACGACATCGAGGCATGGCTGCCCGGCCAGGGACGCTTCCGGGAGGTGACGTCGACGTCGAACACGACGGACTTCCAGGCCCGGCGGCTGGAGATCCGGATGCGCCGCGAAGGCGCGAAGCCCGAGACGCTGCACACGCTCAACGGCACCGCGGTGGCCGTCAGCCGCGCGCTGATCGCGCTGCTCGAGAACGGCCAGCGCGACGACGGCTCGATCGCGCTGCCCGCGGTGCTCGGGCCCTACGGCGCGCCCGCCGAGTTGCCGCCGGCGTCGAAGTCCTGAAGGACGTGCGCGACCGCCTTGGCACGGTCGTCGAAGATGTCGAAGGTGTCGTCGAGGCTCGTGATCTGAAAAAGCCGCAGGACCGTCGGATTCGTACAGACGATCGCCATCCGGCCGTTCATCTGGGTGACGAGCCGCAGGCCGTTGAGCAGCACGCTGAGGCCTGTCGAGTCGATGAACTCGACGCCCGACATGTCGAGCACGACCGCGGTCTTGCCGCTGTCGAGCGCCGCCGACAGGCGCTGCGTGAACTCGGGTGCGGTGGAGACGTGGATCTCGCCGCGGACGCGGATGATGTGCGCGCCGTCAGAGCTCTCCTCGGCGAGTTCGAAGTGTGGGACGACGGGGGACACTGCGCCAGTCTCACCGCTTTCGCAGCGACCTGTCAACGGGTATCGTTTCTTATGTGACATCGAGTGATGACACATGCCTGACGATCGACGAGCTCGGGCGCAAGATCGGCATGACCGTGCGCAACATCCGCGCGCACCAGTCGCGCGGTCTGCTGCCGGCGCCCGAGCTGCGCGGACGCACCGGCTACTACGGCCCCGAGCACATCTCGCGCCTGGAGCTCATCCAGGAGCTGCAGACCGAGGGCTTCAACCTGGAGCTCATCAAGCGCCTGCTGGATGGGGCGGGCGGTTCGAGCGGCGAGGTGCTGCGCTTCAAGCACGCGCTGGCGCGTCCCTTCGGCGGCGAGGAGCCGCAGACGGTCGGCATCGCCGAGCTGATCGCCGAGTGGGGGACGGCCGATCCCAAGATGCTCACGAAGTCGCTCTCGCTCGGGCTGCTGCGCCAGCTTCCGGACGGGCGCTTCGAGATTCTGAGCCCGCGCCTGTCGAAGGCCGGCCGCGAGCTGCAGAAGCTCGGCGTGCCGCTCGAGCGGTCGCTGGAGTTCACGGCGACGGTGCGCGAGCACGCCGACCGCCTCGCGCAGATCTACGTCGACCTGTTTCTCGAGACGGTCTGGACGCCGTTCGAGGAGGCCGGCCGGCCGGCCGAGGGCTGGCCCGCGGTGCAGGACGCCCTGGACCGCTTGCAGCCGCTGGCCTCGGAGTCGCTGCTGGCGCTGTTCGGGATGGCGATGCGCGCGGCGACCGACCGCGCGAGCGCGGAGGCGCTCAAGCGGATGGCGGTCGACCCCGCCGATGCCGGCGTGACGGCCTCGTGACCCAGCCGCCGCGGTGAGCGCGCCGGTACTGACGCCGCGCGAGCTCAACCGCGCGACGCTGGCGCGCCAGATGCTGCTCGAGCGTGCCGCGGGCGTCGGCGTGGCGCAGGCGGTGCAGCGGCTGGCGGGCATGCAGGCGCAGGAGCCCAAGCACCCGTTCGTCGGGCTGTGGACGCGACTTGCGGACTTCGAGGAGCAGGCGCTGCGCGCGGCGCTGCACGAACGTCGCGTCGTGCGCGCGACGCTCATGCGCTCGACGCTGCATCTGCTGAGCGCCGCGGACTACGCCGCCGTGCGGACGGCGTTGCAGCCGCCGATGTCGGTCGCGCTGCGCGTGCTCGGCGCGCGGGCGAAGGGCCTGGATCCGCAGCAGGTGCTGCCGGCGGCGCGCGCGCTGCTGCAGCGATCGCCGCTGACGTTTGACGAGATCCGCGCGCAGCTGCGCAAGCAGTTTGCCGAGGTCGACGACCGCGCGCTCGGCTACGCCGTGCGTACGCTGCTGCCGCTGGTCATGGTTCCCGACGACGACGCGCGCTGGGGCTTCGGCCGCGCCTGCGCCTTCGCGCTGGCCGACGAATGGCTCGACGAGCCGCTCGCCGGTGGCGACGGCGCGGCACGCGCGCTGGTCCGGCGCTACCTGGGCGCGTTCGGCCCGGCGAGCGCGAAGGACGTCCAGGCGTGGGCGGGCGTCGGCGCGATGAA
>CADCVQ010000049.1 GCA_902806175.1 uncultured Solirubrobacteraceae bacterium
CAGACCTCTCACTGATGCTGTTCAAGACGGCCGCCACTCAAACCACCCACGCGCGAAGCCATCCACCGCGCAGCATCGTGGCGCGGCGAATGCGGATAGCGCCGCTCCCCGCGCCACGACCGCGCGCCGGCGCCATCGTGGCGCGCCAGGCGCCGATAGCGCCCCTTCCCGCGCCACGACCGCACGCGCGGCCACCATCGTGGCGTCATTGCTGAATATGGCGCTGGATTGGCGCCGCCACCGATCGCACGCTTGCGGTCGTGGCGGATGTGCTGCGTATAGCGCTGCGATGCCGCAGGACTACGGCGCGCGCATGAGCGCCGCCGCGCTCGATGCGCTCGTCGCGTTCCTGCTCGCCGCGTCGCGACGCCGATGGCGCCGCGACGGGCGCGTGGGCGCGTCTGCGCCCACACGCTTCGATACCTTCCGCTCGCATGGGCGCCGAACCAAAGCGGATCTCGATCGAAGCCGCCCGGAACCTCGTGCTCGAGCACGTCTCGCGCCTGGAGGACGAGGAGATCGCGCTCGCCGACGCGCTCGGCCGGGTGCTCGCTCGGGACGCCGTCGCACCGGGTGACCTGCCGCCCTTCGATTCTTCGGGAATGGACGGCTACGCGGTCATCGCAACCGACACCGAGGATGCGCCGGTCGCGCTGAAGATCGTCGGCGAGGCGCGCGCGGGCATGCTCGCGCTGGACCCCGTCGAGCACGGCACGGCGATCCGCGTCTCGACCGGCGCGGTCGTTCCCGAGGGCGCTGACGCCGTCGTGCGCCAGGAGCTGACGGAGGTCGAGGACGGCGCGGTCATCGTCAACGAGGAGGTCAGCGCCGGCAACGACGTGCGCTACGCGGGCGAGGACATCCGCGCAGGCGAGACGATCCTGCAGGCCGGCACGCTGCTCGGCTCGGCGGAGATAGGCGCGCTGGCGGCGGTCAACATCGCGCGGCCCGTCGTCGTGCGCAAGCCGCGGATCGCGCTCGTCAGCACGGGCGACGAGCTCGTCTCGCCCGGCCGCGAGCTCGAGCCCGGGCAGATCCGCGACGCCAACGCCCCGGCATTGACGGCCGCGTCGCACGCCGCCGGCGCCGAGATCGTCACGAGCGTGCGCGTCGGCGACGAGCGCGAGGCGACCGTCGCGACGCTGCGCGAGGCGATGCGGGGCGCCGACATCGTCGCCACCGTCGGCGGCGTCTCGGTCGGCCCGCACGACCACGTGCGGCCCGCGCTCGAGCAGCTCGGCGCGCGCCAGATCTTCTGCCGCGTGAGTCTCAAGCCGGGCGGCCAGGTCTGCCTGTACGTCGCGCCCGACGGCACGCTGGCCTTCGCGCTGCCCGGCAACCCGGCGTCAGCGCTCACCGCGTTTCGCGTGCTCGTCACGCCCGCGATCTACGGGATGGTCGGTCGCGACCTCACGCTGCACACCGCGCGCGGCGTCGCAGCGACCGACCTGATCGGCACGATCGGCCGCACGTCGGTCATCCGCTGCACCGCCGAGATGCACGACGACGGCTGGCATGTGACGCCCAACGGAGACCAGCGCTCGCACATCCTCACCTCGATGCTCGGCGTTCCCGTGCTCGCGCTCGTGCCCGAGGACTGTGAGGTCCTGCGCGCCGGCGAGCCCGTCGACATCGAGTTCGTCGGGTAGCGACCCGCCGTGGGCCCGACGGTGACGTCGCGCGTCGCGATCGCGACCTGCGCCGAGATGCCCGAGCTCGACGGGGAGGGCCGCCTGCTGCTCGACGCGCTGTGCGCGCTCGCCATACCCGCTGAGCCGGTGATCTGGACCGAGCCGCCCGTGGCCGGCTGGGATGCGTACGACCTCGTCGTGCTGCGCTCGACATGGGACTACACGTTCCTGCCCGCGCGCTTCCTGGAGTGGACGCGGAGCATCGGCGCTCGCCTGCTCAACGCGCCCGACGTCGTCGCGTGGAACGCCGACAAGCGCTATCTCTTCGACCTCGCCCATGCCGGCATCGCGACGATCCCGACGGAGCACCTCACGCGGGGGGCGGCGTTCATCCCGCCGCCGGGACGGTTCGTGCTCAAGCCCGCCGTCGCGGCGGGATCGCGCGGCGCCGCGGTCTTCGACGACGCCCGCCACGACGCCGCGCGCGAGCACGCGGCGGCGCTGCACGCCGACGGGCACGACGTGCTGCTGCAGCCCTACCTGGACGCGGTCGACGGCGCGGAAGCCGAGACGGCGCTCGTCTTCCTCGACGGCAGGCTGTCGCACGCGATGCGCAAGGGACCGCTGCTCGCGCTCGACCTGCCGCCGCCCGACGGCCTGTTTCGCCAGGAGCAGATGAGCGCGGTCGACGAGCCTGCGGCCGACGCGGTGCAGCTCGCACTGCGCGTGCACGCGCACGTCGAGCAGCGCTTCGGGCGCCCGCTCTACGCGCGCGTCGACGTGCTGCGCGATGCGGCGGGTGCGCCCGCCGTGCTCGAGCTCGAGCTCATCGAGCCATCGCTGTTCTTGGACTTCGCGCCCGGCTCGGCGCAGGCGCTCGCACGCGCCATCGCCGCCCGCCTGCCACGCTGACCGCGCTACGGTCCCGGATCGTGGCGCGCGTGCTGATCAGAGGCAGCGGCGACGTCGGCTCGGCCGTCGCGCACCTGCTGCTGCGCAGCGGCCATCGCGTCGTGATCCACGACATCGCGTTGCCCGCCGCGCCACGCCGCGGGATGGCCTTCGCCGACGCGATCTTCGACGGCGCCTGCGAGCTCGCGGGCGTCGGGGCGCGCCGCGTCGACGACGCCCGCCTGCTGCGCGACGACGCGGCCGGCGCGGTGCTGCTGACGACGGTGCGCTTGCAGACTGCGCTCGCTGCCCTCGAGCCCGACGTGCTCGTCGACGCGCGCATGCGCAAGCGCGCCCAGCCCGAGCGCCAGCGCGGCCTGGCGCCGCTGACGATCGGCATGGGGCCGAATTTCGTCGCCGGCGAGACGACCGACCTCGCCATCGAGACGCAGTGGGGAGATCACCTCGGCAGCGTCGTCGAGCACGGCCCCACGCGCAGCCTCGGCGGCGAGCCGCGCGACTTCGACGGGCACGCGCGCGATCGCTTCATCTACGCGCCGGTCGCGGGCGTCATGCGAACGCAGGCACAGATCGCCCAGCGCGTGCGCGCCGGCGAGGCCGTCGCGACGATCGGTCACGAGCAGCTGCGCGCAC
Source organism: uncultured Solirubrobacteraceae bacterium (assembly GCA_902806175.1). GTDB lineage: Bacteria > Actinomycetota > Thermoleophilia > Solirubrobacterales > Solirubrobacteraceae > CADCVQ01. The sequence continues at coordinate 3,177 of CADCVQ010000049.1, forward strand.
CGCTGGACGGGATCCTGCGCGGGCTCGTCCACGACGGCGTCCCGGTCGACGCGGGCGCCAAGGTGCTCGAGGTCGACCCGCGCGGCGACGTCTCCAAGGTGGTCGGCATCGGGGTGCGCCCGGCGCGGATCGCCGACGGCGTGCTCGCGGCGATCAACTCACGCCTGTAGTTGTATAGGTCTGCCTCACACGGCCGCGGGCGCGTCGACTCAGCCGAGCGCCGCCAGCGCCTCCTTGGTCGAGCAGCAGCAGTCGGCGGCGGTCGCTGCGGTCGGCGAGCGCGCCACCCAGCAGCGCCATCGCGACGAGCGGGCCCAGCTCGACGGCGCCGAGCAGCCCGGTCAGCAGCGCCGACTCGGTCTGCACGTAGACCTGGTAGGGCAGCGCCACGAGCGCCGCCTGCGTGCCGAGCCCCGAGACGAAGTTGCCGAGCACGAGCAGGCGCAGCTCGCGCGACGCGCGCAGTGCGCTGAGGTCGACCGTGAGGCGCGGCAGTCGCAGACCGCTAGGAACCGCGCTGATACAGGAACGCCACGAGCCGGCGGCTGCCGCCGCCCGCCCGCAGCTGCACGGCGGCCATCCCGCCGTAGTCGCGCACGGTGACGTCGTATCCGCGCACGCGGCGCGGCCGACCGGCCTGCACCCAGCGGCGCACGAGCGTGCGCGCCTGCCTGCAGGTCAGCCCCCTGCCGGCGCGCCGCACGTCGTACGCGCCGCGCCCGCTGCTGGCGACGTTCCCGCAGCGCGCGTCGGTGCGCGGCGCCGGGATCGCCTGCCAGTCGGGCGACTCGTCCGCGCCCGGGAAGCTTGTCAGCCGGCGCAGGTCGCGCCCCGCGGCCGTCATGACGCGGATGTCGACGTGCGCGTCGTCGGGCCCGCTGGCGTATGCCAGCAGCCGCCCGTCCGGCGACCACGACGGGCCCTCGTCGTGCAGTGCGTTGCGCGTGAGCTGCGTCGGGTTGCTGCCGTCGGCGCCCATGACCCAGACCTCCATGTCGCGCTCGGGGTTCGCGCCCCCCACGTCGGCGTCGCTCTCGAACGCGATCCTCGTTGCGTCGGGCGACCATGCCGGGGCCGAGTCATAGGCACCGGGGACGTCGAACAGCGCGATCAGGCCGCCGCCGTCGGCGTTCTGGCTGAAGATCCCGCGGTCGGTGTCGCCTGTGGGGGAGAGGATCGCCGTGTAGAGGACGCGGCCCGTGTCCGGCGAGAGGCTCGGATACAGCGGCGGCGCGGGCGTCGTGAAGCGCAGCTGCGGGCGTTCGCCGAGCGCGCCCATCAGCCAGATCGAGCCGACCCGGCTCGTCGGGCCGCTGCGGCGAAACAGGATGTGGTTGGCGTCGGGCAGCCAGGACGGCTGGCTGGACGCCTGATCGGCGACCGTCGTCGTCAGCCGGCGATGGCCGGTTCCGCTCGCCGTCATTCGCGCGACCTCGAAGTTCTTCGTCGCGCCCGGCTTGTCGATCGTGTAGGCGATCGCCGCGCCGTTCGGGGACCAGTCCGGCTGGCGGTCGCCGGCGGGGTTCGTCGTCAGCCGCCGCACGCCGGTGCCGTCGGGATTCATGCTGAAGATGTCGAAGTGCTCGCCGCCCGGGTCGCTGCGCAGGCTGGCGAACGCGATGGCGCCGTTGAAGGCGTCCGCGGACGCCGCAGCGGGCGCGGCCGGCAGCAGCGCCGCAGCCGCGCACAGCAGCAGACCTCTCACCAGGGGCACCCTCGCCGCGCGCACGATCGTCGTGACCGACATCTGGACTCCAACGATAGTTGGCATCATGGGCGCCGATGCCGAGCACGCCCGAGGAGCTGACCGACGACGAGCGCCGGCAGCTGCGCCGCGCCCACGAGCGGTTGCGCACCGCCACGCAGGAGGTCATGGCACTCGTCGCGACCGAGCCGATCAAGAACCGCTGGACGCCGGAGCCGGCACCGCCGGAGATCCTCGGCGCCGCCCGCAGCGAGCTGCAGAGCGCCTGGGACGAGCTGGGACGCTGCTACCGCGAGCTGCTGGGCTGGGAGACGGTCAGCTGACGGCGGCGCCTCGCACGCGGCGCAGCCGGTAGCCGAGCAGCCGCCGGCGACCGGTCGTGACCTCCGCGTACTCGCGCTCGATGCAGTGCCCCGCCCGCTCGAGCTCGTAGATCGCGTTGGCCGGGTCGTCGATCCCCGCCTCGGCCAGTGCATGCAAGCCGACAGGTCTGCCGTCAGCCGCGCGCAGAACACCGAGCAGCCGCCGCTCGGTGGACGGCGCACGCGCGTCGGCGCCGGCACGGCGGGCATGTCCGCTGCACAGCGACAACGTGCCGCCACAGACCCCGCAGGTGACGCCATGGCGAATCATGTCGCTCGCCTCGGCGCTGCTGATCACGGCCCGGCACCGTTCGCACCGGACCAACGTTGGCGACTGCGTCGTCATTCAGCCTCCCCTCGTTCCCCGATACGAGCGAGATCCGCCGCGCGGCCTTCGGACCGTCGTACGTCCTCGAGATCACCTTACGCGTCCGACGCCCGTGACGTCGGCCCCGCGCTTGCGATCAGTATGAACCAGCCCCCGGCGATAGAAACCCCGGCGGCAGATTCTTTGCGTTCGGCGGGCGTACCGGGGCACATGGCGCGCCCCGGCAGTGGGCAGCACTAGGCGTGGGTGCGCTCGCGCTCGGCGGCGCGCAGCACCGTCGTGCGGCCCTTGTGCGCGCGCTCGTACTGACGCACGCTGCCTGCCAGGGCATCGTCGGCGTCGCGCAGGCGCTCGACGACGTCCTGTGCGTTCATGTCGTCATATCCCGGCCACGGCTCGTCGCCGCGCAGCGAGGAGATCCGCTCCAGGACGGTCTTGCGACCGATCTCCCTGCGCTCGTAGGCGTCGATCTTCGCCAGGTCGATCTGCGACAGACCCGACAGCCGCTCGATGATCTCGTCGGCGTTGAGCGAGTCGTAGCCGGGGATCGCGAGGTCCTCCTCGGACGCGACGGCGCCCTTTGCGGCTCCCTCGGCCCGCGCGACGCCCGGTACGCGGCGTGCCTGGCGCGCGGTGCTCTTGGCAGCGTCGCCCGCGCTGCGCGCGGCCTCCTTGGTCTCCTCGACGGCGTCGCGGGCGGCGTCGGCTGCTCCGGTCTTCGTGATGTCGTAGGAGCCGTTGCCCTTGATGTCGGCGGCGACGACGGCCCTCGTCAGCGCCGGCAGCTGGTCCTGGATGCGCTCGAGCATCGCCTCCTCGTCGGCACGTATCGCGGCCGCGAGGTCGGCCGTCTGCTCGTCGCCGAGTGCCCGCGCGAGCTCTTCGAGCGAGATGTACGTCGCGATCTCCAGCGCCTCGGTCGCGCACGCGTCCTTGGCGTTCTTGAGCACCTTCTCCTCGCCGCCGGACCCGCGCACCAGATCCAGCGGCGCCTTGGCGAGCGCGAGCGCCTGGCCGACGGCGTCCTGGGCCAACCCGACGATCGTGCCGATCGGGTTGCCGCCGCTCTCGAGCTCGCTGCGCCGCGCGGCGACGCGGTCGGCGTGGCTGCGCGTCTCGCGCAGATGCTTCTCGAGCGCACTGCGGTAGGCCCCGCGCGGCGTCATCGCGATCTGCTCCTGGAGGACGCGGATGAGTCCCACCTCCGTGGCGTGAGCCTCGTTGAGGTACTGGACGATCTTGGACTTCTCAGAAGTTGTCATCTGAGCGGGCTACCCACAATCGCGGGGCCGACGCGTGAAGATCGCGGTGTCGCCGGTCAGCTGATCTTCAGCGACGCGAGGAACGTCGGGTATGCGGCCGGTGGCTTCTTGACGTCGGCCCCCTCCTGCACGAACTGCAGCTGAAACAGCCTGCCCTTGGCGAGGATCACGCGTGCGAAGACCGTGCCCCTGTTGCCGTTGGCGTCCTGTGCGTTGACGATCCGCGTGTCGCGTGCGGGAAAGCCCTGGTAGGTCGTCTTGACGGTGTCCTTCGGCGTCCCCTTGACGTTGGACGCGGCGCCCTGCACGGCGCCGTCGAGGTCGCCCTCCACCGTCGACGGGATCTTCGCGACGCTCATCGAGAAGCCCTCCTCGCCACCCTCGGTCACGTACGCGGTGAGCATCACGGGCCCAGCCGCCGTCCGGATCGTCTGCGTCGAGCGCTTCGGGGTGCCGGGCATGTCGACGCTGAACCCCTCGCCGTTGAGCGTGTCGACCTTCTTCTCGCTGGCCTGCTCGCCGCAGGCGACGAGGGCTGCGCTCGACAGCGTCATGGCGGTCAGCAGCAGCAGTCTGTGAAGTGCGCGCATCCGCAGAGCCTGTCACCGATCGGCGCGGTGCGTGTGATCAACCCAGGCCGGCGACGGGGTACCGTCGCAGATGACGATCTGCCGATGCGAAGGAGCCGGGATGACCGAGACCATCGAGGTGCAGGAGCGCGGGCGGACGATCGCCTACTCGTTCGACGACATGATGAAGTACCACGGCCCCGGCTCGCCGGGCGGCGTGGCGGTCGCCTTCAAGGTGCTGCAACGGGCGTTTGAGCTGCTGTCGCCCGACGGTCCGCCCCCGCGGCGCGAGATCGCCGTCCGCACGGCGTTCGGCGGCCCCGGCGCGCGGGACGGCTTTGAGGCGGTGACGCGCGCCGTGAGTGGGGAGCGCTTCGCCGTCGACCCCGATCTCGCACGTCCGCAGCGTGGTCGTGTGCTCGAACGCTTCGTCTTCGAGGTCAGCCTCGGCGGGCGCCCCGTGACGCTGCTGCTGCGCGAGGGCTTTGTGACGGAGGAGTTCATCGACCTGGCGCGCAAGGACGGGCGCAGCGACCAGGAGGAGGCGCATCTCGACGTGCTGAAGGCCAAGCTGGCCGAGCGCGTGATGGGCGCCGGGGCTTCCGACCTATACGACCTGGCGGACGCGTAGGCTGCCTGGATGCATGTTGTGGCGGCCCTCGGTGACGCGCCCACCGCGGTCATCGCGGTGATCGCGATCCTGCTGGGCATCTTCGTGGCGGCGCGCGGCCGGCGCGGGGAGCGCGTCGACGACAGGCCCGGCCCGTCGATGCTGGCGGTGCCGGTCGCGCCACCTGCGGCCGCCGATCCACCTGCGGCCGCCGATCCACCTGCGACCGGCCTGCAGACGATGACCGTCGGCGAGGTCGGCCACGGGACGATCCGCCTCGGCCGCGTCGGATCTTCGCCGTCCGCGCCCGCGCCCGCGCCCGCGACGGAGTCCGAGCCGCCGGCCGCCTCCGAACCGGCGCCGGCGGTCCGGCCGGCGTCCGTCGAGCCCGCCGGTGTTGAGGCGGCGATGTTCGAGGATGGACCCGGCGCCGCGGGCGAGCCCGCCGCCCCCGCGGTCGTGCCGGTGCAGCCCGCGCCCGCGGTGGAGCCCG
>CADCVQ010000050.1 GCA_902806175.1 uncultured Solirubrobacteraceae bacterium
CGCGACGGGTACGCCGGCGGCGGCGAGCGCGCAGGCCAGCGCCATGCCCATGCGGCCGGCGCCGACGATCGCGACGCGAGCCGGTGGGCGCGGCGGGGCAGGCAGCGTGGGCGGTGCTTGCGGTGTCATCGTCTCGGTCCAGTCCTCCTGGGAGGTACCGGTCGCGGTGTTGTGGTGTCGCGACGGTTGGCGCCGTCGCGTCCCTTCAGGTTACCCGACGGCGCCGGGCTCTACCATCGCGCCGTGGCCACCACGCAGGAGCGCCGTGCGGAGCTGACCGCGGTCTACCGCCAGGCCCGCACGTGCACGCGCTGTCCGCAGCTTGCGAGCACGCGCACCCAGGTCGTCTTCGGCGCGGGCAACGCGAACGCCGACCTGATGTTCGTCGGCGAGGCGCCCGGCGCGCGCGAGGACGAGCAGGGCGTGCCGTTCGTCGGCGCGGCGGGCAAGCTGCTCGGCGAGCTGCTGGCGGAGGTCGGGCTGTCGCGCCAGGACGTCTTCATCTGCAACACCCTGAAATGCAGGCCTCCCGGAAATCGCGATCCGCTCCCCGTCGAGATCGAGAACTGCTCGGATTACCTCCTGCGCCAGGTCGAGCTCATCCAGCCGCGCGTGATCTGCACGCTGGGCAACTTCTCGACGAAGCTCCTGCGCGGGGAGCCGACCGGCATCTCGCGGCTGCACGGCCAGGCGGAGATCCGCGTGATCGGCGCGCGCGCGGTGCGGCTGTATCCGCTGTTTCATCCGGCGGCGGCGCTCTACACGCGCTCGCTGCTGGAGACGCTGCGCGCGGACTTCGCGCAGCTGCCGGGACTGCTCGCACTGGCGCCGCCCGAGCAGCCACAGCGCGCGCCGGAGCCCGAGCCCGCGCCCGCGCCGGCGATCCCAGATCCGCAGCTCGCGGCCGTGCCGGAGCCCGCGGCCACGGAGCTCGATCTCCCTGCGCCGCCGCAGCCGGAGTCGCCCGACGACCGCCAGCTCGGGTTGTTCTAGGCGCCGACCGCGCTCGAACGCAGCGCCGGCAGCACCCGCTCGCCGTACGTGCGGATCGAGCCGAAGGGATCGGCGCGGCCGATCAGCTGCAGGCAGATGACGGTCGCGCCGGCGCGCTGCATCTCGCGGATGCGCTCGACGTGCTCGTCGGGATCTGAAGAGATCAGAAAGCCCTCGCGCGCGAACTGCTCGTCGCTCATCTGGACGTCGGCGCGGCGCTGCATGTCCTCCTGGTCGGCGATGTCCTCGACGTACACCTCGGGCAGCTGGGTGGGCTTCCAGCGACGAGCACCCTCGATCGCCGCGCGGTCGTTGCCCGCCCAGGCGAAGCCGGCGTGGAAAATGATCTCGCCCGGCTCGCGGCCGTACTCGTCGCAGGCCTCGCGGTAGGCCTCGACGATCTCCGGGGCCTGGTCGGGGTCGCCGAGCGTCCAGAGCCCGTCGCCGTAGCGCGCCGCAACCTGCGCCGACTGCGGGCCGAAGGCCGAGACGTAGAGCTTGGGCCGCGTCTTGGCGCGCGTCCACAGCTTGGCGTCCTTGAGCTTGAACCAGCCGGCGTCCATCGTGACCGTCTCGCCGCTCCACAGGCGCGTGATCGCCTCAAGACCCGTCTCCAGCCGCGCGCGCTGCTCCTCGTAGGGCGGCCAGTCCATCCCGAGCGGCGTCTCGTTGACGGCCTCGCCCGACCCCACGCCGAGGAAGACCCGGCCGGGGTAGAGCTCCTCGAGCGACATGAACGCCTGCGCGACGACGCCGGGGTGGTAGTGGTGGACGATCGGGGTGACGCCGGTGCCGATCATGCTCTGCGTCGCCTGGCCGAGCGCGCCGAGGTAGACCCAGGCCTGCGTCGCCTCCCCGTCGGGAAACCACGGCGCGAAGTGGTCGGAGGTGCCGAGGCCGTCAAAGCCCGCGCGTTCGGCGGCCTTGGCCTGCTCGAGCATCTCCGTCGGGGTGAACTCCTCCGTCGAGGTCGCAAACCAGTACTGCATCGGGGCGTTCCTTCCGGCCGGGGTCACAGCCGTCCGGGAGTACCCGCTGCGGCCCGGACGTGCGCGTCGTGTGTGCGGGGCTCGCGTCGTGTCGCATCGAGGGGCGCTATTCGCACCCGATGCGACACGATCGCTCCCCGGAGCGCGCCACGCGACGCGGCCCTACTCCTCGGCCGGCTTCAGGTCCAGCGCCGCCGAGTTGATGCAGTAGCGCTGGCCGCTTTCGCCCGGTCCGTCCGGGAAGACGTGGCCGAGGTGGCCGCCGCACTGGCTGCACAGCACCTCGGTGCGGCGCATGAACAGGCTGTTGTCGTCGCGCAGCGTCACGGCCGCGGCGATCGCGGGATCCGTGAAGCTCGGCCAGCCTGTGCCGGAGTCGAACTTCGTGTCCGAGGCGAACAGCTCGGCGTCGCAGCCGGCGCAGGTGTACATGCCGTTGGCCTTCTCGTCGACGAAACGGCCCGTGAAGGCGCGCTCGGTGCCGGCCCGGCGCAGCACCTCGTACTGCTCGGGCGTCAGCTCGGCGCGCCACTGCTCGTCGGTCTTCGTGATGGGTGCATCGATCGGGGTGTGCTTCATGCCTTCACTGTATTGCGAAGGCCGCGTGTGTTACGCGGCCTGGCGCCGCAGCCTGCGCCGCGCCATCCGCCGCATGAAGTACGCCAGCTGGGAGAGCTGCGCGATCGCGTCGAGCACACGCTCGCCGTGCGTGAGATCGGCGCGCACGTACTCCGCCAGCGCACCGTCGCGGCCGTAGTAGCGCCATGCGCGCGAGGCGCCGATCGCGCGCAGCAGCGCGGCCGTCAGCGGCGGCGAGGCGAACGCGCCGTGCACGAACAGCAGGCCGCCGGGCGCGACCCGCCCGGGCCAGCGGGCGAAGAGCTCCGCGGCCACGCTGTACGGCGCTGCGGGGCCGATGAACAGCAGGTCGATCGACCCCTCGACGCCCGCGATCTCGCCCGTGCCGACGACGAGGACGTCGATGTCGGCGCCGGCTCCGCGGCGGATCGCGGCCAGCGCCTCGTCCGGCACGGTCCCGGTCATGACGACCCTCGCGGGCGGGTCGAGCACGCGCGCGCACGCCTCCAGGCGGTCGGCTTGAGCGAAGCTGAACACGCCGCGACGCTACCGCAGGACGCGCGCGAGACCGCGGCCGCTGTTTGCGCGCAACGAGCCGGGGAGGCCGCCGTCGCAGGCACAGGCGGCCCGTTACGAGGCGGACCACTAGAGTGCGCAACCGTGCCGCCGGTCGCTCGTCGCATCGTCGCTGTGCTGCTCGTCGCGGCGGTGCTCTGCCTGCCCGCGGCCGCGTCCGCGCAGACCTCGACGATCCCCGAGGACGGTGCCGGTGTGACGACCACACCACCAGTCCCGCTGGAGCGCGAACCCGCGCCGCGCCGCGCCGCGAGCGAGCTTCCGAACACCGGCGCGGACCCGCGCATGCTGTTCCTGGGAGGCCTCGCGCTGACGCTGATCGGCTTCGGGTTGCGGCTGCGCACCGCCGATGCCGACCTCTACTGAGACCGGATCGTCCGACGAGACGGAGGCGCTGGGCGCGCAGCTTGCCCGGCGGTTGGCGCCCGGAGACGTCGTGCTCGTCTCCGGCGAGCTCGGCGCCGGCAAGACGACGTTCGTGCGCGGCGCCTGCCGCGCGTTGGGCGTGCAGTCGCCCGTGACGAGCCCGACCTTCACGATCGCGCGCCGCTACGACGGCGAGGTGCCGATCTCGCACCTCGACCTCTACCGCCTGGACGACCTCGCCGCCGAGGACCCGGCGCTGCTGGCCGACGAGCTCGCCGAGGACCGCGTCGCGTTCGTGGAGTGGCCGCAGGTCGGCGCTCCGGCGGGCCTGGATCCCGAACGCGTCGCCGCGCGGGTCTCGCTCGAGCATCGCGGCGGTGATCGGCGGCTCGTAACCGTGCAGCCGTGATCGTGCTGGGCTTCGATACGGCCACGCCCGCCACGGCGGTCGCGCTGCTCGACGACACCCACCCGGCCGCCGCGGCGGAGCTGCGCCACGAGCCGGCCGCGGGCGAGCGGCCCGGCCACGCGTCCCAGCTGCTTGCGCTCGCCGCGCAGCTGCTCGCCACGACCGGACTGCGGTTCACCGACGTCGACCGGCTCGCCGTCGGACTCGGCCCCGGCACCTTCACCGGGCTGCGGATCGGCGTCGCGACCGCCCGCGCGCTGGCGCAGTCGACAAGCGCCGAGCTCGTCGGAGTCTCGACGCTGCACGCGCTCGCCCTCCCGGCAGAGTCGGCGGCGGAGCGGGCGGGGGCGGATTTCGGCGTGCTGGCGGTGATCGACGCGCGCCGCGGCGAGGCCTTCGCCGCCGGCTGGCGCGGCGGGCGAGCCGTGCTCGAGCAGGTCGCGCTCGCGCCCGCGAAGCTCGCCCGCCGCGTCGCCGAGGAGGGCGGATCGTGGCTGGCGGTGGGGGACGGCGCGCTACGATTTCGCGACGACCTGGAACGCGCCGGCTGCACCATCCCCACGGACGGCTCCGAGCAGCACGCCGTCAGCGCCCGGGCGGTCTGCCGGCTGGCGCTGGAGGCGCCGCAGGGGACTGCGCGCGACCTGGTCGTCCCGGACTACCTGCGCCCCCCCGACGCCGTGCTCGCCTCCCCCCCGAAGAAGCCTTCCTCGTGACCGACGGACTCGACATCCGGCGGCTGACCTATGCCGATCTGCCGCAGATCATCGCGATCGAGCGGCGCGCGTTTCCGACGCCGTGGTCGCTTGCCATGTTCGTGCTCGAGCTGTCCAAGCCTGCCGGGGTCTGCCTGACCGCGCTGCGCGGGGGCGACATGCTGGGCTATCTCATCTGCTCGCGCTACGACACGGTGTGGCACATCATGAACGTCGCCGTGGATCCCGATCGGCGGCGCGAGGGAATCGCCAGCGCGATGCTCGGCGACCTGCTGCGCCGCATCGACGGTGAGCGCGCACGCTTCACCCTGGAGGTGCGCGAGTCCAACGCGGGCGCGATCGCGCTCTACGAACGCTTCGGCTTCCGCGCGGCCGGCCGCCGGCGGCGCTACTACCAGGACAACGGCGAGGACGCGGTCATCATGTGGCGCACGCAGTCGACGCTCGCCGGGCGCCTGGACGACGTGCCCAACGCGTCGCCCGCATGACGCTCATCCTCGCGCTCGAGACGAGCTGCGACGACACGTGCGCCGCGGTCGTCAGCGCCGACGGCGAACTGCGCTCGAACGTGATCTCCTCGCAGGGCGTCCACGACGCCTTCGGCGGAGTCGTGCCCGAGATCGCGTCGCGCCATCACCTCGAACTTGCCAACGCGGTCGTCGACGACGCGCTGCGGCGAGCGGATGCCACGCTCGACGACGTCGGCCTGGTCGCGGTGACGCAGGGCCCGGGACTCGTCGGCGCGCTGCTCGTCGGCGTCGCGACGGCCAAGGCGATCGCTGCCGCGCGCGGCCTGCCGCTGGCGCCGGTCGACCATCTGCAGGGTCACATCGCCGCCAACTTCCTCCGGATCGGCGCGGACTCGGGCGCCGGAGGCATCATGGCGCCGCCGTTCGTCTGCCTGCTGGCAAGCGGCGGCCATACGCTGCTGGCCCGCGTCGAGCAGTACGACGGCTTCTCGGTGCTCGGCCGCACGCTGGACGACGCCGCCGGCGAGGCGTTCGACAAGGGCGCCCGGCTGCTCGGCCTGCCGTTCCCGGGCGGGCCCGCGCTCGAGCGGCTCGCGCGCGACGGCGACCCGCACGCGTTCGCCTTCCCGATCGCGCGCAACCTCGACGGCCTGGACTTCTCCTTCGCGGGCGTGAAGACGTCGCTGCTGTACCGCGTGCGCGACCTCGGCCCGCAGGACGCCGCGGCGCATGCGGCGGACCTCGCGGCGAGCTTTCAGCACGCGATCGTCGAGGCGCTCGCGCTGCGCTGCGAGCAGGCGCTCGAGCAGACGGGCCTGCGCCGCCTGGCGATCGGCGGCGGCGTCGCCGCGAACGGGCCGCTGCGCACCCGCCTCGAGCAGCTCGCCGTGACCGTCGGCATCCCGCCGCGCGAGCTGTGCACCGACAACGCCGCGATGATCGCGTCGGCGGCGCGTTTCGTCGACGCACAGCCATTTCCGGCGTACCTGTCGCTCGACGCGTATGCGTCGGGCGAGCGAGCGCTCGCGTGAAGATCGTCATCTACGGGAAGCCGGGCTGTCACCTGTGCGACGACGCGCGCGCGGTGCTCGAGCGTGTGGGCGCGCCTTTTGAGGAGATCGACATCACGACCGACGACGCGCTGCACGCCGCATATCTGGAGCGCATCCCCGTGATCGCGATCGACGGTGAGGAGCACTTTGAGTTCTTCGTGGATGAAGCCGCGCTGAGGGCCCTTCTGAGTAAAGTGGCCCTCGATGAAGACCGGCGAGCGCGTTCCCACGGCGGTTGACCTGGCTGCGTCGCGTGATGAAGCAATCGCCAGCGGTGAGCGGCTCTCGCTCGGAGTCGCAGCGCGCCTGTCGCGCTACCTGCAGGTGCTCACGCAGGCCAAGAAGATGGGCAAGGAGACGATCTCCTCACGTGAGCTCAGCGATTACACGCACGTCAACCCGACGCAGATCCGGCGTGACTTCTCCGGTTTTGGCAAGTTCGGCAAGCGTGGCGTCGGCTACAACGTCGACGCGCTCGTGTCGCAGATCCGCAAGATCCTGCGCACCTCCGGCCAGCACAACATCGCGCTGTTCGGCGCCGGCCATCTCGGCCAGGCGATCGCCTCATCGGACATCTTCGCCGACCATGGCTTCCGCGTCGTCGCGATCTTCGACACCGACAAGCGCAAGATCGGCCAGACCGTCGGGCCGACGAAGGTCCGTCACGCGACGGAGTTGCGCGCCGTCGTCGAGGAGGAGGACATCGTCGTCGGGGTGCTCGCCGTGCCGACCGCAGCCGCCCAGTCGATCGCCGACGACCTCGTCGAAGCGGGCGTGAAGATCATCTTCAACTACTCCGAGGCGCTGCTGCAGGTGCCGCCGGAGGTGACCGTCCACACCTCCTCGCCGGCGGTCGACCTGCTCTACGCGCTGTACTTCTACCTGACGTAGAACCATCGCCTCCTGGGCCTCCTGGCGCAAGATACCGACATGCCCATCGACCTCGACAGGACGGAGGAGATCTTCGCCTCGTCCACGGACCTCACCGTCGGCATCGAGGAGGAGTTCGCGCTGCTCGATCCGCAGACGCTCGACCTCGTGCCGCGCTTCGAGGAGCTGCGCGACGCCGCCGCCGCTCAGGACCTCGCGCTCTTCGAGGGGATAACCGGCGAGCTGATCTCCTCGGAGATCGAGATCGTCTCGGGCCGTGGCGAGGATCTGCACGACGCCGTCGCCCGTCAGCGCGACCGCCGCCGGCGGCTGCTCGCGCTCGCTGCCGAGCGCGGCATCGGGCTCGGCTCGACGGGCACGCACCCGTGGGCCGACTACCGCGACCAGCTCAACATCGACACCGCGCACTACCGCCGCGTCGTCGAGGGCCTCGGCTACGTCGCGCGGCGCAACAACACGTTCTCGCTGCACGTCCACGTCGGCGTCAACGGTGCCGACCGGGCCGTGCAGGCGTGCGATCGCCTGCGGCCCGTGCTCCCGCTGCTGCTCGCCGTCAGCGGCAACTCGCCGTTTCTGGACGGCAAGGACACGCTGCTGCACTCCGCCCGCAGCCAGACGTTCACGAAGTCCTTTCCGCGCTGCGGCGTGCCCGACGCGTTCGGCGACTGGCGTTCCTTTCGCGACTATCTCGAGCTGCTCATCCGGACCGGCTCGATCGTCGAGTACACCCAGGTCTGGTGGTCGATCAGGCCGCACGCCTCGTTCGGCACCGTCGAGCTGCGCGTCTGCGACGCGCAGATGACGGCCGCCGAGTCCGAGGGCCTCGCCGGACTCGCCGTCGCCTGCGTCGCGCAGGCGCTGCGGGACATCGACGAGTGCGTCGCGTTCGAGCACCCGCCGCACCGGCTCATCGAGGAGAACATGTGGCGCGCGATCCGCTACGGGATGGACGGCAGCATGATCGACCTGCAGCGCCGCATCGAGGTGCCGGCGCGGGCGGCGCTCGAGTCGCTGTGGTCCTGGACGGCGCCCGTCCGCGAGGAGGCGCGCATCGACGTGGCGCTCGACGGTCCGACCGGGGCACAGCGACAGCGCGCGGCGCTGCTCGCGACCGGCGATCTGCGCGCGGTCTACGCTGACAGCGTGCGCGAGACCATGACCACCTACGCACAGGAGGTTCCCGCATGAGCACCGATCCGCCGGACGCAGAAGCCAACGTCGAAGGACTCACCGAGGAGGAGCTGCGCGCTGCCTACGAGGCCGAGCTTGCACGCATCCGCGTCGAGGACATCCTCATCCAGACCGTCGTGTCGCTGCTGAACCTGGCTGCCCGCAAGGCCGGGCTGACCGGCGGCGAAGAGGAGCCGGACTTCGAGCAGGTACGCCAGGCGATCGACGGCACGCAGGCGCTGCTGCCGCTCGTCGAGCCGATGCTCGGGCCTGACGCCAAGCAGGTGCGCGATGCGCTCTCGCAACTGCAGATGGCGTACGCCCGTTCGGGCGCGAAGCCGCCTGCGGGCGCTGCCCCGCCGGGCGAGCAGGGGCCCCCGAAGAGCGAAGGACCTGGTCCGGCCGGGTCCAGCGGGCGGCTCTGGGTGCCCGGCCAGTAGAGGGGCGGATCGGGCTCGAGATCCGGCCGCCCGCCCAGGGCACGGCGCGCCATCCGCCCTGGCGGTTAGTATCCGCGCGCGTTTGCTCGCGGTCGGGGGGCCGTAGGCGCCTGCCCCGCAGGCGGGGCTGGACCCTTGGCATCAAAGACTTGTACGGAGGCCGTTTCCCTTGAGTGATTTCCTGCTGGACCATGGTGTCGTCGTCGCGTTGGTGTGCGCCGGCCTGGCAGTTCTCTACGGGGCGCTGACGACGCGCTCGCTGCTCGCGCTGTCGGGGGGCAACGAGAAGATGGTGGAGATCTCCAAGGCCATCCAGGAGGGCGCCTCCGCGTATCTGCGCCGCCAGTACACGACGATCGCGATCGTCGGCGTCGTCCTGTTCGTCGTGCTGATCCCGCTGCAGTCGATCGAGGTCGCGATCGGCTTCGCGCTCGGTGGCATCCTCTCCGCGGCCGCCGGCTTCATCGGCATGAACGTGTCCGTGCGCGCCAACGCGCGTGTCGCCGAGGCCGCTCGCGGGGGCGTCGGGCCCGGCCTCGACGTCGCCTTCCGCGGCGGCGCGATCACCGGCATGCTCGTCGTCGGCCTCGCGCTGCTCGGCGTCGCCGGCTACTACGGCGTCCTGACGGCGTTCTTCGACCAGTCCCAGCGCGATGCAGTCCTCGCGCTCATCGGCCTCGGGTTCGGCGGCTCGCTGATCTCGGTGTTCGCCCGCCTCGGCGGCGGCATCTTCACCAAGGGCGCCGACGTCGGCGCCGACCTCGTCGGCAAGGTCGAGGCGGGCATCCCGGAGGACGACCCGCGCAACCCGGCCGTCATCGCCGACAACGTCGGCGACAACGTCGGCGACTGCGCGGGCATGGCCGCCGACCTCTTCGAGACCTACGCCGTGACCGCCGTGGCGGTCATGCTGCTGGGCGTGCTGACGTTCGCGGGGGAGAACGCGACCCAGGTCGCGCTCTACCCGCTCGTGCTCGGCGGCGTGGCGATCATCGCCTCGATCATCGGCACGTTCGCCGTCAAGTCGGCCGCGGGCAACGTCGAGCGCGCGCTCTACCAGGGCCTCGTCCTGTCGGGCCTCATCGCGGCGGCCGCGTTCTATCCCGTCACGAAGTGGATGATGGAGGGCCTCGCCACGCGGACAGCGGACGTCGACATCTCCGTCCCGGGCGTCGGCGACCTGTACCTCTGCTCGCTGATCGGGCTCGCCGTCACGGCGCTGCTGTTCGTGATCACCGACTACTACACGTCGACGCGCTTCGGCCCCGTCAAGAAGACCGCCAGCGCATCGCAGACCGGCCACGCGACGAACATCATCTCCGGCCTGGCGCAGGGCATGCAGGCGACGGCGCTGCCCGCCGTCGTGCTGGCGCTGGGCATCTTCGCCGCCAACGAGCTGGGCGGCATCTACGGGATCGGCGTCGCCGTCATGGCGCAGCTCGGGCTGTGCGGCCTGATCGTGGCACTCGACGCCTTCGGGCCGATCACCGACAACGCCGGCGGCATCGCCGAGATGGCCGACATGCCCGAGGAGGTGCGCGCCGTCACCGACCCGCTCGACGCGGTCGGCAACACGACCAAGGCCGTGACGAAGGGCTACGCGATCGGCTCGGCCGTGCTCGCCGCGCTCGTGCTCTTCGCGGCCTTCCAGATCGAGCTCAACGAGGAGCTCGTCGCCAACGGCGAGGAGGAGGCCTCGTTCCTCATCAACTCGCCGGAGGTCCTGATCGGCCTGCTCGTCGGCGGCATGATGGTCTACCTGTTCGCGGCGCTGTCGATGGAGGCCGTCGGGCGCGCCGGCGGCGCCGTCGTCGAGGAGGTGCGCCGCCAGTTCAAGGAGAAGCCCGGCATCATGGACTACACCGAGAAGCCCGACTACGCGCGCTGCGTCGACATCGTGACGAAGACCGCCCAGCGCGAGATGATCATCCCGTCGCTGATCCCGATCGTCATCACGCTGATCGTCGGCGTGCTCAGCGTCCAGGCGCTCGGCGGCCTGCTGATCGGCGTCATCGTCGTGGGGCTCTTCATGGCTGTCGCGATGACCGCCGGCGGCGGCGCGTGGGACAACGCCAAGAAGCTCATCGAGGAAGGCGCGTTCGGCGGGAAGAACACGCTCGCGCACGAGGCCTCGATCACGGGCGACACGGTCGGCGACCCCTACAAGGACACCTCCGGGCCCGCGATCAACCCGATGATCAAGGTTGCGAACATCGTCGCGATTCTCATCATCCCCCTGGTCGCGTAGTCATCTGAGCGGCCCTCGCCGCGCCTGAGCGCACCGACAGGCAGGGCCCGTGCTGTCGCACTGTGCCCAGCCTGCCGGCACGCTCAGCCACGGCGATGGCGCGCTCAGCTGACCACGCGACGGCGTCGTGATCGCAGCAGGGTGGGCGGCGGCGACGACATCGAATGCCGCGCTCGGCGAGGTCGCGGTGCGCGCCTCGATGTCGGGGGCCGTCGGGCGCCGGCGGGCGCGTGCGCTCGCGCGTGGACACGCGCGCGGCGTCTCGAGCGTCGGTCGTGGCGGCTCTGCTGCGCCATACGCAGCAATGTCGCCACGACCGGCCCCGCGCATGCGGTCGTGGCGCGTGTGCTGCGCCATACGCAGCAATCGCGCCACGACGGTGCTCACCACCGGCGGGCGTCGCCGCCGGCGCGTGAGCGCGTTCGATCGGCCGCTGTGGCACGGCTGACTACAGTCACGGCCGTGAGCTTCCTGGCTGACCATCTCGGTGGCGGCGTGTGGCGCGCCGACCCGCCGTTCTCCTCGGTCACGTTCAAGGTGCGCCATCTCGCCGCGCGCGACTACCGCGCCGGCTTCAGGGAGATCGACGCGACATTGGACGCCGCCGGCGGGACGCTCGTCGCGAGCGTCCCGGTCGCCTCGCTGGATCTCAACAACCCGATCATCCGCGAGCGGATGCTGTCGGCGGAGTTCCTCGACGCCGCCCGCTTTCCCGAGGTGCGCTGGGTCGTGGCGCAGATCGAGGGCGATGTGAGCCGCGCGCTCAGCGCCTCCGGCGAGCTGTCGATCCACGGTCGGACGCAGACCGTCGCCGCAACGGGCAAGGTCGGGCTGCCCGGTCCCGGCCTGCTGAGCCCGGAGAACCGCGTCGGCATCGAGCTGGCGGCAACGGTCGACCGCCGCGACTTCGGGCTGGACTGGCAAGAGGAGCTGCCGGGCGGCGGCGAGACGCTCGGCTGGGACGTCACGCTCGAGGCGCTGATCGAGTTCGTCGAGCAGGCATAGAAGCCCGCGCCCGGCGGCACTCCCGGCGGCGCCCGCGCGCTGCGTAGACTCCCGCCGCGGATGGCAGAGCGTCGGCTCCACGGACTGCAGCGGGTGCTCGGGGTCAACGCGCTGTTCTCGACCGCCTACGGCAACGTCGGGTCGTCGATCTACTACGCGCTGGGGCTCGTCGCCGCGCTCGCTGCCGGCCTGACGCCGCTCGTGTTCGTGATCACAGGCGCGCTGTTCTACTGCACGGCCACGACGTACGCCGAGGCGACCGCGATGTATCCCGAGGCGGGCGGGTCTTCCCTGTTCGCGCGGCGGGCGTTCAACGAGCTGCTGTCGTTCTTCACAGCCTGGGCGCAGATGCTCAACTACATCATCACGATCGCGATCTCGGCGTTCTTCGCCGCGCACTACGCCGGGCGCTTCCTGTGGGACGGGCTCAACGAGTCGCCGGGGGACATCTTCTTCGCGGTGGTCACGGTCGCGTTGCTCGCCGTCGTCAACGTGCGAGGCGTCAAGGACGCCGTCAGCGTCAACCTCGTGCTGGCGATCGTGGACTTCCTCAGTCAGGTCGCGATCGTCGCGCTCGGCTTCTTCCTCGTCTTCAGCCCGGACGTGCTGCTGGACAACCTCGATTTCTTCGGCGAGACCCCGACCATCACCCAGTTCCTGCTCGCGATCCCCATCGGCACCGTTGCGTACACCGGAATCGAGACGATCTCGAACATGGCGGGCGAGGCCCGCGACCAGGACACGACGATCCCGTCGGCGATCCGCCGCGTCATGGTCGCGGTCTTCGCGATCTACTTCACTCTGCCGCTCGTCGCGCTCTCGGCGCTGCCGGTCGAGTGCGCCGATGGTGAATGCCGAACGCTGCTCGGCGTCGGTCCGGAGGACGACGGCTACGCCAACGACCCGATCGTCGGCGTCGTCTCAGGGATGGACCTCGGCTCGATGCAGGGCGCGGTCGAGATCTATGTCGGCGTCCTCGCCGTCACCATCCTCGTCGCCGCGACGAACGCGGGCGTGCTCGGAGTCTCGCGCCTGACGTACTCCATGGGGATCTACCGGCAGTTGCCGGACGTCATGCGCCGCCTGCACCGGCGCTATCGCACGCCGTATGTGGGAATCCTCGTCTTCTCGGCGTTCGCGTGCGTGGCGCTGCTGCCGGGGCAGGCCGACTTCCTCGGCAAGATCTACGCCTTCGGTGCGATGTTGTCGTTCTCCATGGCGCACCTGTCGCTGATCCGCCTGCGCGTGACCGAGCCGGGCGCGCGACGTCCTTACCGCAGCCCCGGCGGGTTGCGCGTACGCGGCCACGACCTGCCGGTGCTGGCGATCATCGGGCTGGCCGGTACGGCGCTGTCGTTCCTCGTCGTCAGCGTGCTCGACCTGCAGGTCGGCGCCGCCGGGGTGACGTGGATGGTGCTCGGCATGGGCGGCTACGTTCTCTACCGGCGCCGGCAGGGCCTGGATCTCGTCTCCACGCACGAGGTCGCGATGCCGCAGCCGGTCACGCTGACGGAGGCCGAATACGAGTCCGTCCTCGTCGCCTTCGACGCGCGCAACTATTCGGCGCAGACGATCGCGACGGCCGCGCGGCTCGCCGGACCGAGGCGGCGCGGCATCCATGTCCTCGTGACGCTCACCGTGCCCCAGGTCTCGCCGCTGGATGCGGCGCTGCCGGAGGAGGAGCTGGCGGCCCGGGCCGTCATCGAGCAGGCGCGCATCCAGGGCGGGCAGCGCGTCAGCGGCCATGTCGAGCGCGTGCGGCCGGGCCAGAGCGGGCGCCTGATCGTCGAGGAGGCGCGCGAGATGCGCGCCCATGCGATCGTCATGCCGCTGCCGCCGCGCACGGGCACGACGTTGTTTGGCAAGACGGTCGAGACGGTTCTCGCCGACCGCCCGTGCCGGGTCATCATCGAGTCCGAGCCGACCGATGCCTGACGGCCGTGGAGTGCACCGCGGCGCGACGCTCCTGCTGTCGGCGGCGATGGTCGTGATCGGGCTCGCGATGCTCGTACGCACCCTCGGCGCGGGTGGCGGGCCGCTGACGCTCGGGATGGTGCTGGGCCTGCTGTTCGTGGCGGCAGGCGCCGGTCGCTTCTACTTCACCTGGCGGGGGCTGTAGGTGTTCCGTCGCAGTCTCGGCTCGCCGGCGCTGTTCGCGGTCGTCTGGACGTCGCTCGCGAGCGCGCTGTACTTCTCGCTCGGCGTCGTCGCCGAGAACGCGCTCGGCCTGACGCCGCTGGTCTTCCTCGGCGCCGCCGTGTTCTTCGTGCTGACGGCGATGACCTATGTCGAGGGCGCGTCGCTGCACCAGGAGCGGGCGGGCTCCACCGTCTTCGCTCGCTACGCGTTCAACGAGCTCGTGAGCTTCATCGCCGGCTGGGCGGTGCTGCTGGACTTCCTCATCCTGATCGCGGTGACGGCCTTCGTCGCCGTCAACTACGCCGCGGCGTTCTGGGCCCCGCTGGGCGACGGGCTGCCCGAGCTGGTGATCGCGATGGCGATCATCGCCTACATCGCGGTGCGCAACGCCCGCGGCTTCGGCGTCGGCACGCGCGAACGGGTCGTGGGGCTCGTGCTCGTCGACATCGCGCTGCAGCTGCTGATCATCATCTTCGGCGTCGCGCTCGTGGTCGACCTCGACGGGCTGCTGAACTCGATCGAGCTCGGCACGAGCCCGCGTTGGGAGGACGTGCTTTTCGCGTTGACGGTCTCGACCGTCGCGTTCACGAGCCTGGAGTCGGCAGCCGGCCAGTCCGGCGAGGTGTCGGTCGGGCGGCGCGGCCTCAAGCGGCTGCTCGCGAGCGCGACAGCCTCGGTGCTCGTCATCTACGTCGGCATCTCGCTCGTCGCCGTCGCGGCGCTGCCGGTCACCCCGGGTGCCGGGCCGCTCAGGGGCGAGGCGCTCGACGCGCCGATGATCGCGATCGTCCACCGCTTCGAGCCCGTATGGCTGTCGGACATCTTCGTCTACACGACGGCGGCGCTGGCGACCGCGACCCTCGTGCTGGCCTGCCACGCGGCGATGCTCGGGCTCTCCCGCCTGGCCTACTCGCTGACGACGAACCGCCAGATCCCGAGCGTGCTTGGACGGCTGCACCCCAAGTACGGCACGCCGTACGCGGTGATCGCGCTCGCCGCGGTGTTCGCGACAGCGCTCGTCGTGCCGCGCGACCTCGAGGCGCTCGCGGGCATCTACGCGTTCGGGGCGATGCTCGCCTTCCTGATCGCGCACGTGTCGATCTGCGTGCTGCGCTACCGCGAGCCCGATCGCGAGCGCCCGTACCGGATCCCGCTGTCGGTGCGCGTGCGCGGCGGTGACCTGCCGCTGCCCGCGGTGCTCGGCGCGGCGATGGCGGCCGGCGGCCTCCTGAGCCTCCTGGCCTTCCACGAGGGGGCGCGCTACGTCGGGATCGTCTGGATGGCGGCAGGCGGCGCGCTCTATGTGACCTACCGCCGCGCCGCGGGGATGCCGGTGCTGCGGCGCGTCGTCGTGTCCGAGGCGGCGCTGCGCTCCGAGCCTCTGCGCGCGCAGTACGGCTCGATCCTCGTGCCGATCTTCGGCAACTCGCTCGACGACGACATCGTGCAGACCGCAGGGCGCCTGGCCGCTGCCACCGGCGACGACAGCGACGGCGCCGGCGCCACGATCGAGGCGATCTGGGTCTTCGAGGTCCCGCTCTCACTGCCGCTGGACGCGCGCCTGCCCGAGGCGCAGCTCAAGCGCGCGCGCGCCGCGCTGGCGCGCGCCAAGGCGGTCGGGGAGGAGTACGACCGCGTCCAGGTCGCGACCGCGACGATTCGCGCCCGGCGCGCGGGGGAGGCGATCGTCGCCGAGGCGCAGCGCCGCGGCGTCGAGCTGATCGTGCTCGCCGCCGACGAGCCCTCGCGGATCCGCGGCGGCGCGCGCCTCGGCGGGATCGGCGGTCCGCTGGACAACTTCATCGGCGACGCCACCAAGCACGTCGTCCGCAAGGCGACCTGCCGCGTGATCCTCACCGCGCCGCCCGCCGTCGAGCCGGCGAGCGCAAGCGCGCCCACGGGACCGTAGTCGTCTAGCATCCGGCGCATGATGGTCCTCGTCGTCGGGGCCGGCCGCGTCGGATCGGCCGTTGCCAAGTCCTCGCTCGCCGCGGGCCACACCGTGTCGGTGCTCGACGAGGACCCGCTCTCGCACGAGCGCCTCGACGCCGGCCAGCCGACCTCGTGGGAGGACGCCGGCGGGCGCTTCACCGTCGGTACCGCGATCGAGATCGACGCCCTGCTGGCCGCGGGCGTCGAGGAGGCCGACATCTTCATCGCCGCCACGCGCGGCGACAACACGAACATCCTCGTCGCGCAGATCGCCCAGAAGCGCTTCGGCGTGCCGCGCGTGATCGTGCGCGTGCTCGACCCGGCGCGCTCGGACTGGTACAGCGAGCAGGGCCTGCACACGATCTGCGCCGTGAAGCTCGGCATCGCGATGTTCGAGCAGGCCGTCACCGAGGCGGCGGCGGCCGAGGCCGGGGTCTGATGTACGTCATCGTCGTCGGCGGCGGCAAGGTCGGACTCAACCTCGCGCGCGAGCTGATCCGCAACGGGCAGGAGGTGACGCTCGTCGAGCAGGAGCGGCGCGCCTACCTGCGCATCGAGCAGGAGCTCGAGCACGCCGTCCAGTACGGCGACGGCACCGAGCTGTGGGTGCTCGAGCGAGCGGGCATCCAGCGCGCCGACCTCGTCGTCGCGGTCACCGGCGACGACGAGGACAACATCCTCATCTGCCAGGTGGCCAAGGAGAAGTACCTCTGCGAGCGGATCATCGCGCGCTGCAACAACCCCCGCAACCTGCAGCACTTCAAGCTGCTCGGGATCCAGCCGGCGGTCTCTGCGACCGACCTCATCCTCAACCTCATCGAGCACGAGGTCCCGGGCCACGGGCTCGTGCACCTGCTCGACCTCCCCGACGAGAAGCTCGAGATCATCGAGGTCGAGGTCATCGCGGGGGCGCCCGCAGCCGGTCGCAGCGTCGCGGACATCGAGCTGCCCGACGGCAGCCTGATCATCTCGGTCCTGCCGCGCGGCAAGGCCGGCTTCGTGCCCAAGCCGGACACCGTGATCGCCCCCGGCGACGAGGTGCTCGTGGTACTCGATCCCGGCCTCGAGCCGTACATCACCGAGCAGTTCTCGCCCAACGGCCGTCCCGGCTGAGGTAGGTCCGTCGACGCCTGGATGCGTCGCCGGACGGGGTGGTGGGGCGAACAACCGTCGCCCCGCGACGCTGATTCGCCACACCCCTCCTGCGGTTGCGGCGCGCGCGGGGGACCGTCGCGAGCGGTCGAATCGGCACGACCACCGCGGCTATACTCGCCCACTGCCTTGCCGGGTGGAGTAATCGGCAACTCGCCAGGTTCTGGCCCTGGAATTCAAGGTTCGAGTCCTTGCCCGGCAGTCTCCTGCAGGCCCGTCAGGCCGCCGCCTGCTCCATCCAGTCGCGGTACAGGCGCCAGTAGGCGCCCTGCGCCTCGAGCAGGTCCTCGTGCGTGCCCTGCTCGACGATGCGCCCGCCGTCGAGCACGACGATCCGGCCGGCCTGGCGGATCGTGCTCAGGCGGTGGGCGATGACGATCGCCGTGCGGCCCGCGAGCAGGCGCCGCAAACCCTCCTCGATGCGGCCCTCGGTATGCAGATCGACGTTGGAGGTCGCCTCGTCGAGGATCAGGACGCGCGGGTCCGAGGCGAGCGCGCGGGCGAAGGCGACGAGCTGGCGCTGTCCCGCCGACAGCTGCGTGCCGCGTTCGCCGACCTGCGTGTCGTAGCCGTGATCGAGCGCGGTGATGAAGTCGTGCGCGCCGACCGCGCGCGCGGCGGCGTGGATCTCCTCGGCCGTCGCGTCGGGCCGGCCGAAGGCGATGTTCTCGCCGACCGTGCCACTGAACAGAAACGCCTCCTGCGGCACGACGCCGAGCTGGCGGCGCAGCGAGGCCTGCGTGACCGAGCGCAGGTCGTGGCCGTCGACGAGCACGGCGCCGCGCGTCGGGTCATAGAAGCGCGCGACGAGCTTGGCGATCGTCGACTTGCCGGCGCCGGTCGCGCCGACGAGCGCGACCGTCTGGCCGGGCGGAACCTTCAGCGACAGGTCCTGCAGCGCCCAGACCATGTTCTCGTCGTCGGGGCCGCCGCCGTAGCCGAAGCTCACGTCGCGCAACTCGATCTCGCCGCGCAGACGGCCCAGCTCGACGGCGTCGGGGGCGTCGACGAGGTCGGGCTGCTCGTCGAGCAGGTCGAAGATCTTGTCCAGCGCGGCCATCCCGGCCTGGTAGGTGGTGTAGAGGTGCGAGAGCTGCTGGATCGGGTCGAAGAAGAGGTTCAGCGCCGCGACGAACGCGACGACGGTGCCCGGCGTCATGTCCCCGTCGATCGCCTCCAGGCCGCCGTAGAGCAGGATCCCGACCGTTGCCACCGCGCTCAGCAGCTCGACGCCGGGGAAATACGCCGCGTTGAGGTTGACGGTGGTCATGTTCACCTCGCGGTTGCCCTCGTTGAGCTCCCGGAAGCGCCGGAGGTGACGCGGCTCCTGGCCGAAGGAGCGCACGACCCGGATCCCCGACAGCGACTCCTGCAGGTACGCCGTGATCGATCCGATCGCCGTGCGCGTGCGCGCGTAGGCGTCGGCCGACGCGATCCGGAAGGCGAGCGACGCCAGCCCCATGACCGGGAAGATCAGGAACGTCAGCAGCGCGAGCTCGACGTCGAGCAGCAGGAGGATGACCATCGTCCCGATCAGCGTCAGCGTGCTCTGAAACAGCGTCACGACGCTGTCGGTGACGAGCTGGTCGAGCGCCTGCACGTCGTTGGTCATGCGTGAGATGAGCTGTCCGGCCTGGCGACGCTCGAAGAAGCCGACGGGCTGGGACTGCAGATGCGCGAAGATCCGCAGGCGCAGGTCCTGCAACGCGCGCTGCCCGACCCAGCCGACGAGGTACGTCTGCGCGTACGAAGCGCCCCAGTAGATCAGCGCGCTGGCGACGAACGCCGCGACGACGAGGTTCAGCGTGCCGAGGTCACCCGGCACGATCCCGTCGTCGATTGCGAGCTTCGTCAGCGGTGGCGGCGCGAGCGCCGCGCCGGTGGCCGCCAGCAGCGCGACGAACATCAGGATGACGCGGCCGCGGTAGGGCCTCAGCAGCACGGCGAGCCCGCGCAGCTTGCGCCCGCGCCCGCCGGTCTGGCGCAGGCGGCGGCGCAGCTCGGCCGTCGTCAGCGCGCGCCCGCCCTCGGCGTACTGGTCGGCGATCGCGTCGCGGGCCCCCGCGGTCTGGTGGCTCGGCGATGTCATAGCCCCGCCACCTCGCGCTCGATCGGCTTGCGGTTGAGGAAGACCTGGTCGGGCAGGCCCTTCTGGACGACCTCCTGGTAGAAGGGCGAGCGCTCGAGGAGCTCCTCGTGGGTACCGCGGTCGATCAGGCGGCCGTGGTCGAGCACCGCGATCTCGTCTGCGAGCGCGATCGTCGACAGGCGGTGGGCGATGACGATCGTCGTGCGGCCCGCCATCGCCGCCTCGAGCCCGCGCTTGATCTGGCGCTCGGTCGAGCCGTCGATCGAGGACGTCGCATCGTCGAGGATCAGGATGCGCGGGTCCGCGAGCAGCGCGCGCGCGATCGCGATCCGCTGGCGCTGGCCGCCGCTCAGCGTGAGGCCGCGCTCGCCGACCACCGTCTCGTACCCCTCCGGCAGCGCCGCGATGAAGTCGTGCGCCTGTGCGTGCCGCGCGGCCGCCTCGACCTCCTCGCGGCTGGCCTCGGCACGCGCGTACGCGATGTTCTCCTGCACGGTCGCGCTGAAGAGGAACGGATCGTCGTTGACGACGGCGACCTGCGCGCGAAGCGAGCTCGGATCGACCGTGCGCACATCGGCGCCGTCGATGAGCATCGCTCCCCCCGTCGGGTCGTACAGCCGTGGGATGAGCTGCACGAGCGTCGTCTTGCCCGCACCCGTCCCGCCGACGAGCGCCAGCGTGGTTCCCGCCTCGATGGTCAGCGAGACGTCGCGCAGCGCCGGCTCGGCGGCGCCGTCGTAGGCCAACGTCACATGGCGCAACTCGATGTGGCCCGCTCCCGGGGGCAGCGGCCCGGCATCCGGCGCGGCCGTGATCTGCGGCTCACGGTCGAGCAGCTCGAACAGCCGCGCGCCGGACGCGGCGGCGCGCTGCGCGAGGCCGAGCGTCCAGCCCAGCGTTCGCATCGGTGCGAGCAGGATCAGCAGGTAGAAGTAGAACGACGTGAACTCCGCCAGGCTCAACCGCCCGTTGACGACCGCATGCCCGCCGAAGAGCAGCAGCGCCGCGAGCCCGAGTTGCGGCAGGAAGCTCATGAACGGCGTGTAGAAGGCCCGCAGCCGGGTCGAGATCATCGACTGTTCGAAGACGCGCGCGATGCTGGCGCGGAAGCGCCGCTCGCGTCGCTCCTCCGCCGCAAACGCCTTGACGACCCGGACACCGCCGACGGTCTCCTCGACATCGGCGGTCAGCTCGCCGATGCGCTGCTGGACCTCCTGCAGCGCCGGCCGCGCCGCGCGGCTGTAGCGCTGCGCAACCCAGATGACGACCGGGATCGGCGCGAGCGAGACGAGCGCCAGCAGCGGGTCGATGACGATCATCGCGATGGCGGCGAAGACGAGGGTGAGGATCGCCTGCGAGATCAGCACGAGCCCATAGCCGAGAAAGAAGCGCACGGACTGCAGGTCGACGGTGGCGCGCGACATGAGCTGCCCGGTCTGCTGCTGGTCGAAGAAGCCGAGGTCGAGCGCGAGCAGGTGCTCGTAGACACGGTTTCGCAGGTCGAGCTCGACGCCGAGCGAGACACGGCCGGCGATCAGGCGGCGGGCGACCGTGAGCGCAAGGCGCAGCACGCCGGCGATCACGATCGCGAGCCCCAGCAGTCGCAGGCGGTCGCGATCGCCGTCGCGGATCGCACCGATCGCCGCGCCGGTCAGCCCGGGGATCGCGACCGTCGCGACCATCGCCAGCAGGGCGAGGATGCCCGACCACCAGAGGCCGCTCTTGTAGTCGCGCAGGAAGCCGAGCAGCCGCAGGAAGGTCGTCATGGCCGGCAATTGTAGTTGCTTGGTCAACGAGTCGGGGATTGGATGCCCGCCCCTTGCGGCGATGGCGGCCACTAGGCTGGGGTCATGAACGGACCGCTCGATCCGTCCGCAGCCGGGCTCTGCGCGAGCTGTCGCCAGCAGCAGGTGGTGCCCACCACGCGCGGCTCGTCGTTCTCGCTGTGCCGTCGCTCGCGCGAGGACGAGCGCTATCCGCGCTACCCGCGCCTGCCGGTGGTCCGCTGCCCGGGCTACGAGCGGCGCGGCGAGGAGGACGTAGCATGAGCCGGCGCCCGCGGATCTGGCTGCCGGCGGCGGCTGTCGTCCTCGTGCTGGCCGGGATCCTCGGGCTGGGCGACGGCAGCAGCGGGTCGTCGCCGGCGGCGGCCGAGCGCTGGCGCACGCTCGCGCGCGCGACGATCGCCCGCACGGAGGTCGCGGCGGCACGGATCGGGGACCACGCGTACGTCGTCGGTGGCTTTGGCGCCCCGGACGGCGCGACCACCGACATCGTCGAGCGCTACGACCTGCGGCGCGACCGCTGGGCGCGCATCAGGCCGATCCCGCGGCCCGTCAACCATGCCGCGGCGGTCGCCTACGACGGCGATCTGTACGTCGTCGGCGGCTACACCGCCCCCGCCGGACTCGCCGACGAGACGAACGCGCTCTGGCGCTATGACCCCGCCGCCGACCGCTGGACGAAGCTGCCGGGAGCGCCTTCGGCGCGCGCTGCGACCGCTGCCGGCGTCATCGGCGATCGCCTCTACGTCGCGGGCGGTGCGCGCGGCGCCGCGGCGCTCGCGACGCTCGAGATCTACGACTTCAAGCGGCGCCGCTGGTCGCGCGGGCCGTCGATGCCGACCGCCCGCGAGCACCTGGCGGCGACCGTCCACCGCGGCGCGTTCTACGTCCTCGCGGGCCGCACCGGCGCGCTGAGCACCAACCTGCGCGTCGCCGAACGCTACGTGCCGACCAAGCGCCGCTGGGAGCGCCTGCCGAGCATGCGCAAGGCGCGCGGCGGGATCGCCGCGGCGACCGTCGGCGGCAGGATCGTCGTCGTCGGCGGCGAGGAGGACGCCGGTACGATCGCCGAGGTCGAGTCCTTCGATCCGCGCACCCGGCGCTGGCGCTCCGAGCCGCGGCTGCGGACGCCGCGCCACGGCCTCGGCGCGGTCTCCTTCCGCGGCCGGATCTTCGTGCTCGAGGGCGGCCCGACCCCCGGCTTTGCCTACTCAGACGTGACTGAAGCGCTACGTGTCGTGCGCTGAGCCTGCGCCCGCCGCGATCCGCTGCTGGCCGACGAGCGACCCGCTGTACATCGCCTACCACGACGAGGAGTGGGGGCGACCCGTGCGCGACGAGCAGTGCCTGCTCGAGCGCGTCTGCCTCGAGGGCTTTCAGTCCGGCCTGGCCTGGATCACGATCCTGCGCAAGCGCGAGAACTTCCGCGCGGCGTTCTGCGGCTTTGATCCCGAGCAGGTCGCGCGCTTCGGCGACGGCGACGTGCAGCGGCTGATGAGCGATCCCGGCATCGTCCGAAACCGGGCGAAGATCGAGGCGACGATCGCCAACGCTCGCGCGACCGTCGCGCTGCACGAGGCCGGCGAGACGCTCGACGCGCTGCTGCGGTCCTTCGCGCCCGCCGTGCCCGCGCCGGCGCCGCGCGCCCTGCAGGACCTGCCCGCCGCGACGCCGGAGTCCAAGGCACTCGCCGGCGAGCTCAAGAAGCGCGGGTTTCGCTTTGTCGGCCCGACGACCGCCTATGCGCTCATGCAGGCGACGGGAATCGTCAACGACCACCTCGGCAACTGCATCGTGCGCGAGGCCGTCGAGGCGGATAGGGTCGCCTCGATGGGTCGATAGCAGCTCCCTGGAGGTGGGGATATGGCCAACGGGCCGAAGGACGCCGACGAACGAGCCGACAGCGCGACGCCGGGTGCGCCACGTCATGGAGTCGCGGTGCCGCGCGGGCAGGACGGGGTGCCGCTGTCGCCCCTGCACGAGGGGCGCTTCGGGCGGATGTTCCGCGACCCGCAGCCGCTGCGACCCGACGATGCAGCGCTCAGCGCGCTCGCCAAGCTCGTCAAGGAGAGCGGCTCTGCGGCCTCCGGCGACAACGCGAAGATCCCTGCGGGCTACACGTACCTCGGGCAGTTCGTCGACCACGACATCACGTTCGACCCGCTCTCAAAGCTGCAGAAGGACAACGACCCCGATGCGCTCGTCGACTTCCGGACCCCGCGCTTTGACCTGGACTGCCTGTACGGCTCGGGCCCCGAGGACGACCCCTTCATGTACGAGTGGTCAAGCCCGTCCAACCGCGGCGTGAAGCTGCTCGTCGGACGCAACCCGACGACCAGCGGCGCATTCGATCGCGACGACCTGCCGCGCAACCAGCAGGCCAGGGCGCTGATCGGCGACCCGCGCAACGACGAGAACATCGTCGTCTCGCAGCTGCAACTGCTGTTCATCCGCTTCCACAACAAGGTCGTCGACCGCACGCGAAAGAACCAGAGGCTCGCGGGGGCCGCGCTCTTCGCGGAGGCGCAGCGGATCGCGCGCTGGCACTACCAGTGGATCGTCGTGCATGACTTCCTCGAGCGCATCGTCGGCAAGGAGATGGCGCAGGCGGTCCTGAAACCGGGCACGGCGACGAAGCCGGCCGAGACCGACATCAGGTTCTTCAGCTGGCAGAACAACCCGTTCATGCCGGTCGAGTTCTCCGGCGCGGCGTATCGCTTCGGCCACAGCCAGGTGCGCGCCGCCTATGACCTCAACGACACGGTCACCGGCGTGCCGATCTTCGCCGCCGCCGACAAGCCCGGGCCGCTGGAGCACCTCGGCGGCTTCCGGCGCCTGCCGGCGATCTGGACGATCGACTGGCCGTTCTTCTTCAAGACGACGGCCGGCGCGACGCCGCAGCTCAGCCGCAAGATCGACACGAGCATCGCCGCGCCGCTGTTCAAGCTGCCCGGGCTGCCCGGCAACCGGCCGTCGCTGCCGCTGCTGAACCTCAAGCGCGGGCGCGCGCTCGGGCTGCCATCGGGGCAGGACATCGCCGCCGCGATCGGCGCCGCGCCGCTGAGCACGGCCCAGCTCGGCCTGAGCAAGATCGAGCTTGCGCCGGAGGCGCGGGCGCAGCTCGAGGCGGCAACGCCGCTGTGGTACTACGTGCTGCGCGAGGCGGCGGTCCAGGGCAAGGGCGAGCGGCTGGGGACGGTCGGCGGGCGGATCGTCGCCGAGGTGCTCGTCGGTCTGCTCGCCGCCGACCCGCAGTCCTACCTGAGCCGCAAGCCGACCTGGAAGCCGATCCTGCCGTCGGCGAAGAAGGGCGAGTTCACGATGCCCGACCTCGTGAAGTTCGCGCTCGACTAGGGCCTTACTGCCTGGGATCCGTCACCGTCTGGGTGCGGAGAAAGTCGCCGGGATGCATCGCTGCGATCGATCGTGGCGTCGCCGCGACGACGGCGGGTGAGAACTGCGTGCCCGAGTTGCGCTGCAGTTCGGTGATCGCCGCGCCGTAGCTCATCGCCGTGCGGTAGGGGCGGTCGGACGTCATCGCATGAAGTGCGTCGCAGACGAAGACGATGCGGCTGCTCGTGGGGATGGCTTCGGTGGTCAATCCATCGGGGTAGCCGGTGCCGTCCCAGCGCTCGTGCTCGGCGCGGATCGCCGGCGCCAGATGAGCGAGCGCGTCCATCCGCGAGACGAGGTCGGCGCCGACGACGGGATGGGTGCGCATGACGCTCCACTCGTCCTCGCTGAGCGGCCCCGGCTTCTGCAGGATGCGGTCGGGCATGCCGATCTTCCCGATGTCGTGCAGCAGCGCGACCTGCTCGACCTCGATCAGCTCCTCGGAGGTCAGATCGAGCATGCGGCCGACCGCGAGCGCGAGCTTGACGACGCCGTAGGAGTGATCGCTGGTGTAGCCGTCACGTGCGGCAAGGGCCGCCAGCAGCGTGCGGACCAGCTCGGTCGTCATGCGGGTTCGCTCGTGCTGCTCGGCGAGCTGTTGTTGCTCGAGCTGGCCCGCGATCAGCCGCGCGATGAGCGCGACGAACTGCACGTCGCGCTCGTCCAGGTGCGGCCGCGCGTCGTGACTGACGCAGCCCATCACGCCGAACACCGTGCCGTCCCACAGCTTGATCGGCTGGCCGATGAAGGCGCCGATGTCGGCGCGCCTCGTGCTCGCAAGGCGGCTGACGCGCGGATCGCGCCGCGCGTCGGTCACGAGGCCGTCGATGGTCCCCGCGAGCAGTTCGCCGCAGTACGTCCCGGCGAGCGCGACCGATCGATCTGCGTGTGCACCGAACGACGCCGCTTCGCCGGTGACGGCGACGAGCTCGCGCTGCGCTCCGCGCGTGTCCGCGACGTAGGCCATGTCCATCCCCAGCAGCAGCCGCACGGCGTCAAGGGCGCGGCTGATCGGGCTGCTCGTCGCCGTGGCGAGTTCGGCCACCGCGCGAAGCCGCACATCAGCAGCGTCGGTGGGCGGCGGTGTCGTGTGCATGGACGTCGGGCACGCACCCGCGACATCGATCCCGCAGCGCGCGCCCAAAAAAGATCACGATCGCGCGACGGCGACGGCACATGCTCCGAGAATGCACAGCTTTGCGGCCAAAAAGTGCACGCGCCCGGGCGTGCTGGTGGCCCGCTGTCAGCGGGTACAGGCATACCGATCGAGGCGAGCGTCCGGGCGCCACTTCGCCGGGGGAGGTGGCGGCGGCGTGACCGCTGCTGCGTGCCGCCACTAGCATGCGCCACCCAGTTGCGGCACATGAAAGGACCTGCATGCCCTCGGCGCACAGCCGCAACACGACGATCGTTGGAGCAGCCGGAGCGTGCGTGGCCGCGATAGGCGCCCTGAAGGTCGCCAAGGACCGCAAGACCGGGACGAGAGGGTTTGATCTGGACGATCCGCCCGTACCGGGCAGCCCCGAGTTCGGCCGCCTGCTCGAGTCGCTCGCCGGATCGCCCGTACGGCACGGCAACCGCGTCGAGGTCCTCAAGAACGGCGATCAGATCTTTCCCTCGATGGTGCAGGCGATCGAGTCGGCGCAGGAGAGCATCGACTTCTCGACCTACATCTACTGGACCGGCGGCCCGGTCATCACGGGATTCGGCGAAGCACTCGTCGAACGCGCCGCTGCGGGGGTGGAGGTCAGCATCCTGCTCGACGCCGTCGGCAGCTTCGTGAAGATCGACCACAAGCTCGTCGAACGTCTGCGACAGGCGGGCGCCAGGGTCGAGTGGTTTCGGCCTCCGCACTGGTACACGCTCAACAAGACCAACAACCGGCTGCACCGCCGGATCCTGATCGTCGACGGCCACGTCGGCTTCACCGGTGGGACCGGCGTCGGTGAAGAGTGGACGGGTGACGCCCAAGACCCCGATCACTGGCGCGAGACGCACCTGCGCGTGGAGGGACCGGCCGTCCGCGACCTCGTGGGTGGCTTTCAGGAGAACTGGGCAGAGACGACCGGGCGCATCCTCACCGGCGCCCATCTGCCCGAGCTCAGCGCCTTCGACGACGGCATCGACGTCCAGGTGACGAGAAGCTCGGCCACCAAGGGAAGCGCCGACGTCGAGGAGCTCTTCTACTCGGCGATCGCCGGCGCACGCGAGCGCCTGTGGGTGACGACCGCCTTCTTCGTTCCGCCCGACGCCTTCGTCGAGGCGCTGTGCGCCTCTGCCGGCCGAGGGGTCGACGTGCGGATCCTCGTCAACGGCCCCGAGATCGACAAGGAGATCGTGCGCCGCGCCGGCCAGCGGTCCTATGACAGGTTGATGCGGGGCGGGGTGCGGATCTTCGAATATCAGAAGACGATGCTGCACGCCAAGACGCTGCTGGTGGACGCGGCCTGGGCGAGCGTCGGCTCCAACAACTTCAGCAACCGCTCGCTGGCGTTGAACAGCGAGCTGGCCTTCTCGCTGTCGGACGAACGGATCGTGGCGCAGCTCGAGGAGCACTTCCACGACGACCTGACAGACAGCGAGGAGTTTGATCTGGCGGCCTGGCGCAATCGTCCTCGACGCAGGCGGGCCGTCGAGCGGGTCACGACGCTGGTCCGCGACCAGTTCTGAGGGTGGCGTCGGCGGCGACCTCCTGTTCTCGCTGCGCGGCCGCCGTCATGCAGGCGTCGCTCGCCGATCTCCCACCTCTCACGTGGCCGCGCGCGGCCGGTACGGTGCCCGCATGCGTATCGATCACGCGATTTATGCCACGCGCGACCTCGAGGCCGCTGCCGCGATGGTCGAGGCAGATCTCGGGCTCACGGCGGTCGCGGGAGGCCGCCACGAAGGGCTGGGCACGCACAACCGGATCGTGCCGCTCGGCAGCGGCTACCTCGAGCTGCTGGCGGTGTGCGACGAGGACGAGGCCGCACGTTCAGCGCTCGGCTCGGCGCTGCAGGCGCGGATCGAGCACTTCGGCGAGGGCCTCATGGCGTGGGCGGTGGCGGTCGACGACGTGCAGTCGGTCGCGGCGCGGCTGGGCACATGGGTCACGGCGATCGCGCGGCAAGGACTGACGGCGCAGCTGACGGGCTTGCTGGAGTCGTTGCGCGAGCCGTTTCTGCCGTTCTTCGTCGCCCGCGACCCCGGCGTGCCCGATCCGGGGCGAGACGGTGACGCCGGCGGACTCAGCTGGGTCGAGGTCACCGGTGACGTCGAGCGACTGGCCGCGTGGCTGGACGGCGCCGAGCTTCCGGTGCGCATCACGCAGGGGCAGCCGGCGGTGGTCGCGGTCGGCATCGGCGACCGCGAACTGCGCACGCGGTAGCGCCCGCCGATCAGCGATCCCCGCGGATCCTCGCGAACAGCCTGCCCACGGCCCGGGCCACCTCCTGGCCGAAGGGCTCGTCCTTCTCGGCGTGCAGCGCGTCGATCTCGATGAACTGCGAGGCCGACGGCTGCGGCGGGTCGCCCGCGACGGTCGACGCATAGACGTCGTAGTGGCGCTCGGGGTGCAGGGGCACGTCGGTCGTGATCGTCCCCTGCGGCTCGTCGGCGACCTCCTCGAACGTGTGCGTGATCGGCGGCACGCCCTTCTCGTTGCGCGAGTTGACTGTCACGACGAGGGCGCGCGGCACGATCGCGCGCGCCGAGAAGTCATAGGCGATCTCGAGCTTGTCGCGCGCGCCGCGGGTGATCTTCACGTCGGGCGCGCGCGGCGTCTGGCGCAGCACCGACGCCTTGGCGTTGTCCAGCAGCTTGTTCGGGTCGCGCCAGTGGCGCTTGGAGCCGGGCCCGGTCGGAGCCGACTGATCGAGGTCGGAGCGCCCGTCGCGCGGCGTCGTGTCGCCCCAGCGGCCAGGCCAGCGCATCCACGGATGCGTCGCGTCCTCGACGATCTCCAGCACGAGCTTGGGCGCCGGCCGTTTGCCGTCGGCGATGTCGTACCAGGCCTCGGTCTGGTGGTAGCCGGCCTCGAAGTACGAGGCGTGCGAGCCGCGCGCGATGTAGGCGACCGGCACGTCAGGGCTGTCGGGCAGCCGCTCGACCTCCTCCCAGCTGCGCTTCTCGCCATGGCGGTGCTGCGCGTAGACGGCGACGTCGGGCGTGTCGCCGTCGATCCCCATGCGCAGCTGGATGGACTCCCAGTCGCCCTCGTGCGTCCCGAAGCCGAGCGCGAGCTGGTAGTCGTTGTAGAAGTACCACAGCCAGTACTGCAGCCATAGGCGCCCGTTGGCCTGCACCGCGCGGCCGTACATGCGGTTGTTGAGATCCGGCCGCGACGTGCGCAGCTTCACGTACTGCGCGCGGTAGTCCCTGCCGCGCACGCCGAGCACGTCGGTCTTCTGCACCTCGTCGCCGTTGCCGTAGATCTTCGGGCCCAGAAACGCGAGCGAGAGCTTCGGCTCCTCGCCCGCCGGCTGCGCGCTGGCGATCAGCGCACCGGGCTTGCTGCCCGCCCGCACGCGGCGCAGCGTCATCCCCGGGGCGTCGGTGTATTGCGCGGCGCTGTCGGCGAAGAACTGCTCGTTTGAGTCGTAGCGCAGCGCCGGCTGGAAGCGCCGCAGGAGATCGTCGTGCTCGCCCATCTGTGTCCTGTCCCCCTACCGTTGGTTGCTGCGCCAAGCAGACCAGTGCGGCCAGGCCAGCGTCAAGGTCAGCGGACGGCGGGATTCTCGAGGACGATCGGCTGCGCCTCGTGCAGGCGCGTCTGAAAGTAGTCGCCGGGCGCGATCTCGCCGAGTGCGACGAGCACGATGCGCAGGATCCCCTGGTGGCCGACGATGACCGGGTGCTCGTGAGCGGTGAGCGCGTCGCGGGTCGCCGCACGAGCACGCCGCAGCGCATCGGCCAGCGGCTCCATGCCCGGAACGGGCGCGCCGAAGGGGTCCTCGCGGTACTGCGCGAACACCTCGCCCAGCTCGGCCAGCGCGCCGTCGCGGTCGAGGCCCTCCATCGGCCCGTAGTCGACCTCCGTCAGCCGCTCGTCGACCGTCAGCGGCACGTCCGCGGCGTCGGCGATCGCCTGCGCCGTATCGCGGGCGCGCGAAAGCGGGCTCGAGACGACCGCGTCGATGCCGGCGCCGGCGAGCTGCTGTGCGGTGCGCCGCGCCTGCTCGCGGCCGGTCGCGGTCAGCGCGACGTCCAGCCGGCCGGAGTAGACGTGCCCGGCCGAGCGCTCGGTCTGGCCGTGGCGTACGAGCGTGACCACGCGAGCCATGCGCTATTCGGCGGCCACGGCGAACCGCGCGCGGTCGGCCGCCTCGAGCGTTCCGGCCTCGAAGTAGGGCTTCGTCCAGCGGTCGTCGGGCGCCAACGTGCCATGCGGCCACGTCGGATCCTCCGCCGCGGCCGGCGCGTCGGGATCCTTCGAGCGCGGGCTCTGGTGCCAGCGGAAGCGGTAGTGGTCGTAGAGCCGCATGAGCTCCACGCCGTAGCAGTCGGCGACGTCGATCGCGCCGCGGATGATGAGGTAGTTCTCGTCGTTGGACTTCGACGCCGCGACCGACAGGTTGTGCGATCCGCTGATGACCGTCGGCGCGTCGGAGGTGAAATCGATCACGACGAGCTTCGTATGGATCAGGATGTTGCCCGCCTGGCCCGCCTTGGTCTCCTTGAGAAAGCCCTCCAGGCCCTCCGACAGCCACGCCGTCGCGACGAAGTCGGCGGTGCGGTCGCGGTGGATGCCGGTGATCTGCTCGTCGGCGGTGTTCTGCAGCCCGAAGCGCAGGATCGCGTCGTTGGGCTTGCCCTTGAGCTCTTCGAGGATGCGGTCGTTGAGCTTGAAGGCCGTGCAGAACAGGACGTCGCGCCCGGCGCCGCGGATCTCCGCCGCGAACAGGTCGAGGTCGACCTCCCCGCTGCGCGGCGAGAAGCCGGCGACGATCGGCGCATCGGAGGACAGCGGGTTGTTGGCGTTGATCCACTTGCGTGTCTCGCCCACCGTCTTGCCGCTGAACAGGATCTCGAACAGCTCCAGGTACTTCTGGGCCAGCTCCGGCCGGTTGGCGGTGTGCACGACGTTTGCCTGCCG
The DNA here is from genome assembly GCA_902806175.1 of uncultured Solirubrobacteraceae bacterium. Classification (GTDB taxonomy): domain Bacteria; phylum Actinomycetota; class Thermoleophilia; order Solirubrobacterales; family Solirubrobacteraceae; genus CADCVQ01. Next base: position 30,467 of record CADCVQ010000050.1, read on the forward strand.
GTAGACGCCGTTGTGCGTGAAGTTCGTCGAGCCGCAGAGCACCGCCGCGGGCGTGCGCCGCTCGTTGTCGATGCGGCTCAAGACCATGAACTTGTCGTGGCAGATGCTGCTCGTGACGCGTGCCCGGCGGTGTGTCTCGGGCCACTCGGCGACATGCTCCTCGTTGATCTGCGTCTGCTCGTCGTCGGGCGCCGCGTGGTAGACGATCCGCACCTCGGCACCGCGATGGCGCGCGGCGTCGATCGCGTCGCGGATCTCCTGCAGCTCGTACTCGTAGATCGTGATGTCCAGTGCCCACGTCGGGTCCAGGGCGCGCGAGCAGAAGCTCGTGATCTGCTCGAGCGCGCCGCGGCTCAGCCACGCGAGCACCTTGCCGGGCAGCGGCTTGGGCGGCCGACGCTCCTTGCGCGCGAGGTTCAGCTCGGCCTCGACCTCGGGAAACTGGCGCGCGAACGCCTGGCTGGCCGCCGCGGCGCGGTTGAAGACGACGCGGTGGTCGCCGCGCGTGACGCTCGACGTCGTGACCGTCACCGCCGGCCCCGGGTCGAGGCGCAGCTTGCCGGGCCTGCCGTAGACGGGGTGCACCGTGTAGGTGTAGGTCGTGTCCGCGAAGACGGTGTAGTCCGACCAGCGGAACTTCTGGATCGGCGCGTCCTGGCTTGTCGGGAAGTCGCCGTCGGCGCGCTCGATCCCCGGGAAGTTCAGCCCGCCGCCGAGCCATTTGTGCGGCCGGTTTCCGCCGCTGCGCTCGATCGCGAAGCCGAGCAGACCACGGCGCTTCTCGGACACGACGTCGAACGCCAGGATCACGCCGGACGTGCCGGCGTACGCCTTGACCGATACCCCGTCGGACTGGCCGATCGCGCGCACGAACGGGAGTATCGAACAACGCCGCCGCGCGCGCGTGTGGGCTGTGACACAGAACCTTCGTCAGATCGGCTCGGGCTCGACCCAGCGCCGCTCGTCGTCGGCGCGGTGCACGGCATCCAGCAGGGCTTGTATGCGGAGGGCTTCCACGAGCCCGGGGTGCGCGGGCGCGCCGTCGCGGATCGCGGCGAAGAAGTTGCGCGCGACGCGTGCGTAGGCCTCCTTGGAGTTCGCGGTGAGCGGTCCCTCGCTGTGCAGCTCCTCCCCGGCGCGCGCCCAGTGCAGGCACTTGTCGGCATCCAGGCGCACGGTGCCCTGCGATCCATACACCTCGATCACGTCACCGCGCTTGTGGCGTGCGGTCGCCGTCAGGCTGATCTGGCCCAGGCCGCCGTCGCGAAAGCGCACGACGATCACGTATCCATCCTCGGCGGTCACGGTTCGGGGCGTGCCGTCGGGAGCCTCACGCTCGCTCACGCCGACCTCGGTCGCCGCCGCGACCGCCTCGATCTCACCGAAGGCCTCGATCAGCAGGTCGAGGTCGTGGACCCCGTAGCCCTGTAGGCGCCCGCCGCCGAGCGCGGCGTCCTGCACCCAGGTAAACGGGCGCGAGCCCGGCTCGGCGTGGTCGTCGAACACGAGCGAGATCGACACCATCCGCGGCGTTCCCACGACTTCGGCGATCCGCTGCAGCAGGCGTTCGCGCGTCTGCTGAAAACGCCGGCCGTAGTTCACGACGCCGATCACGCCGGCCTGCTCGATCGCCGCGGTGACCTCGCGCGCCTGCGCCAGATCGGCGGCAAGCGGCTTCTCGCAGAGCACGTGCAGGCCGCGCTGCGCCGCAGCGATCGCGATCTCGGCGTGGGTCGCGACCGGCGTCGCGACGTGGACGGCCTCGAGGTCCGGATGGCCGAGCAGCCGCTCGATGTCGTCGGTGCCGAGCGGCAGGCCGTGCTCCTCGGCGAGCTGCGCCGCGCGCTCGGAGCGGCGCGACCAGACGGCGACCGGCTCGAACTCGTCCAGGTCGCAGAGGACGGGCAGCGGCACCTTCGCGCCGTAGCCGCCGCCGACGACCGCGATCCTGACCGGTGACTTGGGCATGTGCGCGCGAGGATACGGTCTTGCGCCGCACCGGGCGGATGCGCGCCGTCGTGCGGGTTTCTGTTGGCATGCAACAGAAAGCCGCCACGACGCTCGCTGCACGCTCGCAGCGCGGCGGAACTCCGACCACGCCACGGTCGCGCGCACGCGGGTCGGCGTGTCGTGAAGGTGTTCACATCGAACACTCGGTATCCCGATGCGCCACTGGCAGGGCGAGCACGAGGGCGACTACTGGCGCGCGCACTTGCACCGCTACCTGCGCTTCTATGCTGACGCACTGGAGGCCTGTTGAAGCACCCAGTCGACAAGCACCGTGACCGCTTCGACGCTGCCGATCGAAAGATCCGTGCGCGCGCGTGGACCGATGCGGTGCGCGTGCTGGCGCGCGACCCGGGCGCCCGCGTGCCGTGTCCGCACTGCCCCGACGGCGTGCTCACGGCCGACTGGCTTGCGTTCAAGTCGCGCGCGGGCGGCGAGTGGGTCGTGCAGTGCGTCGGCTGCGGTGCGTGGCATACCGAGGCGCGCGCCGACCGCGACCGCAGCTGACCGCCGGCGCGTGCACAGCCCTTGTCCGGGTATAGGGGCCCCGTGCAAAATTCCGACCCGGAGGAGGCTGACGATGGCAACAGGTGAGACAGGCTTTGACGATGTGGCCTACGACTTGGTATCGGTGCAGTACCACTCGCTGAAGGCCGGCCACGACTACGGCCAATACGTGCGCGACGCCAAGAACGCCGGGCGCGACGACATCGCGTCGTTCTTCGAGGACGTGATGGCGCAGGACTCCGCCCGCGCCCAGAAGTGCCACGACTTCCTGAAGGACCTGCCGAAGTCGGCGAAGGACGGCCAGACCGCGTCCTGAGCGCCCGGCTTGATCAACCCGCGCCGGCCGCCGCCAGCAGCCCCGGCGCGACCTGCTTCTTGCGGCTCATCACGCCGGGCAGCTCGATCACGCCGTCGGCGACCGGTTGGTCGAACGCGCGCTCGGCGAGCGTCTCGTTGCCGGTGACGATCAGCCGCGTGTGCTGGGCGAGGATGTCCGTGAGCATGAGCGCGAAGAGGACGTGCTCGCGGCGCTCGCGGTGCGTCTCGGCCGCCGCTCGAAGCTCGTCGGTGCGGTCGAACACGGCGCGCCCGACGGTCTCGATCTGCGCGACGCTGAGCGTGCGGCCCCCGTCGAGCTCGTACTCCTTGATGTCGCGCGTGACGAGGTCGGCGGGCGGCACGTCGGCGACGTCGGAGCTCTGCTCGTACATCTCGCGGCCGAACTCCTGCGCGTCCAAGCGCAGCAGCCACTCGAGGTACGCGGTCGCGGCGTGATCGCGCGCCGTCGTCGTCGGCGAGGTCAGCAGCACCGTGTCGGAGACGATCGCGCCGAGCAGCATCGTTGCGGTCGGCGGCGCGGGCTCGGCGCCGGCCTGGCGGAAGCGCTCGATCACGAGCGTCGACGTCGAGCCGACCGGATCGAAGATCGCCGTCACGGGCAGCGTCGTCTCGATCGACCCGATGTGGTGGTGGTCGAGGATCTCGACGATCTCCGCCTCCTCGATGCCCGGCACGCTCTGGCCGCGCTCGCCGTGGTCGACGAGCAGCACGCGGCGCGGCTTCGGGTTGACGAGGTCTGACCGCGTGACGAGGCCGATCGGCCGGCCGTCGCCGTCGACGGCGACGGCGGCGCGGTAGTGGACGTTCTTGATCTCCTCGGAGATGTCGCGCACGAGGTCGTCGCGCGCGACCGTCAACGGATCCTCCTCGGCGAGCGCGCGGCACGGCTCGGAGAGCGTGATCATCCGCGAGGTGACGTAGGAGTCCAGCGGCGAGACGACGACGCACGTGCCCTGCGCGGCGGCGATCCTGAGGACCTCGTCGGTCGGCCGGCTGGCGTTGCTGAGCACGAGCAGCGCGATGCCCTTGGCAAGCGCCGCCTCCGTCGCCTTCGGGCGGTCGCCGATGACGACGACGTCGCCGCGCTGGACCTTGCTCTGCGCCGTGGAGTGCATCGCCTGCACCCAGACGCGGCCCCTGATCTCGACGTCCGCGTCGCCGGAGAGCAGCTCGCCCTCGAGCACGTCGACGATCGACGAGACGGGCGTCCCCACATCCAGTCGCGACGCCTCGCGCGACTCGCGGATGTAGCGCCGGGCCAGCGCGCGCTCGGTCAGCAGCCCGGTCAGCAGACCGTCCTCGTCGACGATCGGGACGAGGTCGATCCCCTCGGAGGCCATCAGCAGGCCGACCGTGCGCACGGGGTCGCCGCGCTCGGCGACGGGGAAGCTCGTGCGCATGACGTCGCGCACCCGCAGGTAGGCGTGCGGGAGATGGACCGGAACGGGCGCTTGGCTGCGGTCCAGCAGCCACTGCGTCTGCGCGTTGACGACGCCCAGGCGAACCGGGACGAACTGCGTCGAGCCGTCGTCGAGGCGGTTCTTCAGCTCCGCGTAGCCGATCGCCGCGGCGATCGAGTCCGTGTCGGGGTTGCGGTGTCCGCAGACGTAGACCCGGCGCGTCATCCTGTATTCCGCAGGCCGCCGGCGATGCCGTTGATCGCGAGCAGGCTCGCGCGCACGAGGTCGGCGTCGTCGGGATCTCCGCCCGGCGCGCGCAACCGCCGCAGCAGCTCGAGCTGCACGAACGACAGCGGGTCGATGAACGGGTTGCGACGGGCGATCGCGCGCTGCAGGATCGGCTCGCGGTCCAGCAGCTGCTGCTCGTCGCGGACGGCGCCGATCTCGCGCACCGTACGGCTGAACTCCGTCTCGATCGCGCCCCAGATGCGCTCGCGAATCGCGTCGTCGGAGCACAGCTGCGCGTAGCGCCGGGCGATGTCCAGGTCGGCCTTGACGCACGCCATCTCCGCGTTGGAGATCAGCGCCGCGAAGTACGGCCAGTCGCGCTCCATCTCGCGCAGAAGCTCGACGCCGTGCTGCTCGCGCGCGGTCTGCAGCGCCGTCCCGAGGCCGAACCAGGCGGGCAGGACGGCGCGCGACTGCGTCCACGAGAAGACCCAGGGGATCGCGCGGAAGTCCTCGATCCGCGTCGTCGCGTGCCGCTTGGCCGGGCGCGAGCCCAGCTGCAGGCGCGAGACCTCGCGCACCGGCGTCACGGCATGGAAGAAGTCGGCGAAGTCCGCGTCGCCGTAGACGAGCTCGCGGTAGCCCGCGGTCGACACCGCGGCCATCTGCGCGACGACGGCCTCGAAGCGCTGCTGGCGCTCGGGCTGGTCGCTCGCCGTGCGGTCGAGCGTCGTGACGAGCGCGGCGCTCGTCGTCAGCTCGAGCTCGCGGTGCGCGATCTCGCGCAGCGAGAACTTCGCCGACAGCATCTCGCCCTGCTCGGTGACCTTCAGGCGCCCGGCGACGGTGCCCGACGGCTGCGCCCGGACGGCCGTGTAGCTCGGGCCGCCGCCGCGGCCGACGGCGCCGCCGCGGCCGTGGAAGAACTGCCACGCGACGCCGTGCTCGCGAAAGACCTGCGCCATCTCCAGCTGCGCGCGGTAGACGTGCCAGCCCGACGCGACGTAGCCGACGTCCTTGTTGGAGTCCGAGTAGCCGACCATCACCTCCTGCTCGCCGGCGGCGTCCAGCGCCGCGCGGTAGACCGGGGTGTCGAGCAGCGCGCGAATCGTCTCGCCCGCGTTCTCCAGCGTGGCACCGGACTCGAACAGCGGCACGATCCGCAGCTGCGCGTCGCGGCCACCGGCGCGCGCCAGCCCGACCTCCTTCATCAGCAACAGCACCTCGAGCAGGTCCGAGGGGCAGGTCGTGTTGGAGACGACGTAGGAGTCGACCGTGCCGGGGTGCTCGCCGCGCAGCAGGTCATACAGGGTGCGGAAGGTCTCGATGACCTCGCGCGTGGTGGCGCTGAAGCCGCTGATGTCCAGCGGTATCAGCGGGCGGCGGTCGGCGATCTCGCGCGCCAGGACGGCCGCGCGATCGGCCTCCGCCAATCCGGCGTAGCCCTCCTGCACCCCGAGCTCGTCGAGGATCTCGTCGAGCGCGGCGCGGTGCACGTCGGCGTTCTCGCGGATGTCGAGCAGCGCGAAGTGAAAGCCGAAGACCTCGACCTGGCGGATCACGTCGCGCAGCGTGTCCTCGGCGACGAACGACGCGTTCTGGCCGCGCAGCGCCTGCTCGGCGGCGCGCAGGTCGACGAGCAGCTCGCCGGGCTCGCGGTAGCCGCCGTCCCAGCCCTTGCGCGTCGCGCGCAGGCGCGCGGCGAGGAGCTTGAACAGCCGACGGTACGGTTCCTCCGGGCTGCGCTCGACGGCCGCCTGCGCCACGTCGGGGAAGCGCTGCTCGAGGGTGTCGAGCAGGGCCCGCAGCTGCTCGGGCTCGCCGGCGACGCGCGACGACAGCGTGATCCGGCCCGCGAGCGCGCGCACCCGCGCTTCGTGATGCTGCAGGCAGGCGTCCTTCATGAGGTCCAGCGCGGCGGAGGTCATCCGCGGCGTGACATTCGGGTTGCCGTCGCGATCGCCGCCGATCCACGAGCCGAAGCTCAGCAGGGGCGGCACGCGCACCTCGGAGCCCGGATACGCCTCGCGGATCGTCGACTCGAGGTCGCGGTAGACGTCGGGCACGACCTCGGCGAGCGTCGAGCTGAAGTAGATGAGCCCGGCGCGCACCTCGTCGAGCACCGTCGTCGTCACCGCGCGCAGCTCGTCGGAGCCCCACATCTCCTGCACGGCGGCAGCGATCTGGCGGCGGATCTGCTCCCGCTTGCCGTGCCCCGGGCGGCGCTCGTCCAGCTCGCGCAGCAGCGCGAAGATCCGCGCGAGCTTGCTGACGGTCGTGTAGCGGCGCGCCTCGGTCGGGTGCGCGGTCAGGACGAGGCGCACCTCGGCCGCGCGCAGCGTCTCGTGCAGCTCCTCGGCCGTCGTGCCGTCGCCGGCAATCTGCGCGACGGCCTCGTGCAGCGACCCGCGACGCGGGCCGGGCTGCGCGTCGAGGTTGCGTATTCGCCGAACGCGGTCGAGGTCCTCGGCGAGGTTCATGAGCTGAAACCAGCGCGTGAGCATCCGGATGAGCAGCACGATCTGCGCCAGGTCGAGCTCGGCGACGAGCTGCGCGAGCTGGTCGGCAGCGCCGGCGTCGCCGCCGCGCGAGCGCTTGCCCAGGTCGATCGCGTCGCGATGCAGCGCGAGCGCCGCGGGACCCTCGACCGCGCAGATGACCTCGTCCAGGACGCCGCCCAGCAGCGCCTCGTCATCGGCGTAGGTGCGGCCCCCGTGCTCGGCTGTGGCGAGGGCTGTCATGGCACCGATCGTACTTGGCCGATCGTCGCCGGTCCGTATCCGCGTGTGAACGATCTCACTGGTTGCGTTCGCCGCGACGTATAGGTGCAGGGCGAAGCTTCGTCGGGTTGCGCCCGCCGGGCTCGCGTCCGCGGCTGTGCGTCGGCGTGGCGCCCCGAAGAACGTCGCGCGCCTGGCTCAGGGCGTCGCGGCGGCGACGTAGCCGGTGAGGCGCGCAGGTTGCAGCGGCGCGTACTCGATCCGTGGAGCCTCGACGCGCAGGCGCAGGTCGCGCACGTTGTCGGGCGGGTGCGGTGCCGCGGGGCCCGCGGTCTGTAGACGCAGGCTCGCGTCGCCGTCTCGCAGGCGCAGCACGAAGCTCACCTTGCTGCCCTTGTCGCTCACCCGGACCGACCGGCGACTGCCGTCGGGCAGGGTCAGCGTCACGGTCGACGGCTCTGCGCCGCCGCCGAAGAGCTGCGCCGTGAAGCGCGCCTCGCGCGTGCCAGGAAATCCGCTCTCCAGCGTCAGCCGAGCATCCGGTCCGGCCCAGCGAAAGGGCGTCGGCCCGGCGTGTTCCTGGTAGGAGAAGCCGTCGCCGAAGCCGAGCGCGACCGGGTAGAGCAGGGCCTGCGAGAGCTGCGCCCGCTCGGCGGACGTCGTGCTCGCGGCAAGACGGGCGGCTGCCGGGCGCAGGTCGAAGAACTGCAGGCGCCCGTCCGCTGACACGCCTGAGGCGCCGGGGCCGGCGAGCGCGGCGAGCGCGGCGGCGGTCGCCGCGCCGCCGTCGGCGTAGCCGATGCGGTCGAGATACACGGCGCCGAAGCCGGCGGCTGCGGCGGCGGTCGCCAGCTGCTCGGGTGGTAGCGCCTGGTGCGCGCCGTGCCAGTCCGACAGGCGGCCGCGGACCGCGCCGTACGTCCAGCGCAGATCGCTCGTGTGTAGGTAGCCGGTGAACAGGTCGTAGTCACCGAGCGCGTGGATCGGGCCGTTCTCCGGATAGCTCATGTACGGCAGCTGCAAGATCTTCGTGCCGGCCGCAAAGCGGTCCTGCATCCTGGTCGCGAAGTCGTCCTGCGCCGTCCAGGCGGCGGCGACCGCCGGATAGTCCGGCGCGTCGATCACCGATGTCTGGTCGTAGACGCCGACGGCTCCGACGAACGCCGCGATCACGCTCAGCAGCCACGCCGGGCGACCGCGCGCGCGCAGCCGGTCGCCGAGCGCAGTCAGCAGCAGCGCGACCGCGATCAGCGCCGCGAAAGCGATGAACAGCGCGAGCCGGTTCCACGCGCGCAGCTGCGGCGTCAGCCCGTAGGCGATCAGCGCCGAGCCTCCGCCGATCGTCCCGATCAGGAAGCTCATCAGCGCGACCGTGCCCGCCACCGCGATCCGCGAGCGGCGCAGCGACGCGGTCGCGGACCCGAGTCCGGTCGTGAGCAGCACGAGCAGCGCCGCGACGAGGCCAAGCGTCGCCACGCTGCCCAGCGATGGGTTGAAGCCCTCCGAGCGCAGCGGCGTCCGCGTGTAGTACGTCTGCCCGCGTCGGGCCAGGGGTTCGAGCCTGTGGGTGTTGCGCGGGATGACCATGTCCGCGAGCTTGAGTCCGAACAACTCGCTTTCGCCCGGCTGGCGCGCCGCGACGGAGTCGTTGGCGCCGTGCTTCATCTGAAAGACGATCGCGGGCGAGTTGGCGAGCGCGAAGCTGGCGGCGACGAGCGCGGCGACCGCCGCTCCCTGCAGCGCGATCGCGCGCGACCGTCGGGCGATTGCCGCGGTCGGGACGACCGTCAGCAGCATGAGCAGCGCGAAGATCGCGTAGTAGCTCGACCCCGCTCCCACGACGAGGCAGGCGGCGAGAATCAGCAGCATCCGCCGTCGCGGCGCGGCGCGGCCGATCACCGAGCGGCCCGCGGCGACCACCGCGACGAGCCAGACGGCGAGCGGGATCTCGTAGTAGGACGTCAGGAACAGATGGTCCTGGCCGCGGATCATGTGGTAGGGCAGGAACGCGAACAGGACGCCGGCGACGAGCGCCGGTGCGCGCGTCGCGCCGAGGTCGCGCAGGACGGCATACGCGACCACGGCGATGAGCGGGAAGCCCAGCACGAAGAACGCGTTGAAGACGACGACGGGGTCGCCGAGCACGAGCCCCAGCAGCCGGACGAGCACGTAATGTGCGACGTCGCCGATGGCGAAGTCGTAGTTGGACTGGCCGAAGGGCGCCCCGAGATCGGGGTTGTTCAAGAACCATCCGTGCTCGAGGACGCCCTTGATGCTGACCAGGTAGTACGAGCTATCACCGGCGGCGTCGAACAGCGGTACGTCGGGGTCCATCCTCCACAGCTTGAGGTCGAGGATCGCGACAGCCGTCGCGACGAATGCCGTCGCCAGGACCCAAGCGAGCTCAGACGGGATCCAGGACGGCCGCGAGCGGGTGCTCGGCTGGGGCACCGGGCGCGCTTGAGCGGCAGCATCGCGACTATCGGCGAGCACGCGACCTCGCTGACGTGCACAGCTGGGGGGCCGTCGGGTCAGGACGCCGAGCGACCGTCGGCGGCGCCGCTCGGCGCTGCTGAGGCTGCGCTGGTCCGGATCCTCCCTGCACGGCGCGAGCGTAGCTCAGGCCGCGGCGACGCAGGCCGGCTCGAGCGCGCCCGCGCGGCCTACGCCGACGCGGTCTGGGGCCGCCCGCTGCCGGCTGCCTGGCCTCGCCCGAGGTCCCTCAGGGCGTCGTACACGTGGGCGGCGACGCGCTGCACCGTCTGCTCGCCCATGCCGACCCAGAGGGGCAGGCGGATGATGCTCGAGCTGACCGTGTCGGTCACGCGCAGGTTGCTGTCAGCCCGGCCGAAGCGCCGCCCCGCCGGCGAGGAGTGCAACGGCACGTAGTGAAAGACACTGTTCACCCCGCGGCGATCGAGCTCCTCGAGCAGGGGGTCGCGCAGCTCGGGCCGCGAGACGAGCAGGTAGTACATGTGCGCGTTGTGCCGGCAGTGCGGGGGGACGGTCGGGCGCCTGACGCAGTCCTCGAGCTCGAGCTCGGCGAATGCCTCGTGGTAGCGCTTCCACAGCCGCAGTCGCGCCGCCGTGATCTCGCGAGCGCTCTCGAGCTGCGCCCAGAGGAACGCCGCGTTGATCTCGCTCATCAGGAAGGAGGACCCGATGTCCCTCCACGTGTACTTGTCGACTTCGCCGCGCCAGAAGCGGGCGCGATCGGTGCCCTTGTCATGGACGACCTGTGCGCGATCCAGATGGCGCTCCTCGTTGACGAGCAGCGCCCCCCCTTCCCCGCTGATCACGTTCTTCGTCTCGTGGAAGCTCACCGCCCCCAGGTGGCCGAGGGCACCGAGCGGGCGCTCGCGGTAGGTGGCGCCGAGACCTTGTGCAGCGTCCTCGATCACCGCCAGCTCGTGGCGGGAGGCGATCTGCATGATGGCGTCCATCTCGCAGCCCACGCCGGCGTAGTGAACGACGACGATCGCCTTCGTGCGCGGCGTGATCGCCGCCTCGATCGCCGTCTCGTCGATGTTGAGCGTGTCGCTGCGGATGTCGAGGAACACGGGCACGCCGCCGCGCAGCACGACGGCATTGGCCGTCGAGACGAACGTGTAGGAGGGCATGATGACTTCGTCGCCCGGGCCGATCTCGGAGAGGATCACTGCCATCTCCAGCGCACCGGTGCACGAGTGGGTAAGCAGGGACGCGGCGCACCCGGTCGTCCGCTCCAGCCAGCCGTTGCACCTCCGCGTGAAGTCGCCGTTTCCGGAGAGGTGGCCGGCCTCGATGGCCTCGCTGACGTAGTGGAACTCACGGCCGGTGACGTACGGCCGGTTGAAGGGGATCACGCGCTCAGCTCTGGCTGCCGATGGCGATGCCGGCAACGATCAGGACGACGCCGATGACCTTCAACGTCGTGACCGACTCGTTGAAGAACCAGCCGCTGAGCAACAGGACGAACACGAACGACAGAGCCATGAACGGGTAGGCATCGCTGAGGTCGAACTGCGTCAGCGCCGCGCCGTACGTCAGCGAGGCGGCCAATGTCGCGACGATCACGCTCACCATCCACGGGTTGACGGCGAGGCGCGCCACGTACTCGACGCGCTCGGAGTTCCCGATCGGGATGGGCCCGGCCTCGTCGATCCTCCACTTGAAGATCAGCTGCCCGTAGACCGTCAGGACGACGGTGCTCAGGACGTAGACGTGGCCGGCTTGCATCGCTCGGCTGGCGATGCTAGCAGTGGCCGATCCAGCCTGGCGGCGCGAGCCGCGCAGGGCGGAGCCTGTGCGACCAGGGCTCAGAGCGGTGGCGGCTTCGGCAAGCGGAGGCTCTGCGGCCGCAACCGACTGGGCTACTGCGTTGTTCGCGATGCGGCCGCGGGCGATCGCCGGGCTCAGCCGCGATCTCTATGTTGTGGTCATGGACGAGAACGCGTTCTTCGCCTTGTCGAGCAACTACTACGAGAAGACCCTCGACGAGCATGGCCCGTCCGCACGAGGCGTGGACTACAACTCGCCGGAGGCGCACGAGCTGCGCTTCGAGCAGCTCGCGAAGCTCTTGGACACGTCGGGGCCGTTCTCGCTCGTCGACTACGGCTGCGGCCACGGCGCGCTCGCCCACTACCTGGCCGACCAGGGCCTGGACTTCACGTACGTGGGCTTCGACGTCTACGAGCGGATGATCGACCTCGCCAGGCAGAACGGCCGCCCCGGTTGGGAGTACACCTCCGACGAGTCGGCGCTCCGACCCGCCGACTACACGATCGCCAGTGGCCTCTTCAACCTGAAGTTCGACGTCGATGACGCGACCTGGACGGGCTACGTGCTCGACACCCTGGCAAAGATCGATGCGCTGAGCACGCGCGGCTTTGCCTTCAACATCCTTACGAAGTACTCCGATCCTCCGAGGATGCGGGCCGATTTGCACTACGCCGACCCTTCCTTCTACTTCGATTACTGCAAGCTGCGGTTCGCGCGCGACGTTGCCCTGCTGCACGACTACGGCGCCTATGAGTTCACCGTTCTCGTCCAGAAGTGAGCCCGGCAAGACCGTCGCGATCATCCAGTCCAACTACATCCCTTGGAAGGGCTACTTCGACGTCATCAACGGCGCCGACGAGTTCTTTCTCTACGACACCGTCCAGTACACGCGCCGAGACTGGCGCAACCGCAATCGGATCAAGACCGCGCAGGGACCCCAGTGGCTGACGATCCCGGTGCAGGGCAGCCGCGCACAGCGGATCTGCGACGTCCAGATCAGTGACCCGCGCTGGGCGGAGCGTCATTGGCGGACCCTGTCGCAGGCGTACGCGCGCGCGCCGTACTTCGCCCAGTACCGCGACGAGATCGAGACGCTGTACACGAGCGCCGAGGAGCGCAGGCTCAGCGCGGTCAACGAGCGCTTCATCCGGGCGCTCTGCGGACTGCTTGGCATCACCACGCCGATCGCCCTGACCGCTGACGACACCGAACATGCGGTCAAGACCGAGAAGCTGTTGGCGATCTGCGTCGCCGCCGGCGCGACCGAGTACCTCTGCGGTCCCGCGTCGCGGGACTACATCGAAGAGTGGCGGTTTGACGCGGCGGGCATCGTGGTCACCTACGTGGACTACTCCGGCTACCCGGAGTACCCCCAGCTATTCGGTCCGTTCCTCCACGAGGTCACCGTGCTGGACCTGATCTTCAACACCGGCCCCGACGCGCGGAGCTACATGAAGTCCTGAGGCCGCGCCGGCGTGCTGGTCGATGATGAACAGCGGCCGGCCCTTGGCCTGCTCGAAGACCTTGCCGATGTACAGGCCCATCACCCCCATCATGATGATGATCAGGCCGCCGATGAGCAGCAGAAGGACCGCGATGCTCGTGTAGCCCGGCAACGGGTCCTCGAAGAAGTAGAAGTACAGGAGATAGCACGCCAGCAGGGCGCCACCGAACGCCACGAAGAAGCCGAGGAAGACGATCCACCGTAGGAGCACGGTCGTCTGAAAGAGCAGGCCGTCGATCGCAACTCGGATGAGCCGCCGCATCGTGTAGGAGCTGTCGCCGTCGTAACGGTCTGACTGCTCGATCTCGATCGTGGTGTGTTCGAACCCCAGCCACTCGAGAAGTCCGAGATACTCGCGGTGCTGGTCGCGCACGCTCAGGAAGGCGTCGACGACCTTGCGCGACAGCAGGCTGAGGGTGCCGTGGTCGGTATCGGTCGCCGTTCCGAGGATGACGTTGCGCAGGCGGAAGTACGCGCGGCTCGCGATCCGGCGCGCGAGCGAGTGGTGGTTGCGCGTGCGGCGGCTGTGGACGAGGTCGTAGCCTTCCTGGGCTGAGGCATAGAGCACCGGGATCGCCTCCGGTGGCTCCTGCAGGTCGCAATCCATGACGACGACCCATCGCCCACGACTCTGCGCCAGGCCGGCGGTGATCGCGGCGTGCTGGCCGAAGTTCCGGCTCAGCCGGAATCCGCGGACTCGTGGGTCGGCGTCGGCCAGTTCGTTGAGGATCGCCCACGAGCCGTCGGGGCTGCGGTCGTCGACGAAGATCAGCTCGAAGCTGGACGTGACCTGGGAGACGCTGGCGACCAGACGCTCGTGCAGGACGCGCAGGGCGCCGCTGCACCCGTACACCGCAACGACGACGCTGAGCTCGGTCACGCTGGCCATCTCAGCACATTCGCGGGTGGCCGGCCGGTCCTCGCGTTGCGAGTCCGAACGCCCCGCGCCCCCGCGGCCGAGTCACGCGAGTCCAGCTTGAAGATCTGCCTGAGATGCGAGCAGCGCTTCGAGGCCGGAGATTGGGCCTGTCCGGCCTGCGGGCACGAGCCAGAGCGCAAGGACGGGCTGCTGCTCTTCGCTCCCGAGCTGGACTCGCAGGTCGACGATTTCGACGAGCGCTGGTTTCCGGCGCTCGCGGCACGCGAGGCGGCGAGCTTCTGGTTTCGCAGTCGCAACCGGCTGATCGTGTGGGCGCTCGGACGTCATTTCCCTTCGGCGAGGAGCCTGCTCGAGGTGGGCTGCGGGACGGGCTTCGTGGTGGCGGGGATCGCGGAGGCCGTCGCGCCGCTGACGCTCGCAGCCGGCGACGCCCAGAGCAGCGGACTCGCGTTCGCCCGTGCTCGCGCGCCGCAAGCGCGTCTGTACCAGTTCGACGCGCGTTCGCTTCCGTTCGATCGCGAGTTCGACGTGGTGGGTGCCTTTGACGTCATCGAGCATCTCGACGAGGACGAGCGCGTCCTCGCGCAGATGTGGCGCGCCGTCCGGCCGGGCGGCGGCGCGCTGATCACCGTCCCTCAGCACCGCTGGCTGTGGAGCGCCGAGGACGACGCCGGCGGCCACAAGCGGCGATACTCGCGCCGAGAGCTGGTCGGGAAGGTGCAGCGTGCCGGGTTCTCCGTCGAGCGCGTGACCTCGTTCGTGTCGGCGCCGCTCCCGCTGATGGCCGCGTCACGGCTCCGGGCGCGGGTGGGGATGCGGCATGACCCGGATTCGAACGCCGAGCTCTCGCTGCCGCGCGCGCTCGATCGGCTGCTCGAGGCGGCGATGACGGGCGAGCGGGCCCTCATCCGGAGGGGCATGTCCTTCCCGGCGGGCGGGTCACTGCTGCTCGTCGCGCGTCGCCACTGACGCGCTCCAGAGGAGCTCGCGCAACCACGGCGCTTGCGAGCGCAGGCGCCCGGCGCCATCAGACCTTCTTGAGCTGGGCGATCCCGGGCTGCGGCGTCGAGCCGGCGCGGTAGTACAGGGCGCGCCCGAAGCGGATCCCGGCGTCGGACGGCAGCAGCGCGATGATCAGCACGCGCGCGACCTCGTTGATCTGCGTGAACTCGTCGATGCTGACCTGCGAGAACAGCGTCAGCACGATGACGACGAGGTACGTCGCGAAGCCGAGCATCTGCGCGAGCGTCGTCGCGGGCGCGTACTTCGCCGCCTTGTCGGGGTCATCGACGGTCTGAAAGAGCAGGTTGCGCCCGAAGCGGATCAACGCGTCGGACGGCAGCAGCGCGCCGATGAGGAACATCGTGAGCGTGCCCATCTGCTCGAGCTCGGCCGAGGTGACGGTCGCGCTGTCGGAGGCCAGCAGCGCCAGCAGCGCGAAGAGCAGGAACGCGCCGAAGGCGAGTAGCTGCGGGACAGTCAGGTTCGGACGCGGCGTGCCGCCGCTCTGCGGAGCGGGTTGCGGCGGCTGCTTGGGCTGCGCGGCTCCTGCTGCTCCCTGCACTGTCGCGAGCGTAGCTCAGGGGGCGGCGACGCGGCCGCGCACCTCGCCCAGCTCGACAGCGCCGGCGTTGGCGCGCAGCACGACGTCGTCGCCGTCGGCGAGCCAGCGCTGCCCCCGGTGCAGCTCGGCGAGCGAGCCCGCGCTCTGCGGCTGCGTGCCGCTGATCGTGCCCGTCGCGAAGAGGTCGCCGGCGCTCAGGCGCGCGCCGTTGACGGTGAGGTGCGCGAGCATCTGCGCCGGCGTCCAGTACAGGCTCTTCGCGCTCGGGCGCGAGACGACCTCGCCGTTGATCTCGATGCTGAGGTCGATGCCGAGCAGCCACGGCTCTTTCGCTGTCAGGTAGGGCGCGGCCGGCGGGTCCTGCGGCGGCGGCTGCGTGCGAGCTGCGGCGAGCGCCGTCAAGGGCGTGATCCAGGCCGACATCGACGTCGCGAAGGACTTGCCGAGGAACGGGCCCAGCGGCTCGTACTCATAGCGCTGGATGTCGCGCGCGCTCCAGTCGTTGACGACGACCACGCCGAAGATGTGCTGTTCGGCGCGATCGATTGCGATCGGTCCCGTCGCCGTCGGGCCGCAGATGTAGCCGAGCTCGGCCTCGAGGTCGAGCTGGGCGGTCGCCTGCAGGACCGCCGGGCCGATCTGCCCATGCGGGCGGCGGATCGTCGTGCCGCTGACGACGACCGTGGAGGCGCGCCCGTGGTAGGCGATCGGCATGTGGCGCCAGTTGTCGCGCACCGCCGGCGCGTCCGGGCGGAAGATGGCGCCGAAGTTCGTGGCGTGCTCGAGCGACGCGTAGAAGTCGACGTAGTCCGGGATCTGGATCGGGAGCACGGCGGTCGTGTCGGCAAGGGCGCGGCGCGCTGCGGCGGGCGCGTCCGCCGCGGCCTGCTGGACTGCGCACCAGGCGGGCGGGCCGAGCTCGATGAGGGCGTTGAGGGTGGGGGAGCGCAGAGCGCGGCGCAGGTCGGGGCCGTCGTCGTCGAGCGCAAGCTCCGCGGCGAGCAGCACGTCGTCGCCGTCGCGCAGGGCGGGCTGCGGCGCGCCGCCGTCCACGCGGACCACGCCCCACTGGAGGTTCGCGGCTGAAGGCTCGCGCAGGGTCATCGCTCGCGCCAACGTAGGCGATCTGCGAGAGGCCGGCGCGGGCCGGGCCCCGAGTGGACATGTCGCGCGCGGTGCGCCATGCGCATCCTCACATGACACGACGACTCGGATTGGCGGCTACCCGAGCAACGGCGTGAGCTCCGCCGCCGTCTGCGTGCCGCGCTCGAATACGTCGCCCCAGGTGAAGGCGAGGTGACTGGAGCGCCGGCGGCGGGCGACGTCGTCCTCGAAGGCGCGGCGGCTGGCGTGGAAGCGGTAGCTCAGCAGCTCGACGGTGAGCCTGTGGCGCGGCCAGTGGCAGTCGACCTTGTCGCCGGCGAGGTCGATGTTCGTGCGGGGAAGCGGCAGGCCGTGGCGGCGCAGCAGCGCGAGGAAGCCGTCCTCGAGGTCACTGAGGGTCACGTCGGCGCCGAGCGCCTGGCGCAGCTTCGCGATGCCCTTCTTCGTGGGGTTGCGCGCAATGCAGCGCTCGACGTCCGGCGGCGTCACCCGATGGCGGATCCATGCCTCGTGACAGGCACGCGTCAGGTCCGCGCGCGACAGGCGTGGCGCCATGTCGAGCAGGATGCGCGGCACCGTTGTGATGGCGACGCCGTGCAACCGCGTGACGTCGGCCGGATGCAGCTGCCTCACGCGGTGCACGACGAGGCCCCTGCGCTCGCGGCCGGAGGTCGTGGGAACCGTGACCTCGAGCTGGCCCACGTGCACCGACACGATCCGCATCGCGTGGCCGGCGGACCCGTGGCTGACGGCAGCTCCAGCGCCCGCCGCCAGCGCAGCGGCCATGAGATCTGCCAGCAGCGACGGCGCGGTGTGGCCGACGGCATAGACCCCGACGTGGACGGGGCGCAGCCGGCCGTCGGCGCGCCAGCGCTTGATCCGCTCACGATCTATGCCGGCGGCGACGAGCTGTGCGTGGGAGATCCTGCCGTGCTGCTGGCCGGCGATGCGGGCGACCGCGTAGAACAGACGGCGCTGCGGCGCGGTGATCGCGATCGTGTCATACGGAGGGCCCATGTCACACCTGAGGCGACAGGACCTCGCTTTTCGCCCCTCTCCCAGGCGGTCGTGTCGCGCGGGGGGGCGGATGGCGCACCTTGGACGACATGACGGCGCTTGGACCCTCTCCCGTGTGGTTGTGTCGCGTGTGGGGGCGGATGACGCACCCCGCACGACACGACCGTGCTTCTCGCCCGCTGCGACGTAGTCGTGTCGCGTCGGGGGGCGGTAGACGCACCCCGCGCGACACGATCGCGCTACACCGGCGCCTGCGCCCCCGCGTGCCAGCTCAAGGCGTAGCGCGGGTCGTCCAGCTCGCGCGCGAGCGCCGTCAGCCGCAAGGGAGCGAACGTGTCGCACATCACCGCCAGCTCGTCGGTTCGCGTGGAGCCCAGCGAGGCCTCGACGCGGCCCGGCTGCGGGCCGTGCGGCAGGCCGCTGGGGTGCAGCGTCAGCGCGCCCGCGCCGACGCCGGCACGCGAGCCGAACTGGCCGTCGACGTAGTAGATGACCTCCTCGGACTGCAGATTGGAGTGGTGGTAGGGGATCGGCACCGCGAGCGGGTCCCAGTCGAGGTTGCGCGGGCAGAACGAGCAGATCACGAAGTTCGGGCCCTGGAAGGTCTGGTGCACCGTCGGCGGCTGGTGCAGCCGCCCCGACTTCGGCTCGAAGTCGTGGATGTTGAAGCTGTAGGGATAGACGTAGCCGTCCCAGCCGACGACGTCGAAGGGGTGGTAGTCCAGGACGAAGCGCTGAAAGCCGCGCCGCACCCGCACGACGAGCTCGAACGCCCCGCGATCGCGGTGGGTCTTCAGCGACGCCGGCGGATGGAAGTCGCGCTGCGAGAACGGCGCGTGCTCGAGCAGTTGGCCGTAGCGGTTGCGATAGCGGTTGGGCGTCTCGATCCCGCCCGGGGTGTGGAACGTCAGCCACGTCTGCGGCCCGTCGTCGCACTTCACCCGGTACGTCGTGCCGCGGGGGATCACGACGTAGTCGTGCTGCCCGTAGGGCAGGCTCCCGAAGATCGTCTCGAAGACGCCCGACCCCTCGTGGACGAACACCACCTCGTCGCCCTCGCCGTTGCGATAGAAGCCGTCGAACTCCTCGACGGGCTTGCAGATCGCCATCTCGACGTCGTTGTTGAACATCAGCACGCGGCGCCCGAAGATCGGGTCTCCGGCCGCCCCCAGCCCGCTGGTCTGCGTCAGCCGGTGCACGTGCGCGTCGGGTATCCACTCCTCCAGCGCGACCGGCTCGAACGAGCCGACCTCCATCACGTCACACGGCGAGCGCAGGTGATAGAGGATCGACTCGTTGCCCGAGAAGCCCTCGTAGCCCATGACCTCCTCGACGAGCAGGTCGCCGCTCTCGCCGTCGCGGACCTGCGTGTGCCGTTTGGCCGGCACGTCGCCCAGGGACACGTAGCGCATGACTACAGATTCCCCCTCAGCGCCTGCTCGCGCTCGATCGCCTGAAACAGCGCCTTGAAGTTGCCCTCGCCGAAGCCGCGCGCGCCGTGGCGCTCGATGATCTCCAGGAAGATCGTCGGCCGGTCGCCGAGCGGCTTGGTGAAGATCTGCAGCAGGTAGCCCTCGTCGTCGCGGTCGACGAGGATCCCCAGCCGCCGCAGGTCCGCGATCGACTGGTCGATCTTCCCGACCCGCGCGGGCACCCCGTCGTAGTAGGACTCCGGCGTGCGCAGGAACCGCACCCCGCGCGCCTGCAAAGCCTCCACGCAGGCCACGATGTCCGTCGTCGAGACCGCGATGTGCTGCACGCCGGGCCCGCCGTAGAACTCGAGGTACTCGTCGATCTGCGACTTGCGCGCCCCCTCCGCCGGCTCGTTGATCGGTAGCTTGACGCGCCCGTCGCCGCTCGTGACGACCTTCGACATGAGCGCGGAGTACTCCGTCGAGATCGCCGCGTCGGAGAAGTGGATGAGCTCGACCATCCCGAAGACGTCCTCGTAGTACTTCACCCAGCGCTCCATCTCGCCGAGCTCGACGTTCGCGACGACGTGGTCGATGCCGGCGAGCAGGTTCGGCCGGCGCGCGTCGCCGTCATGCGCGACGCCGGCGAAGCCGGGCAGGAACGTTCCCGTGTAGTCGGACCGCCCGACGAAGCGGTGCACGGTGTCGCCGTAGGCGGCGATCTCCGCGATCCCGACGGTTCCGTCGCGATCGCGCAGCTCGTGTGGCTCGACGAGCCCGCGGGCGCCGCGCGCGACGGCCTCGCGGTAGGCGGCGTCGACGTCGGGCACCGACAGCGCGACGTACTTCACGCCGTCGCCGTGGGCCTGCGCGTGGGCCGCGATCTTGCTGTCCGGAGCGAGCGCGCCGGTCAGCACGAGCCGGATGCGGCCCTGCTGGAGCACGTGCGAGACGCGGTCGCGCAGCCCTGTCTCCAGACCGGCGTACGCGATCTGCGTGAAGCCGAACGCGTGGACGAAGTAGTAGGCGGCCTGCGCCGCGTTGCCGACCCACAGCTCGATGTGGTCGATGCCGTGCAGCGGCATGAAGTCGCGCCGGTCCTCGTCTTCTCTGGGGTCAAGCGACAGCGTGCTCACGGCGCATCTCCTCGATCGATTCGTCGGTGCAGGCGTCGAAGAAGCCGCCGACGACGGCCTCGATCTGCGCGATCGACTCCGCGCGATACAGGACGGGCTGGTACTTCGTGATGTCGTAGTCGGCGGTGCCCATCTCGCGCAGGTTCAGCGGGCGCAGTTCCATGTCGCGAAATTGCGCGATCTCGCCCGAGCTCGAGAGGATGCCGGCGCCGTAGGCGCGCAGCTCGCCCTCCTCGATCACGACGCCGAACTCCAGCGAGAACCAGAAGACGCGCGACAGGAAGCGCAGCGCTTCCTCGTCGCGCAGCCGCACCGCGGCGGCGCCGGCGCGGCGATGCAGCTCGCCGAACGTCGGGGTCGCGAGCAGGTGGCCGTGGCCGATGACCTCGTGGATGATGTCCGGCTCGGGCGTGTAGAGCGGCATCGCGCTGTGGCGCACGTACTGCGTCGAGTGGAAGATCCGGTCGCCGAGCGCGGCATAGAACGTGCGCAGGTCGACGAGGCCGGCGGCGGGGACGTAGCTCCAGCCGCTGCGGGTGACAAGCCGCTGCGAGACCTCGTCCAGGCCGGGCACGCGGTCGGCGGGAAGATCGAGCACGGCGAGCGCCTCGACGTATTCCCGCACGGCGTGGCGCTCGTGCAACGGCGCGAGCTCGCGGCAGACCGTGCGCCAGACCTCCTGCTCCTCGGCGAGGTACTCGATTCGGGGAGCACGGTGGCCGGGGCGCCAGGCGAGTGCCGCGGCCGCGATCTCGTTGCGCCGGCGGCGATAGTCTGGATCGTTCGCGCCGGGATGGCCGTCGTGCAGGTGGACGGTGACCTCACCGGCTGAGCCGGTCGTCACGGGCGAGTACAGCTGGGCTTCTTCGAACACGTTTGTGCTCCTCTCTCGGTACGACAGAGAGTCGGGCGTCTGGAGTCGCGTTGCAAGTCTGCTCATCTCCACAGGTCAATCAAGACAGCACACACGTCAAAGCGCCTGAAATACTGGTCAACTTGACTATCGATCGCCTCGACGCCCGCCTCATCGCTGCACTGCGGCGGTCGCCGCGCGTGGGCCTGCTCGAGATCGCGCGCCAGCTCGGCGTCGCGCGCGGCACCGTGCAGGCGCGGCTGGCCAAGCTCGAGGCGCGCGGCGTCATCACCGGGCACGGCCCGGAGGTCGATCCGGTCGCGATGGGCTACACGATCAGCGCGTTCATCCTCATCGAGCTCGCCCAGGGCGAGCTGGCCGCGGCGGTCGACGTCATGGAGTCGATCCCCGAGCTGCTCGAGGCCGACGCGATCTCGGGCCCGCAGGACCTCATCTGCCGCGTCGTCGCGCGCGACACCGAGCATCTGCAGGAGATCGTCAACCGGCTGACGGCGACGCCCGCGATCCGGCGCTGCACGAGCTACATCGTGCTCACGCGGCAGGTCCCGCCGCGTACGACGCCGCTGATCGAGGCAGCAGCGCAACCCGCACGGGTCCCAGGTCGTTAGAGAGAGGCATGAGACGCCGACGTCATCAAGATCCCGGCGCGCAGGTGCCCGAGCCGGAGGAGAACCGCAAGCGCTCGGCGGTGCGGCCGGAGATCCAGGCGCTGCGCGCGATCGCGGTGCTGACGGTCGTCATCTACCACGTCTGGCCGGAGATGATGCCCGGCGGCTTCGTCGGCGTCGACGTGTTCTTCGCGATCTCCGGGTTCCTGATCACGGCGCACCTCGTGCGCGAGGTCGACAGGACCGGCACGCTGTCGCTGTGGCAGTTCTGGGCGCGCCGGGCGCGCCGCCTGCTGCCCGCGGCGCTGCTGACGCTGTTCGTCTGCGCGGTCGGAACGATCGCGCTCGTGCCGCAGCTGTACTGGCAGCAGTTCCTCACCGAGATCGGGACGAGCACCGCCTACGTCCAGAACTGGCAGCTGGCGTCCGACGCCGTCGACTACCTCGGCGCCGACAACCGCCCGTCCCCGGTGCAGCACTTCTGGTCGCTGTCGGCGGAAGAGCAGTTCTACGTGATCTGGCCGCTGCTGATCCTCGTCGCGGCGTGGACCGCGCGGCGGCGCCTGGCGATCGCCTTCGTCCTGCTCACCGTCACGGGGCTGAGCCTGTGGTACTCGATCAGCGAGACCGCGTCCAACCCGGCGGCCGCGTACTTCGTCACGCCGACGCGGGCATGGGAGTTCGGAGCGGGCGGCCTGCTCGCCCTGCTGGGCACGCGTGCCGTGCTGCCCGACCGGGCGCGCGCGCTGCTGTCCTGGGCGGGACTCGGCGCGGTCGGCTACGCCGCGGCGGCGTACAGCACCGACACGGCGTTTCCGGGTTGGGCCGCCGTCGTCCCGATCGCCGGGGCGCTCGCGGTCATCCATGCCGGCATGCCGGCCGCGCGCTGGGCGCCGTCGCGGATCCTGCAGATCCGCCCGGCGCAGTTTCTCGGCGACATCTCCTACTCGGTCTACCTCTGGCACTGGCCGCTGCTGGTCTTCACGCCGTTCGTCTTCGCGAACCCGAGCCCCACCGCAACGCGCATCGCCGTGCCGCTGCTGACGATCGCGCTCGCCTGGGTGACGAAGGTGCTCGTCGAGGATCCCGTGCGCCGCAGCGCCTGGCTGTCGGCGCAGCCGCGCATGACGTTCGCCTGCAGCGCCGCGGCGACGGCCGTGCTCGCCGCGGTGCTGCTGGGCGGGACGTCGCACGTCGAGGCGCAGATCCGCGCCGCCGAGCGCGAGCAGGTCAAGGTCGTCGCGCAGACACCCGACTGCTTCGGCGCGGCGGCGCGCGACCCGCAGAACCCCTGTGAGAACGAGGACCTGCGCACGAAGGTCGTGCCGCTGCCGGTCGCCGCCAAGCGCGAGGCCAACGCGCCCTGCCCGAACTTCCGCAAAGAGAGCGGCGTGAGCGTCTGCGACTTCGGCGTCGCGCCCGAGCAGGCGCAGAAGACGGTCGCGCTGCTGGGCGACAGCCACGCGTCGCACTGGCGCGCGCCGCTGGACATCGTCGCGCGCGAGCGCGGCTGGCGCGGCCTGTCGGTGACGCGCACGAGCTGCGTGTTCTCCGCCGCCACGAAGCTCACGCCGGAGCCGACGAAGTCGCAGTGCCTGCGCTGGGTCGCCAACGTGCCGCGGTTCTTCCGCCGGCACCCGGAGATCGACACCGTCTTCATCGTCGCGATCACGGGCGGCAGGGTGAACGTGCCGCGCGGCCGGACGATGTTCGAGGCCAAGATGAACGGCGTGCGCAAGGCGTGGGAGACGCTGCCCGAGACCGTCAAGCACATCGTGGTCATCCGCGACACGCCGAGGATCACCCGCAGCACCGTCGAGTGCATCGACAGGGCGATCGCGGCGCGCAAGCGCGCGGGCCTCGCCTGCGCCGTCCGGCGCAAGGCCGCGCTCGAGGAGGATCCCGCTGTCACCGCCGCGCGCAAGGAGCACTCGCCGCGCGTGCAGGCGGTCGACCTCAGCGAGGTGTTCTGCGGCGAGCGCCTGTGCTACCCGGTGATCGGCGGCGCCCTGGTCTACAAGGACCTGCACCACTTCACGCGCGTGTTCGCCGAGACGCTGGGGCCGCTGCTGGGTCGCAAGGTCGCCGGCCTGATGCAGGAGTGGAGCCAGCGGCCCTGAGCAGCGGCGTCGCTCAGCCCGTCGAGACGCTCGCCGGGCAGCCGGCGTTCACGGCATCGGCGATCATCGTGCTGCGGTACCTGTAGCCGGCCGGATCGGCGTGCAATCCGTCGGGCAGCGACACGGCGCCGCCGGTGACGGCGTGCTCCCAGTCGATGACGACCAGCCGCGGCTCGCGCTTCTTGAGCTTGTGCAGCACGCGGTTGAGCGCGCGGTAGGGACCTTTGCGCGCCGGCCGGATGATCGTCGACCACACGACGCAGGTGTCCAGCGGCAGCAGCGCCATCGTGCGGCGCAGGCGGTCGGCGAAACGCGCCGGATCGCCGCCGTCGTTGGTGCCGAGGCTGATGACGACGGTCTTCGGGACGACCGTGCGCAGCGACATGCGCAACAGGCGCATGCCCTGCGGCGTGGTGATGCCGTTGCGCACGTCGGAGACGAGGTTGCGGTTGCCGAGCAGCGGGGCGAGGTAGGGCTCCGTCCCGACCGCCAGCGAGTCGCCCACGACGAGCACGTCGCCGTCGGCGGCGCGCGCCGGCGGCGCCGCGGCGGCGAGCAGGACGAGCAGGACCGTGAACGCGAGGCAGCCGCTCAGTCGCACCACATGCATAGTGCCGCGATCGGCGGCTGTACCGGACCTTCGTCTCTGGATAGCAGCATCCCAACGGTCGTCGGAAGGCCGCCCCGACGCGGCCACGCGAGAATTATCCGCGGGCCGTCAAGCTGCGGCTGACCGTCGTCGGCTCGCCTGCGTCGGCGGCAGCCTCGATCTGCAGCGTGACGGTCAGGCTGCGGCGGCTCTTCATCGCCCTGCGCAGCCGCGTGACCTGCGAGCGCGTGAGCTTGACGCGCACGATCTGCGACTCGCCCGCTGCCAGCTTGACGACCGTCGGGCGCAGGCTGAGCGAGAACGCGCGCTTGCGCTTCTTCGGCTTGGTGCGCTCGGTCAGCGTCCCGGTCACCTCGACGCGGCAGATCGTGTCGCAGCCCACGCGCAGCGGCAGCTGGCGCGTGGTGAAGAGCTTGCCCGTCCGCAGGACCTTGACGGCGAGCTCGGGGCCGAGCGGCGGCGGCAGCGTCGGTGCCTTGGGCGGCGGCGGGTTGCCGATCGGCGCGGTCGCGACGCAGGGCGGCGCCTCCGGCGCGATGAGCAGGAACTGCTGGACGCGGTTGTTGCGCGTGTCGGTCACCGTCAGCACCCCCCGGCAGTCGACGACGACGCCCGTCGGGTTGATGAACTGGCCGGTCCCGATCCCGCGTTCGCCGAACGTCCCGAGGCGCTCGCCGTCAGGCCCGAAGCGCTGGATGCGGTTGTTGCCGCGGTCGGCGACCCACAGCTTGCCGCCCGCGTCGAGCGCGATCTGGGCGGGCGCGGAGAGCTTGCCGAGCGTGCGGCCGAGGCCGCCGAACTGCTTGACGACCGCGCCTTGGGCGTCGAACACGGTGATGCGGTTGTCGCTCGCGCTGGCGTAGGTGCGCGATCCGTCGGGCGTGACGGCGACGCCGCGCACCGTCCCGGTGTTCGTCCAGGCGCCGAGGTACTCGCCGGCGGTGCTGAAGCGCACGATCCTGCGGTTGCCGCTGTCGGCGACGGTGATCACGCCGGCCGCGATCGAGATCGCCGACGGGTCGAGCAGCCGACCGGGGCCGCTGCCCTGCGCGGCGATCGTGCGCGCGGGCAGCCCGGTTGCGCGGGCGAAGACGAAGATCCGCGCGCGGCGCTGGTCGAGCACGTAGGCGTCACCGGCGCCGTCGAAGGCGACCGCAACCGGCGAGCGCAGGATCGTCGGCCCGGGCGCCGGGGAGCCCCAGCTCGACGCGATCGAGCCGTCCGGGTTGAGCAGCTCGATGCGGCCGTTGATCGAGTCGGCGACGGCGCGCACGCCGTTGGCGTCGGCCGCGACACCGAGGGGCGCGTTGAACTGCCCCTTGCCGCGGCCGGACACGCCCCACGAGCGCAGCAGGCCGCCGGTGTTGTCGAAGACGTCGATCCGGTCGTTGCCGGTGTTCGTGACATACAGCGCACCGGTCGCGTCGGAGGCGATCGCGCGCGGGTAGGCGAGCTGGCCGGGACCGGTGCCGTAGCTGCCCCACCGTGCCTTGTACTTGTAGTCGGGCTGGGGTCCGAAGCGCAGCACGCGCTGGTTGATGTCGTCGGCGACGAAGACACGGCCCCGCGGGTCGACGGCGACGCCGAAGGGGAAGCTGAACTGGTTGCCACGCGCGCCCTGCCCGCTGCCGACGGTGCGGATCACGCGGCCGCCGAAGTCCATGGCGACGAGACGGTGGTTCTTGTCGTCGGCGACGATCAGCCGCTGGCCGCGAACGGCCAGGCCGCGCGGGTTGTACAGCAGGCCCGGTGGCACGATCTCGGTCGCGCCGGAGCCGTCGAGGTTGAAGCGCTGCAGGCGGTTGTTGAGGCTGTCGGAGACGAACAGCAGGTTTCCGGAGGTCACGAGGCCGCCGCCCGCGGGCGCGTCGTTGCCGCCGCCCTTGCCGAAGTTGAACTCGCCGACGGCGGTGCCGCGACGTCCGAACGAGTGCAGCAGGTTGCCCTCGGCGTCGAAGCGGTCGATCCGGTTGCTGCCGTCGGCGACGAACAGCGTGTTGTCCGCTGCGACGGTGATCGCACCGACCGACGTCAGCTCACCGGGGCGCGTCCCGGCGCGGCCGATCTCGCGCCGCAAGGAGCCGTCGGAGCCGAAGACCTGGATGACGCTCGAGGACTGGTCGGCGACGTACACCGAGCCGTCCGGCCCGATCGCGACCGACTGCGGGAAGCGCAGCACGCCGCCGGCGCGCTGGCCGATCTGCGACGACGCGCTGTACGGGCACACGGGCGCGGCACCGGGACATGCCGATTGCGCGTCGGCGCGCGACGCTGTGGCAAGCGCGGCAAGCAGCGCGACCGCGACCGCGCATGTCGCAAGGCTCCCCCGGCGACGATGGATGATGTCGGCCATCGTCATCTGAACCACGGCGGGCGCCGATAGTCGCGCTGCGTCGCGCGGGTTGCGCGGATGCATCGGGGTGCGACGAGCAGCTGCCGCCATTCGATCCGCGCCCCCGAGCAGGGCGAGGACGCCTACGCGGCGGCCACGTGCCGCCCCAGCACGTCGCGCAGTTGCGCCGCCGGCACCGCCCCGACGACGCGGTCCACTTCGGCGCCGTCCTTGACGACGACGAGCAGCGGGATCCCCTGCACCTCGTAGCGCGACGCGATCGCCGGCGCGTTGTCGATGTTGAGCTTGACGACCTTCAGGTGCCCGGCGTGCTCGCGGCCCATCTGCTCCACGACGGGCGAGACCATCCGGCACGGGCCGCACCACGGCGCCCAGAAGTCGATCAGCACCGGCACCGAGGCGACGATCTCCTCGGAGAAGCCGGCCGCGTCGGTGTCGACGATCCAGGGCAGCACCGTCTGGCAGGCGCTGCAGCGCGGAACGCCCCGTGCTGTCGGCCGGACGCGGTTGCGCGTAGAACAGCTGGGGCAGGTGACGATGCTCGAGCCGGTTGCCATGCGAGCCAGGCTAGGGGCTGGGGGCCGATCATGCGTTTGCGTCGCGGGCGGGGCAGGGGATGACGCTCCCGCATGAGCACCGCGCATCCATCCGATGACGTCACCGCGCTGCGCGAGGCAGCCGGCGCGGCGGCGTTCGAGCTGACGCTCGCCTACGAGGAGATCGGGCACAAGGTCGCGGCCGGCGAGGGGTTCACGACAGCGCAGCAGAACGCGGCCGCGCAGCTGCTGGAGATCTCGGCAGCGGTCCGCGAGCTCGTCGCCGAGACGCACGACATGCATGCCCGCGGCGGCGTCCGGACGACGCTCGCGCCGCGCGCGCAGCAGCTTGCCGGGCGGGCCGCCGAGCTGCGCACGGCCTTCGGACAGCGACTGGCCGGCCCGGCGGACTTCGGCAGCCGCCGCGGGCGGCCCGGCGCCGGGCGCGCCGCCTAGTGGTAGTGGGCCACGAGCCCACCCCGCGACTCAGCGCCCGCGCCCCGGCCGCAGCCGCGGCGGCCGCGGGATCCGCGTCTCGCGCAGCGCCGCGCGCGCGGCGGCTTGGCCGTTGACGCCGTGCACGGCGCCGCCGGGGAACGCCGAGGCACCGCCGATGAAGAGCCCGCGTACCGGCGTCGAGTACGGGTTCAGCGATGGCACGGGCCGGAAGATGAGCTGGTCCAGCGCGTAGCTGCCGTGGCCGACGTCGCCGCCGGGCAGGCTCGCGTTGCGCTGTTGCAGGTCGCTCGGGGTCATCACGTGACGCGCCAGGATGCGCTCGCGGAAGCCGGGCGCGAACCGCTCGACCTGGCGCTCGATCGCGTCGGTGAAGCGCTCGCGCTCGCCGTCCCAGTCGACGCCCGTGGGCGTGTGCGTGTACGCCCACATCGTGTGCTTGCCGGCCGGCGCGCGCGTCGGATCGGCGATCGACTGCTGCCCCGCGAGCAGAAACGGCTGCTCGGGCAGCCGGCCGCGCGCGATGTCGCGCAGCGCGGCGCGCAGCTCGCCGGCCGTGCCGCCGACGTGGATCGTTCCCGCCCGCCGCGCGTCCTCGTTGACCCATGGGACGGGCGCGTCGAGCGCCCAGTCGAGCTTGAACGTCTGCGGCCCGTAGCGAAAGCGCAGCGCCCGTCTCGTATAGCTGTCACCGAGCGCGTCGCCGGCGAGCGCGACGAGCCCCTGCGGCGTCGTCGTCGTCACGACGGTTCGCGCGGCGATCCGCTCGCCGCCGGCAAGCTCGATGCCGGTCACCCTCCCGCGGCCGGTGAGCACGCGCGCGGCGGGCGCCTGCGTGCGCGTCTCGCCGCCGAGCTCGCGCAGCAGGCTCGCGAGGGCGCCGGTGATGGCGCTCGCACCGCCCTGCGGACTCGGCCAGCCGACCGCGTGGCCGAGCAGGTTCAGCCAGACGCCGGCGATCGCGCTGCCGGCGCCGTCAAGCGGCGCGTCGCCGTGCAGCGAGGAGCCGTACAGCCAGGCCGCGCCGTCGCCGCGCAGGGTCTCGCCGGCGAGCGCCTCGGCCGGCATCAGCAGCAGCCGCACGAACTCGAGCGAGCCCTGCAGCTTGAAGGCCGGCAGCAGCCGCGCCCCGGCGAGGGGCGGAAAGCCCGACAGCATCGTCGCCCGCACGGCCTCGAAGTGGCGCAGGTACGGCGCGGCGAACGCGGCCCAGCGCTGTCCGTCGCCGTCGCCCAGCGCATCGAGCGAGCGCGCGGTGTAGGCGAGATCGCGCGACAGTGCCGCGCCGCGGCCGTCGGGCAGCGGATGGACCATCGCAAGCTCGGGCTGGATCCAGTGCAGCCCGTGGCGCTCGAGGCCGAAGTCGGCGAACACGGGCGAGGCGATCCCGGCGGGGTGCACGGCGGAGAAGACGTCATGCTTGAAGCCAGGCAGCGTGAGCTCGGCGGTCGAAGCGGCGCCGCCGAGCGTGCTCGCGGCCTCGACGCACAGCACGGACCGTCCGCCGCGCGCGAGCGTGACCGCCGCCGTCAGGCCGTTGGGGCCCGCGCCGACCACGATGGCGTCGTAGCGCATCTCGCTCACGGATCCCTGGTCTTCGCGGCGATCTGCGCGAGCATGCTCGACTCGGCGCGTTCGTCGCCCCAGAAGGCCTGCTGCGCCTTGCGCCCCTGGGAGCGGTAGGCCTGCTCGAGCGTGACCGGCAGGTCGTCCCAGGTTCCCGCTGCGCGCAGGTAGAAGCGCCCGTCGAGCTCGTAGGCGAGCAGCCGGTTGCGCCCGCGGCCCATGAAGTGCCCTTCGTGGGTGTCGAGGCAGATCGCGGCCAGGGGCGTGCAGCCGGGCGGGTAGGCGGGCGGCTGGTCGCGGCCGTAGCGGACCATCCGCTCACTCAGCCGCTCGGCGTAGGCCTCGAGCTCGGTGGCCCGGTCCTCGCGCGTGAAGAACCGCGTGACCGTCACGTAGCCGCGCAGGATCGCCGGCGTGCGCGGCGTCAGGGCGCTGATGACCTCGATCTCGAAGGTCTGGCCGGCGAGGCCGCCGCTGCGCACGGCCGTGAAGCGACCGAGGTCGCTGGCGTAGTCGGGCCACGTCTCGGGCCGCGCGAGCGCCGCGAGGGTCTGCGGCGCGGAACTGACCTCGACGGGGTTGTAGGTGTGCCAGACCTGCTCGTTGCGCGGCCGCTCGGGCGGCGTCGGAGCGCCGAGCTTGGCGTGGCGCAGGCGGTGCTCGGGCTTGTAGGCGGCGCGCTCGGCGGCGCTCTGGAACGCGATGCCATGCGCGCGCAGCGCGTCGTCGCGGTAGGAGTGCTCAAACCACGGCCCGATCAGGCGCGCGGCGCCGGCGAAGAGCTGCTCGCGATCGAGCATCCCGCGCGGGGTGTCGGCGGAGTCCAGGATGCGCTCGCGAAAGAAGGCGCGGTGAAACGCGAGCACGTCGGGCGCGCGCAGGCGGCGGTTGCCGAGCTGGTGCCAGCGCGTCGTGAGGATCGCGAGCGCGACCCGCAGGTCCTCCACGTCGCGCAGCCCCGGGCGCCGCGCGTAGTAGGCGGCGTTGAGGAAGTCCGTCATCCAGCCGACCGCATCGGGCCCGGCGATCGACGTCCCGCTCATGCGCGCCAGGTGGACCGGCGGTGAGCGCCACAGCCGGCGCGCCGCGCCCGCGGCCGTGATGATCGCGGCGGTCGTGCTCGCGCTGCGCGCGGCGCGCCTTGCGTCCATGGACCGCAGGCTAGCCGTTGGGCTGGCGCGCACGCGTTCGGCTGCCCGGCGGCAGTAGCGTTCGCGGCGATGGACGATCGCTTCGAGTCCTATCTGCGCCACGCGGCCGAGCTCGTGCGCTCCGGCGACTTCCTGCGCGCGGAGGGCCTGGAGCGGCTCGCGCGCGAGACGCTGGAGAAGCTCGGCTCGCCGCCGAAGCTGCTCGCCAAGCTGCACGCCCAGCGCGGCGAGCGGGCGATGCGCCAGGGCGACTATCCGGCCGCCGAGGCGGCGTTCGCCGAGGCGACCGCCGCGCTGCGCTCCGACGGCGTCAGCGGCGGCCGCGAGCTGTTTGACCTGCATCAGCGGCTCGGGCTGGCGCGCTCCGGACAGGGTCGCGACGAGGCCGCGCTCGCGGCCTTCGACGAGGCGATCACGCTGGCCGCGGTGTTCGGCAACGCGTTCGTCCCGTTGGCCTACGCACACATCGCGCGCGCCGAGTCGCTGCGGCGGCTCGGGCGCCGCGCCGACGCCGAGGCGAGCCTGCGCGCCGCGATCGCCGTCGCCGAGCGTGCTCCGGTCGAGGGTCGCGAGAAGATCGTCGACGCTGCGCGCGCGGCGCTCGAGGAGCTGCGTCCGGTGCCCGCACGCGCCGCGGGCGGCGGCGCCGCCGGCGAACCGGCGCCCTCCAAGGCTCCTCCGCCACCGCCCGATCCCGCGTCGCTGCGCTTCGACGAGGAGGCCTTCAACGCGGTTCTCGCCGAGCTCGACGGGCTCGTCGGGCTCGCGGCGGTCAAGGCCGAGGTCCGCCGCCTCGCCGAGCTGCTGCGGATCGCCACGATGCGCAAGGCGGCGGGGCTGAAGACCGTGCAGGTCGCGCTGCACCTCGTCTTCGAGGGCGGCGCGGGCACCGGCAAGACGACCGTGGCCCGCCTGTTCGGCCGTCTGTACAAGAGCCTCGGCCTGCTCGCGACAGACCAGGTCCTCGAGATCACGCGCGAGGACCTCGTCTCGGGCTACGTCGGCCAGACCGCGACGAAGACGAACGAGGTCATCGACCGCGCGCTCGACGGCGTGCTCTTCCTCGACGAGGCCTACGGGCTCGTGCGCCCCGGCAGCCAGGGCGACTTCGGGCCCGAGGCCGTCGTCGAGCTGCTCAAGCGCATGGAGGACGACCGCAGCCGCCTGGCCGTCATCGCCGCCGGCTACCCGCTCGAGATGTCGGAGTTCCTGGCATCGAACTCCGGCTTTCGCAGCCGCTTCGGCGCGACGATCCACTTCGACGACTACGGGCCCGTCGAGCTCGTGCAGATCTTCGAGGTGTTCGCCAAGGACGCCGACTACGCGCTCGACGGCGACGCGCGCGCCGAGTTGCAGCGCACGATGGAGCGCCTGCACGCCGCGCGCGACCGCTACT
The DNA here is from genome assembly GCA_902806175.1 of uncultured Solirubrobacteraceae bacterium. GTDB lineage: Bacteria > Actinomycetota > Thermoleophilia > Solirubrobacterales > Solirubrobacteraceae > CADCVQ01. The sequence continues at coordinate 62,215 of CADCVQ010000050.1, forward strand.
TCGGCAACGCGCGCACGGCGCGCAACCTGTTCGACGACGTCATCGCCCACCAGGCCGAGCGGCTGCTCGCGCCGGGGAGCAGTCCGGACCGCGACGCGCTGATGGCCCTGACGCTCGCGGACGTCAGGGCCGCAAGCGCGTAGGCCTCGGCCCGAGCGTCCGGGGGCGGCGCGCGGACCAACTGGACAAGCGTTCTATGGACGGATCGACCGATCCGTGCGCATGTACAGAGGACAGGGCCGCCCCGGAAACCGGGGAATCGGGATATGGATATCCAGGCCCTGCTCCCGGAGGGTGAAAGGAGTCAGCGATGGCCAGCCGCGAAGTGCAAGGCGTCGACGCACGGCGCGGCGACTGCGTGCCGATCCACGTGCTCTGGATGACGGCCGGGCTGGGCTGCGACGGCGAGTCCGTCGCGATGACGTCTGCCACGGCGCCGAGCCTCGAGGATCTGCTCAGCGGGGTGATCCCCGGCAGCCCGCGGATGATCCTGCACAACCCGATGCTGGCCTTCGAGACCGGCGAGGACTTCCTGCAAGCGTGGTACGACGCAGAGGACGACCGCCTGGGAGCGTTTCTGCTCGTCGTGGAAGGCGCCGTCGGCGACGAGCGGCGCAGCGGCGAGGGCCACTGGACCGGCTTCGGCGTGGACCCGATCGACGGTCAGCCGATCACCGTCAACGAGTGGATCGACCGCCTGGCACCGAAGGCGGCGGCGGTCGTCGCGGTCGGCACCTGCGCGACCTACGGCGGCGTTCCCGCGATGAAGAACAACCCGACCGGTGCGATGGGCGTGCCGGACTTCCTCGGCTGGTCGTGGCGGTCGCGGATGGGCCTGCCGGTCGTCTGCATCCCCGGCTGCCCGACTCAGCCCGACAACATGACGTCGATCCTGCTCGAGCTGCTGCTGTTCGTGGGCGGGATCGGCCCGGCACCAGAGCTCGACGAGCGCCTGCGCCCGGTCAGCCTGTTCTCGCGGACGACGCGCGAAGGTTGCGGGCGCGCGGGCTTCACCGAGCAAGGCCAGTTCGCGACGACCTACGGCAACGACCCGCGCTGCCTCGTCAAGCTCGGCTGCAAGGGCCCCGCGGCAGTCTGCAACGTTCCCCAGCGCGGCTGGGTCAACGGCGTCGGCGGTTGCCCGAGCGTCGGCGGGATCTGCATCGGCTGCACGATGCCGGGGTTTCCCGACAAGTTCATGCCGTTCATGGATGCCGATCCATGGGGCAACGCGGCTGCGAACTTCCAGCGCTTCACGTACGGCCCGCTGTTTCGCCACTTCCGCAAGCGCAACCTCGTGCTGAAGTTCGAGCAGGAGCCGGACTGGCGCGGGCGGCCGGCCGGCGGCGAGCGCCCCGTCGACAGACGCGGGGGCGCCCGCCGGTGATCACGGTCGGCGAGGTCGTGCGCTGGATCCTCTACCGGACCCGGAGCTCCTACTACCGGCTGGTGCGCCGCCTGATGCGCGGCGACCGGCTGCTGTGGGGATCGGAGCGCAAGTTCCGCGCTCTGCTGGAGGCCGCGCCCGACGCGATGGTGATCGTCAACGACCACGGCCACATCGCGCTCGTCAACGCACAGGCCGAGAGCCTCTTCGGCTTCCGCCGCCAGGAGCTGATCGGCAAGAGCGTCTCCGAGCTCATCCCCAAGCGATTTCGCGACCAGCACCGCCACCATCAACGCCAGTACCTGCGCGACGCGGTCGCGCGGCCGATGGGCGGCGGGCTGGAGCTCTACGGGCTGCGCAAGGACGGCTGCGAGTTCCCGATCGAGATCAGCCTCAGCCCGATCGAGACCGACGAGGGGACGATGGTGTCCAGCGCGATCCGCGACATCACCTCCCGCAAGCGCGCGCTGACGGAGCTCGCGACGGCCGAGGAGCTCTTTCGCGGCGCCTTCGACGGCTCGCCGATCGGGATGGCGCTGACCGACGCGGCCGGCGAGATCGTGCGCGTCAACGGCGCGCTGTGCGAGCTCACGGGCCGCTCGACGCAGCAGCTCGCGGGGATGCGCTTCGACGCGCTGACGCTCCCGAGCGAGGTCGCCTACGACCGCACCGCCGTCGCTGCGCTGCTGGCCGAGGCGCAGGCGCAGTACAAGGTCGAGACGCGCATCGTGCATGCCACGGGCGCGGCGATCTGGGTCACTCTGCAGGCGACGACGATCAACGACGACGACGATGCCGCACGCCGCCTGCTCGTGCAGGTGCAGGACATCACCCACCGCCGCCGCTACGAGGAGAACCTGCATTACCTCGCCACGCACGATCCGCTGACCGGCCTGCACAACCGCGCGAGCTTCGTCGAGCAGCTCGACATGCACGCCGACGTCGTGCGCCGCTACGGCTCCGACGGCGCGCTGCTGCTGCTCGACCTCGATCACTTCAAGTACGTCAACGACACGCTCGGCCACCAGGCCGGAGATCAGCTCATCGCGCGCGTCGCCACCGTGCTGGCGTCCCGTCTGCGCGACTCCGACACGCTCGCGCGGCTGGGCGGCGACGAGTTCGCAGCGCTGCTGCCGCGGGCGACGGCGCGAACGGCCAAGCGCGTCGCCGACGATCTGCTCGAGGCGCTGCGCGCCGAGCGGATCCCCGTTCCCGGCACCGGCGGGCGGACGATGACGGCAAGCATCGGCGTCGCGCTGTTCGAGGGCGCGCAGGACCTCAGCGGCGAGGACGTGCTCGTCAACGCCGACCTCGCGATGTACGACGCCAAGGAGGCCGGCCGCAACCAGCTCGCGCTGCACGTCCGCGGCGGCGAGCACGCACAGGCGCGGATGCAGGGTCGTATCACGTGGGCCGAGCGGATCCGCGTCGCGATCGACGAGAACCGCTTCGCGCTCGTCGCGCAGCCGATCTTCGATCTCGCGACGGGGGACGTGACGCAGTTCGAGGTGCTCCTGCGCATGCGCGACGACGACGGCGGCCTGATCGCGCCCGGCGCGTTTCTGTCGACGGCCGAGCGGCTCGGGATGATCGGCCGGATCGACGCGATGACGGTCACGCGTGCCATCCGCGCGATGGCGGAGCACGACGCCACCGCGGCGGTCGGGCCGCGCGTCGAGATCAACCTCTCGGGCGCGTCGATGGGCGACCCCGAGATGCTTCGCACGATCGAGCGCGAGCTACAGGAGACGGGGCTGGACCCCAGCCGGGTCATCTTCGAGATCACCGAGACGGCGGCGATCGCGAACATCGGCAAGGCGCGCGAGTTCTCCGACCAGCTGGCCAAGCTCGGCTGCTGCTTTGCCCTCGACGACTTCGGTGCCGGCTTCGGGTCGTTCTACTACCTCAAGCACGTGCGCTTCGACATCCTCAAGATCGACGGCGAGTTCGTGCGCGAATGTTGCTCGACGAGCACCGACCGGCTCGTCATCCAGGCCGTCGTGGACATCGCCCGCGGCCTGGGAAAGGAGACGATCGCCGAGCACGTCGGCGACGCGCCGACGGTGCAGCTGCTGCGCGAGCTGGGCGTGACGCACGGCCAGGGCTTCTATCTCGCCATGCCGCAGCCGCTCGAGAGCTTCCTCGCTGGCCTGCGGCCCGCGGCGGAGTCACGGGTCGCGTAGCTGCCCGGCGGTCTGAGCGGCGCGGCGGGGCGTCAGGCGCACGGAACCACGATCGCGCCCGACGTGGTGACGAGGCCGCGCTGCGCGAGCTGCTCGCGCAGCGCCAACAGCGCCAGATCCTTGGCCTTGGCCTCGAGCATGATGTCGAAGCTGCGTCCCGCCGGCGCGCCGCGCAGGAACGCCTCGAAGCCGATCGGGTCGATCAGGTCGGCATGGGCGCGCAGCTGCGGCAGCACGAAGCGCGTCTCGGTGCGGCGGCCGACCTTCACGCGGCGCTGCTCGACATCCAGCCGCGGCGACGAGTAGTGGACCTTCGGCACGCCGCCGGCCTGCTGCCAGGTGTCGAGCGCGGCGCCGAGCGCCTCCGCGGCGGGCATGCCGGCAGGATCGTGGCAGCGGTGATGCAGCACGTCCCAGACGACGCGCACCCCCGTGCGGCCCGCCAGCGCCAGGACGTCGACGAGGCCGAAGCTGCGATCGTCGTTTTCGACGACAAGTCGCGCCTGCGCGCGCTCGGAGAGCCGTTCGAAGCCCGCGACGAAGCGATCGAGCGCTGCATCCCGGCCGCCCGCCGCGCCGCCGACGTGCAGCACGACGACCGCCTCGGGCCCGAGCCCCATGGCATCCAGCAGCGCAGCCTGCACCTCGAGCTCGGCGATCGCGGCGGCCCGCGTCGCCGGGTTCTCGGAGTTGAGAACCGTGTACTGGCCCGGGTGCGACGACAGCCGGATCCCGCGCTCGCGCGCGACGGCGCCCGCCTGCGCCAGCTGCTCGGCGCATTCGTCGACCTGGTGATGAAACTGCGGCATGTCGGGGTGGCTCGCGTACGGCGCCAGGCCCGTCGGCAGCCGGTACATGCGGATGTCATGGCGCGCGAGGTAGTCGAGGATGTCGTGCAGGCGCCCGAGCGAGTGGCGCAGGTGCGGCTCCGAGCTCCAGCGGCGCGTGTCATGGGATGGCAGGCCGCCACCGCCGAGCACCTTCACGGCGAAGCCGAGCCGGTGCGAGCTTGCCGGCGCGACGTTCACGCCGGCGCGGTCGTGCGCTGGACCGTTCCGCTCGCGCGATCATCGGGTAGTCCGCGCGCTTCATGCCCTCCTACGGCGAGTGCCAGTCGGCCGAGATAGCGGCCACGCCGCAGGCGTGCTTCGACGCTCTGACGGACTTCGAGTCGCTGCCGCAGTGGCAGGGCGCGGTGCGCGACGTCCGCGTGCTCGAGCGCGACGAGGCGGGCCGCGGCACGATCGTCGAGTACGAGGTCGACGCGCGCTTCAAGACCGTGCGCTACCGGCTGCGGCAGGTCTACGACGAGCCGCACCGGCTCGCCAGCGAGTACCTGGGCGGCGACTTCCGCGACTTCTGCGGCGAGTGGCGCTTTGAGCCGATCGGCGACGACGCGACGCACGCCGAGCTTGACCTGCGCATCGACCCGGGCCTGCGCGTCCCGAGCTTCCTGCGCAAGACGATCGCCACCGCCGTGATGCGCCGGGCGCTGCGCGACCTCAAGGCGTTCGTCGAGGGCTAGGCCCGCGCACTCGGGGTCCGGCGCGCGCTCTGCCTTGCACCGCAGAGGCGAGCGATCACTGGCCGGGACTGGAGGGACGGTCGAGCGCGTCCTCGTCGGTCGCCGCGCCGATGGCGTCGTCCTGCGTCTGACCTTCGGCGGTGGCGGCGCGATCCTGCGGGTTTGCCTGCGAGTCGAAGACGAACATCTCCACGACGATGTCGGGCTCGAACATCACCTGCGACTGGTAGGTGAGCACCTTGCGGCCCGTCAGCTCGGCGATCATGCCGCACAGGCGCTCGGTCATCTGGTTCTCGAAGAGCTGACGAAACTGCCGCACCTGATCCTGCTGGCCGAATTCGAGCATCGTCCTCTCGGCGGTCGTCATGCCGCCGCGCATGACGATGAACAGCAGGTCGTCGACGAGGTAGGACTTCGCCTCGGTCGGGCCCTTGCCGAAGAACTCCTTCTGCGCGCGGACCATCTCGTTGGAGATGCGCGCCAGCAGACCCTGGCCCCGCTCCGTAGTCTCTTCGGCAGCCTCCGCCATGGCGCAAGCCTAGCCATCGGGCGTGTTATACGCGCCCGCGGCGCCATCGCTGCGTGCCGGAACGGTTTCGGGGTAAGGCTGGCTGCGGCGGCGGGCCGTCCGCGGACACCAGTTTGCCTGCGCGCAAGGCAGGCGGCGGGACGAAGGCGGTCTGCCGCCGCTCATGGGGAAGGCACGGCTTGGTGGGAGCATTCGCCGGCGGATCGAAGGCAGCCGCAGCCTCCCAGTGGCCCCGCGGTCGCGTGTCGGCCGTCAGGCCGCGGGCGCCGTGGTGTCTGCCACGCTGTGTACGTGGTTGCGCAGGGGAGGGCGCCGCGCTGGCGCTGGCCCGCAATGGTCGGTCGCGGCGGCATCGTGATCGACAACGACAGCTTGAGGCAGGATCGAAATGACGACCGCGGTCAGCTTGGCATGAGTTCTTTCGGCGATCCGGATTCCGCGTTCGGACAGCTGATCGGCACCACCTTTCACCCAGACGCGTTCGAAGACCACGACACGATCGACGAGATCGTCGACGACCGCCTGAGCCGCGCGCCGGCGGGTTATCTGAGCGCGGTATTGGCGACAGGACGCCGGCTGCTGTGCGCCGGTCATGACGACGCGACAATCGAGCGGATCCTCAGGCGCTGCGGCTTTGCGTTCCTCGTCGTGCCGCTCGGCTACGCCAGCTACACCGCGTTCCTCGAGCATCTCGTGGGCCGGCTGAGCGACCGGCTCGCCAGCATGTCAGTCGAGGAGTTCGCGGCGCCCGACGACATCCCCGCGCGCGAGCCGACCGATGCCGAACTCGACGCGCTCACGACGCTGCTGAGCGAGGCGTTCAGCGAGCCGTCAGAGGACGAGATCGAGACCGTGCTCGCGCGCTGGGCAGTTGCGCATTCCGTGGCGGTGCTGGAGAGCACGCGCTCCGGCGCCCAGGCGGTGCGCCGGCTGCCGCTGGACGACGACGAGCTGCTGGCCTTCCTGCACGACCTCGGGCTCGGCTTTGACCCGCTCGAGCACGAGGGAATCTACCCCGACGACTTCCTCGTCTTCGTCGACGAGTACGTCTCGCGGGCGCTCGGCGACCCGCCCTCGTGATGAAGCTCGATCCGGGCCAGCGGAGTTCCGCTGCCGGGCTCCTGCGAGCGCGTCGGAGGTACGGAACCGCGACCGCGCTTGACGCAGGACGGCGGCTGAGGCTCATCGACGGCGCGGCCCAGCGGCGCCGGGTCAGCCTCGAGCGTCGGCGGGCGGCCGCAGCCCCCAGACGTCGGGAGGCGGACGCATTCGAGCGGCGACGGCCTGCGCCGCCGCGTAGTCCTCGGCCCACTCAAGCGCGACAACCGTGCGCGTCCCGCGCAGCGGGAGCAGCGGATAGTGTCCCCACCGCTCGCCGGGCGGCACGCCGTCAGCCTGTGGCGGGATCCACCTCCTGTCGGCGCCGAAGTGCAGCAGCAGCGCCGCATATCGGCCGTCGGCGGGGACGACGTCCGTCGCCCAAGTACCGGGCGCGGGCCCGGGGATGGCGCGCCGGCGGCGCGGGAGGTCAAGCAGGTAGGCCGACCACTGCTCGCCCTCGAGCCACCAGACCAGGCGCGCGTACCAGATGACGTAGGCGGCGAACGCAACGGCCGCCAGGGCGACCGCAACCGCCGCGCCACCGCCGACCTTCCAGCCGAGCCCGTACGTGAGCGCGGCCGCGACCACGACGTTGCCCAGCAGGTGGAGGACCTGCCGCGGTGCCACCGTCACCGTGAAGTGCAGCCGGTCGCCGAGCCGCGGGACCTCGCCGGTCAGCACGGCGGTCACGCCGATCCCACGATCGACAGCAGTTGCTCGACCAGCCGAGGGCCGTCGGCGCACACGATCTCCGTCTCGTCCCCGTGGTCGTGCAGGACGAACGTGCTGCCCGCTTCCGTCATCCACGCGCAGGCCGGCCGCGGCTCGCCGTAGAGGGTGCCGTGCACCGCGGCGCGGCCGGTGCGTAGCGGCGCCGACACGCGCGCGGCGGGCGATGCTGCGTCCTCGGGTTGGAACGTGATGTCGGTTGCGCAACGAGAGCGGCTGAGGGCGCGCACGGCGGCGGCGGCGACGGCGGCGATCGCTGGCTCGTCCACCTCAGCGACCATACCTCGGCTCCCGCTCGTCGCCGAGTTGGCTGCTTGGGACCAGAAACGGCAGCGTGTCGGACAAGAGCAGGGTCCGGATGTGAGCGCCGTCGCGGCGTTTCGCCAGCGGCCCCTGGAGGGCGCGCATCCGTACCTGTGGCTGGACGCCAAGCTCGTCAAGGTTCCGCGACCGCGGCCACGTTCACCCCGACACATGCAGGGCTTCCACGGCGCCGAAGGAGGGACTCGAAACCCCGACACGCGGATTATGATGGCGCCCAAAAGCTTGGTTTTGCAGGCGGTTTGGGAAGGTCGGGTCGGGTTGGGTAGGGCTGGCGAGGGTCAGATCTGCAGGGTTGGGGACATCGTCGGGGACACGGTTGAGCGCTCACGACGAGACCCTGCGCGCCGATTGACGACCGGCCTGTGACGCGCTGATGACCGGCGTGTCGCGGGGGTGCTAGGCCGCCTGGACGACTCGTCGGCGCAGCGCTGCTCCCGAAGCTGCTGCTTGGTCGCCGCGAAGCACGTCGGGATCAAGATCGACATCACCAGGCCAGACGATGGTGCCGAACTCGCGGTCGAGGGTGACAGCCTCGAAGACTGCGCGATCGTCGCGGATCGGGCCGAACACGCCGCCGGCCTGCAGCAGATCCGCGAGGTCGACCTCGTGCACGGCGCCGTCGCCGAAGGTGAGCCGAAGCCAGTGGCCTGCGAGCGGCTCAACCTGAGTGATCGTTGTACGCGATGGGTTCATGGCAGCGGTGCGATCGGCGCCGGCTGCTCGGGTACCTGAGCACGCTCCCAGTTCACGGCCAGCTCGTCGCGATGCATCGACGCCCATTCTCGCACCATCCGCAACGCCCGATCCGGCAGATGTCCGCGCAGGATCTCGCCGGTCGAGATCTCGATGACCGCCTCCTCGCCTGCGTAGACGGCATGGAAGTGCGGTGGCGCGTGATCGGCGAAGTACATGCGGATCACGATCCCGTAGAAGCGGCTTATCGTCGGCACACCCAGAGCATCTCGCCGTCGACGGACCGCCAGCCCTCGTCCGCCTCGCATCGTGGACCTCACTGCGCCTGACGACCGGCTGGCAGACATCGACAAGCAGCGCGACGAGAGCCCGTTCAGACCCCTAATGGTCGACGATCCGGCTGCGGACTTTCTCCTTGATCTCCGGCGGCACCTCGGGCATGCCGTGCACGTCACGCGCGTGCTCGCCGACGATCTCGAGGATCTGCTCCTCGGTCTCGCTTTCGACGGTCCACCCGCAATCGGGGACCATGCACTCGAAATGCTTCATGCGCCCACTCCTATGGTCGTGCGGGTGAGCCCCCGGCTGTACGATCGGCGCGATGTGTCGCGTGCTCGCCTACCTCGGAGAGCCTGTTTCGCCGCGCCGTTTGCTCTCAAGCGCCGGTTCGCGGCGGTGACCGCCGAACGCCTGCGCCGCCGACTCGAGGACCTCGCTGACTCCCTCGGCCGGCGGGACGGCGGCAGCGCAGCGGCGGATCCCGCGCCGACGCCGGACGAGCTCGAGTTCACCGGCCCTGCAGACAGCAAGTACATCCGGCGGATGGCGACGTTCCGCGCCGTCGACGCGCTCGCGCTGTGGGGATTCCTGGCCGCCGGACGGTACGCGCGCTGTCCGCGCGGCCAGACGCTCGAGGAGGAGGGGGCGCCGGCGGCGGCGCTCTAAATGGTCATCAACGGCGCTGTCGAGAAGGTGCTCGTTCGTGGCGACCGGCGCATTCGCATCGGACTCGCCGGCCCGGGCCGGTCGTTCGGCTATGAGGGGCTCATCGACGGCAAGCCGTCGCCCGCGCACGCGATCGCACGCGAGCGCGCGGTGCTGCTCGTGCTGCCAAAGGACGCGTTCGCGCGGCTGTTCGAGGGCGAGAGCAACGAGTCGCTCATGTTCCTCGACGTCATCAACCGCGACCTCGCGGCATGGCTGCGCGAGGCCATACGCCCGCAGGGCACGCCTCGCGGTCAGGCCGACCACGTAGCCGAGCGTTGGCGCCGGCGCTGCCGCGTGCCTGAACCCCGCAACCGACCCGTGGCGTGGTAAATTCGGGCTGATCTTGGGTCATTCGATGTCGGCGGGTGGTTCGTGGCGCGCGAGTCGGCCCTAGAGGTGCTCGCCGGCAGCGAGCTCTTCGCGGACCTCGACAACGACGAGCGTCGGGAGCTGGCGAGCCTCCTGCGCCCGTTCAGCCTCTCTGCCGATGGGGTGTTGTTCCGGCAGGGCACACCGGCCGACCGCATGTACTTCGTGACGAGCGGCAGGCTCGCGGTCCATCGAATCGGCGCGCGAGCGATCGTGCCGCTTGCGGTGAGCGAGCCCGGAGCAGTGCTGGGCGAGATGGCGCTGGCGGACGCGACGTTGCACTCCGGGACCGCCATCGCGCTCGAGCCGTCGACGGGCTTGGAGCTTGACACCGGCGGGTTCGGCGTCTTGCGGCGGCTCGACCGGCCGCTCGCGCACAAGGTGCTCGACCGCCTCGCGCGCCACCTGTGCGCACGGGTGCGCGCGGTCACCGGCGCCGTTGCCGGCGACGGCAACGGCGACCGCGACGGCGACGCGACGTCGCGTGACGGGGGCGCTTCGCCGCGCTGGCGCGCCCCAAGCCCCGCGCGTCTGGCGCTGCTGCGCAGCTGCGAATTCTTCGCGGGCTTCGACGACGACCACCTGCTGGGCGTTCTGGAGCGGATGCGCGAACGGACGCTTGCCGATCGCGAGATCGTCTTCGCCGCCGGCGCGCCGGGGGATGCGCTATACGTCGTGGCGGAGGGCACGGTCGAGGTGACGCTGCAGCGCGACGAGCTCCGCGTCAGGCTGGGGGTCCTCGGGCCGGGCAAGGTCTTCGGTGAGGTCGCGCTCGTCGACGGCGGCCCCCGCAGCGCGACGTGCACGGCGCTGGGCGACGCCATCGTGCTCGAGCTCGACCGGGAAGCGTTCGCGACCCTGTCCGAGGCCTACTCGCCGCTGTCGCTGCGGCTGCTCGAGGCGCTGATCGCCAACCTCGTCGCCGCGCACGAGCGCCTCGACCGCGCCCGCGAGCCGCTCGCCGCCGAGACGCGCCGGCCGACCCGCGGCACCGGCGACGAGTCCGCCGAGCTGCTGGACCCATTCGCTGCACTGGCGCCCGCGCCCGAGCAGCGCGACGCGCTCGTCGAGCTGATCGGGCGTTCGGTGATCGGGGACGACCTCGTCCTGACCGGACCGTTCGGGCCCAAGCGCATCGTGTACGCCGACTACACCGCCTCCGGCAGGTCGCTGAGCTTCATCGAGGACTTCATTCGCCGCGAGGTCCTGCCGCTGTACGCCAACACGCACACCGAGTCGTCGGCCACCGGCCTGCAGACGATGCGCCTGCGCGACGACGCACGAGGGATCGTGCACGCCGCCGTTGGGGGGTCGGGGGACGATGTCGTGGTCTTCTGCGGTTCCGGCGCCACCGCTGCGATCGACAAGATCGTGCGGACGCTCGGCCTGCGCATCCCCGAGGCGCTCGAGACGCGGTACGGCCTGTCCGCGCTCATCCCGCGCAGCGAGCGCCCGGTCGTCTTCGTCGGTCCCTACGAGCACCACTCCAACGAGTTGCCGTGGCGCGAGTCGATCGCGGAGCTGCGGGTCATCCGCGAGGACGCCGACGGCCGCCTGGACCTCGACCACCTGCGCGAGGAGCTCGAGCTGCACGCCGACCGGCCGCTCAAGATCGGAAGCTTCTCGGCCGCGTCCAACGTCACGGGGATCCTGACCGACGTCGAGCAGGTCG
>CADCVQ010000051.1 GCA_902806175.1 uncultured Solirubrobacteraceae bacterium
GCGCGACGCGGTCGGCGGCCTCCGCGCGCCGCCGGGCAGCCTCGTCGACGAGCCCGGCATGCGCGCGGTGCACGTGCAGCTGCGCGTTCGCGAGGCCCGCGATGTCGCCCGAGAGCGCGCCCGGCGAGCGGCGGTAGCGCACCCGCGCGCGCGGCTCCATGACGAACGCGTGCCCGCGCGCGAGCAGCCGCAGCCAGAGGTCCCAGTCCTCCGCGCGCGGCAGTTCGAATTCGAGCCCGCCGGCAGCGATCACCGCCTCGCGCCGCAACAGCGCGCTGGAGACGCACAGCGGGTTGTGCTCGTAGAGCAGCGCCAGCAGCTCGTGCGCGGGATGGCAGCCGGGCGCGAGCTCGTCCCAGTGCTCGCCGCTCGGCCGCCCGTCGAGGCCGACGATGAGCGCACGGCCAAAGCACGCCGCCGCAGCGGGATGCGCGGCGAGCGCGGCGAGCTGGGCGGCGTGCTTGCCGGGCTGCCAGACGTCGTCTGCGTCGCAGAGCGCGACGAGCTCGCAGTCCTCGAGCTGCGCGAGCCCGGTCGCGCGCGCGAACGCCAGGCCGCGGCGCTGCGGATGGCGCACGAGCCGGCAGTGCGGCGCGTGGTCGGCCAGCAGCGCGATCGGCTCCGGCGACCCGTCGTCGACGACGACCACGTCCTGCGGCCGCGGGTTCTGCGCAAGGATGCCGTCGAGCGTCTCGGCAAGCAGCGCGGGCCAGCCGTGGACGGGGACGATCACGCCGGTCCGCATCGGTGCGGACCGTAGCGCAGACGCGGCGCGCAACCCGAACCGTCACCATCGCGTGCGATGGCGCTTCCGATCTTCACCGACCGCCTCGTGCTGCGCGCCTACGAGGAGGACGACCTGCAGCAACTGCACGCCGTGCTCTACGGCGACGAGGCCGCGATGCGGCTGCTCGGCGGCCCGCGCGACCTCCCGGGGACGCGCGCCGCGCTCGAGCGATCGATCCGCCAGCAGGAGTTCGGCGGCTACTCGTTCTGGCCCGTGATCGAGCGCGAGAGCGGGCTGATGTGCGGCGAGGCCGGGCTGTTCCCGCTCGCCGCCGACGGCCCGGACGTCGCCCTCGGCTACGCGTTCGGCTCGGCCTACTGGGGGCGCGGCTACGCCACCGAGGCAGCCACCGCTGTGATCGCCGAGGCGTTCGGCGAGCTCGCCATGGATCGCCTCGTCGCGATCACCCGGGAGGACAACCTCGGGTCGCGCCACGTGCTCGGGAAGCTCGGCTTCCGCGAGCACGGCCTGCGCCACGTGTGGGGCGCCGAGCAGATCTTCTTCACGCTGCAGCGCCCCGCTGCGACCGCATGAGCTGATCGGCGCGGTCAGCGCGCGCAGCTGGCCAGCCGTCGCTGGCGCCGCAGCTCCGCCAGGAGCCGCTGGAGTGCATCGCACCGATGAGGTCGCAGCGGCTCGGCGCCGCTTGCGACGATCTGCACGCGCGCTCGACGAGCTCGGGGCGGTACCAGGCCATGTTGCGCGCCTTGCGCACGATGAACGCGTCGCCCCCGAGCAGGCCTTCGCGCAGGTAGTGCTTGATCGCGCCGGCGCTCACGCCGTGCGCGCGGCGAGTCGGCTGATCTTCAGCAGCCCGCCGGCGTTCATGCGCGAAAGGAGCGCTCGGAGCGCTCCGTCGGCGGGCCGCCGACCGCACCGGACGCGAGCAGCGCGGCGATCTGCTCGTCGTCGTAGCCCGCCGCGCGCAGCACGGCCTCGGTGTGCTCGCCCAGCGCCGGCCCCGGCAGGCGATTGGTGTCGGCCGGGGTGCGCGACAGCTTGACCGGCGCTCCGAGCAGCCGCACCGGCTCGGCCACGCCGGGCTGGTCGAGCCCGACCACCATCCGGCGCGCACGGACGAGCTCGGACGAGAGCGCCTCGTCGAGGTCGAGCACCGGCTCGAGGCAGCACTCGTGCTCGGCGGCGAACGCCTCCCACTCCGCACGCGTTCGCGCGGCGAAGATCGCCTCGACCTCGCGGTGCGCCGCCGTGCCCGGCGCCGCAAACTGCGCGTCCACGAGGTCATCGCGGCCGACGCCCCGACACCACGCCTGCCAGAACTTCGGCTCGAGCGCGCCGAGCGTCATCCAGCCGCCGTCGGCACATCCGTAGGGGCGATAGCAGGCCAGGCCGCCGGCCAGCTCCAGCGCCCCGCGCCGGGGCACCTTGCCGTCGGCGAAGAACCGCGCCGCGACCAGCGCCAGCCAGGACAGCGCGCCGTCGGCCATCGAAACGTCGACGACCTGGCCCTCCCCCGTGCGCTCGGCCTCGCGCAGCGCGGCGAGGATCCCGAACGCGGCCATCAGCGCGCCGCCGCCGAGGTCGGCGATCTGCCCCGCGGCCTGCACCGGTGGCCCGCCGCGCTCGCCGCTCAGGCCGAGCAGGCCGACGAGGCCGAGGTAGTTCATGTCGTGTCCCGGCCGGTCTCGCAGCGGGCCATCCTGCCCGTAGCCGCTGATCGCGCACCGAACGAGCTTCCGGTTCACGGCGCGCATCGCGTCGTAGCCGACGCCGAGGCGGTCGAGCACGCCGGGCCGGAAGGAGTCGAGCACGACGTCGTGCTCGCGCACCAGGGCCAGCAGCACCGCGCGGCCGTCCTCGTGCTTGAGGTCGATCCGGATCGAGCGCTTGTTGCGGTTCAGCGCGAGAAACAGCGCCGAGCGGGCGCTCTGCTCGGCGCCCTCGACGTACGGCGGCGCCCAGCGGATGTAGTCGCCCATGCCGGTGTCCTCGACCTTCAGCACGTCGGCGCCGTAGTCGGCGAGCAGCAGTGAGCAGAAGCCGCCGGGCAGCAGGCGGCTGAGGTCGAGCACGCGGACGCCGGCCAGCGGCAGGGCGCTCATGAGCGCACCATCCCGAGTATCTCGCGCGCCTGCGCGACCATCGCGGCGAGGTTGCGCGCCGTTGCCGGGATCCCGCCGGTGACGCCCATGACGCAGTCGACGTGTAACGGCGCGCGCAGGACGTCCATGTCGATCAGCGCCGCGAGCGAGCCGACGTGGCCGATGTCGAAGCACTCGTGCTCGGAGCGGATGCCGAGCTCGTTCATCGCCTCCAGCACTCGACGATCTCCTCGAACGGGTTGGCGAAGACGGTGTGGAACACGAAGGACTTGCGTGCCGACGAGTACGTCGCGTAGTTCATCGAGCCCATGTTCAGCGCGTCGATGTCGGACTTGAGCGCGCGCAGATAAGCGATCCGCTTTGCGAGCGGCACGCTGACGGCGCCCGTCGAGTAGTTGACGATGACGTCGTCGCCGCGCCTCGGCCGCGTACTCCTGTGGCGTGTACGGGATCTCGGGGCACTGCCCGCGGTTGGCCAGCGCGGGGGTCGCGCACGTGATGATGACGGGGTCGTCGAGGCTCATGCGGGGGGCGCGCGAAGAGTAGAGCGCGCTACGTTCCGCTCTGCCGCCGGCGGCGGCGATCAACGAGAAGCGATCGCTCAGGAAGCCGCGCGACCCACGCGAAGCGAGCGATCGGGTGAGCGTGTGGAGGGAGCTCCGACGCAGCAGCTGGCGTCGCGCGCCCCCGGCCGACAGCGTGAACGTCCAACGGTCGTCATGTCCTGCCGCACCGCCGGATGCTCAGTCCGAACGAACGGGGGCAATCGCTGCGTCGCTGCGGAAATGGGCTCCACGCCGTAGCCCTGTGTAGCCGGTGCGTTACCGCACCACTCCAGGGTGAGCGCCGTCATCTCAATCCCTCTGCAAGGAGATCTCATGTCAATCGACAAGCGCTCATCCGCCGGACGTCAACCCGCGCAACAGAAGCGATTCATGCGCACCGCTGTTGCATCCGTCCTGGCCATGGCCTCTGTCGCAGGGTTCTGTGCGGGACCCGCGGCGGCCGCCGACATCTTCGCGAAAGCGGACTTCAACGGAGACACCGTGCTCGACGAATGCAGCTCCAGCTCCGAACTGACCGGCACGGCTCAGTGCAAGGTCAGCGGCGCTAGCAATCTCACGTACCGCTCCGAGCCCATGGACATGGGGTGGCACGATGGACGCGCCTGGGTGGACCACAACGGCGACGGACGCGACGACTACTGCCGAGCAGTCGGCAGCAACCAGCTGGCCTGCACGGTTTCGGTCGCACCAAGCGATCCCCGCGCAACCTACTTCCAGGGCTTTGGGCAGACCTACTACTCCGCTCCGCTGGACCACGGTTGGACCGACAGCCGTACGTGGCGCGACGTGAACGTGGATGGCAAGGCCGACTACTGCACCGCCGTCGGCTGGCCGAACAGTCAGCTCACGTGCACGATCTCCAACGGCGAAGGCTTCGCTGCGCCGACCAACAACGTCTACTGCCCCTCGGGCGTCGCTGGGCCGATGTGCAGCACCTCGACGGGCTCGGGCGGCAGCGGAACTGGCGGGTCGGGCGGCAGCGGAACGAGAACGATGGAGAACTAACCATGATCGCGTTTCGCCGCGCGTGATAGCAGCGCACGCGGCACCCAGCGCGGCCCGTCACTTTAAGTGGCGGGCCGCGCTGTCCGTACTCGCGGCGGGTTGCGGGAGTACGCGGCTTCGGCGACCTGGGACGGCGGCCTGTACGGTTCATGCGCCGCGTTTCTTGGAACAACGCTGGCGGCGAGCTGTCCCGGGCGTCAAGCGCATGATCGGTTTTTCCCTCTCGAGCGACAGGGCCGCTCCTCGCGCAGACGAGCGCGCCGCGGCCGCGCAGCTGTGACGGGTCGACGCGGCAAGCCCGTACCGCGTCTCGCGGCCTGCGCCCAGAACGGCACTCGGACCGATCATCGGGCCGCGGCGCATGGCACAGGACATCCGAACTCTGGAAGGTGCCCGAAGCACGTGGAGCGTCTCGCCGAGGCCACACGGCTGATCTACCCGCGTCCGCAACTGGC
The DNA here is from genome assembly GCA_902806175.1 of uncultured Solirubrobacteraceae bacterium. Lineage (GTDB taxonomy): Bacteria > Actinomycetota > Thermoleophilia > Solirubrobacterales > Solirubrobacteraceae > CADCVQ01. The sequence continues at coordinate 4,877 of CADCVQ010000051.1, forward strand.
TCTGCGGGCGTACGACGGCGCAGGCGATCACCGCACTTGCTCTGCCCGACGCCTCGTGGGAGCCTTGGCGTTGGCGGCCAATGGTTCCGCCGCGAGGCGATGACGGCAGGAGGAGAAATGCATGCGCGCGTGAGCACCTATGAGGGTCAGGCGGACGAACTCGTGAAGGGCTTCGACTCGGTGACAGCGTCCCTCGAGGAGTTGGAAGGCTTCAGCAAGGCCTACTTCCTCGTCGACCGCGTCGGCGGCAGGGGCATGAGCATTACGTTCTGGGCGTCGGAGGATGCCCTCAACGCGAGCGTCGAGCGCGCCAATCAGATGCGCGAGAAGGCGACCGATCAGGCTGGGGCCTCGACTCAGTCCGTCGACCACTTCGAAGTCGCGATCACGGTCGGGTGAAGAGGATCGGCCGCCCCGGCCGACGAACAGCAATGGCATCGGCAGATCGGCAGCGTCGCCGTCCGCGCGGACCGCCAGCGCGCCGCAGCGGTCGTCCGACCTCACGGCCGGATGCAAAGTGCTGCTTCTCGCGCGCGATCCGGAAGCTCTGGCGGCGGTGCCGTGCAGGTGGAGCGGCAGCAAGGTGCCGCGAGCTCACGGCCGCACCGGCGACTGCATGAACGAGGCGCAACCCGAGTCGATGCGGGCGAGATCCCAGCGTTCTTGATTTGCACCCGGCTCGATCCGTACGCTCACCGCTGCACGCCGATGACCGCGCCCCGACCCAGCTACGCCCCGAGCTCCGCTCGGAGCTGCCTGCCGGCGACACAACGTCTGTGGCTGCGCGTACGTCGTCGTGCGAGACGCGGCTGGTCAGTCCAGGCGCTACTTGACGAGCGCCGACAGATGCTGGCCGCGCTCGAGGCGCTCGAGCGGGCACGGGCGACGGCTGCGACAAAGCTACGGCGGCGAGCGATCGAGAAGCCCGCCGCTCGCGAGGCCATCGAGCAGGCCGACCGCAAGATGCAAGCGACGATCGAACGGCATGCCGAACGCGTGCGCCATCTATTGCTGGTCGACGACAGCATCCTCAGCACCCGCGGCGTCAGACCGTGGCAGCAGGACACGCGGTAGCCCTAAGCACGCCGGCGCTCGACGCGAGGCGGCACACGCTGACGAGAACCTGCGCGCTTCAAACGCTTGCCGGCGACAGTGCCGCTTTGTCGCGCAACCCAGCGGTCTCCTCGGCAGAGAGGCGGCACTTCCCCTCCTCGTCCATAGGGAGCAGTGCCCGGAGAATCAGGTGCGGGTGCGCTCAGGTCACGCGAAAAGCAGAAGTGGCGGCCCCTGCCCGCCGAGCACGTAGGATCTCGCCATGTCAACGCAACAGTGGCTGCTGCAGCGCCTGCATAATCCGGGGGGCCGCACGTGCGGATGCTCGCCGGAGTGCGTAGGCGCATCGTCACCCGGCTGCGCATAGCGACCGAATGGGCTCCCGCGCGCGTCAGCACCGTCCGCCTGTAGCCCGACTTTCGCGCGGAGCGGCAGCCGTATCGTCGCTGATGCAGAGGGATGCATGCACCGCTCCGCGACCCCGGCGAACTAGTGGACGCGTCCGCAAGTTCTGCGGGTTTTCCGGGCGCCCGATCCGCGCCTGACGTCCGCCGGCGCCCGCCCCCCGTGCCACCAGCACGAAGGCGGGACACCGTCGACCGTCAGATCACGGCCGGGCATCCCGCAAAACCTCGCACAACTTCCGGACGCGCCCACTAGCCGATCCAGTAGCGGAGTTTGGGCCCGTCATCGGGGTCCTCGCGTACGTCTTCGAACTGCCCACCGAGCTTCCTGATGACCGCCGCTGAGGCGGCGTTGTCTGCGTCGCACGTGACCAGCACCCGGTCGACGCCTTCCCTGTGGGCGATGACGAGCGATTGCCGCAGGATCTCGGTCGCATAGCCGCGGCCGCGATGAACAGCACGGACGCCGTAGCCGATGTGACCTCCCACGTCGGCCAGGTAGCTGTTGAGCGTGTGCCGGATCGAAACGCGGCCGACGAGGTCCTCACCGACGAACGCCCCGAGAAACGTGGCCGGCACGCGGTCGGGAACCACATCGACGCCCTGACGTACCTGCTCAAGACGTTGCAGGTACTGCGACCACGGCTGCTCGACATCCCAATCGAGCAAGAACGAAAAGCCCTCGGCCAACAACTCGCGGTGTGCCTCGCGCGCTTCATCCTCGTCTTCGAGTCGCAGCGGTCGCAGTCGCACCATGACGTGGGTTCCGGGCACCCGCCGATCGTAGAACTCCGGACAGCGGACGAGCGCCGCGCGTCGACATCCACGAGCCGCTCGAACTGCTGGAAGTCGTCGACCGGCTCGAAACACAGCAAGACGGCTGACGAGCGGATGCGAACCCGCCCGGCGGCCATTGCTCGCCGGGGCCACCGCTCTTGCGTTGTCGAAAGTGTCGCTCCCGCGCCCTGACCAGCGTGCTCCGCCGGGTTTCGTCGCCACGAAGCTCGTCCCGACCGCCTTGGCCGGAGGTCGTGCTTTCGGGTGATTCATCGGACTGTTCGCTCTCGGGCGCGGGTAGCCGCGACGGATGGCGGCGATCATCACGGGCTCAGACTCGGGTATCGGCAAGGCGACCGCGATCGCGCTGGCGCGTGACGGCCACGACATCGGCATCACCTACAGCCGTGACGCCGATGGCGCGCAGGCGACGGCCGAGGAGGTGCGCTCACATGACCGGCGCGCCGAGGTGCGCCAGCTCGACCTCACGCAGAGCGACGATGTGCAGCCGGCGATCGACGAGCTCGCCGATGTGCTCGGCCGGCTTGACGTGCTCGTCAACAACGCGGGCAGTGGCACCGACACGCCGTTCTTGGAGCTCGAGCTGGCGCGATGGCGCGACGTGCTCGAGGTCGACCTCACGGGTGCGCTGCTGGCCGCGCAGGCGGCGGCACGTCGCATGGTCGCCAGCAGCACGCGGGGGCGGATCGTCAATGTCACGTCGGTGCACGAGCATGTGCCGCTGCGAGGCGCCACGCCCTACGTCGTCTCCAAGCACGGCCTCGGCGGGCTGACGAAGATGATGGCGCTCGAGCTCGCCGAGCACGGCATCACCGTCAACTCGGTCGCACCGGGAGAGATCGCCACGCCGATGACCGGTCAGGAGGACGACGATCCCCGTGACGCCTTGCGGCCCGGCGTGCCGGCGGGGCGCCCGGGTGACGCTCGCGAGGTCGCTGAGCTGATCGCCTACCTCGCCTCGCCCCAGGCGAGCTACACGACGGGCGCGTCGTACGTGATCGACGGCGGGATGCTGCTGATGGCGGCGCAGCAAAGCTGATCGCACGCGCTGACGACGGCACGAGGGGTCCAGGATTGTCGAATGGCCGGGTACGCTGCCAACGGATGGCAGCGCGCATCGCAAAGGCCGACGTCCACCCGCCCGACCGCCAGCGGATCGAGGCGCGCTACGCGGCCGAAGGCTTGCGACCTTACAGCTGGGGCAACGGCGGGGGCGACCGCTACGGCTGGCACACGCACGGCTACACGAAGGTGCTCTACTGCGTGACGGGCAGCATCGTCTTTCACACCCGCGACGGTGACTTCGCGCTCGAGCCGGGCGACCGGCTGGAGGTCGACCCGGGTACCGAGCATGCCGCGACCGTCGGAGACGACGGCGTGTTGTGCCTCGAGGCCGCCGCCGGCTGACGGCAGCCAAGCAGGCCCAGCGTCGGCGCTACCGCAGCGCGGTGATGCCGAACACCATGCAGGCGACGCCCAGGCCGACGACCGCGGCCCCGTGCGAACGCACTCCCTGCCGCCAGAGCACGGCTCCTGCGAACGTCGAGCCGACGATGGCGAGCGGGATGAGCAGGCACAGCGTGGCCAGCAGGTAGGCGACGACGACCACCTGCGGGCGCATGGGGAGGGGGCCGTCGTCCATCGAGGTGCCATGATCGCGCCCGCGCCGGTAGCGCGCGTCGTGGCGGCCGAGCGGCGACCACGACCGCAGCGCTCGGCGACGCACAGTCGGCGTCTCGCCGCGCTGCGCGGCTTTCTCATGCGAAGCAGAAGCGGCCAGGGCAAGCTCGGACCGGCGGTAGTCCGGGACTCGTCTGGAGCCGTGGGCCAGCAGCGCTACTCCTGGCAGGCCGGGCACCAGTACGTGGTGCGGCCGCCGACCGTCGCTCTTGCCAGGCCCCGCGCACACCGCGGGCAGGCGCCTTCGCGGTCGCGCACCTCGACGAAGCTCCCGGTGTGCACGCCACCGCGGCGGATCGCCGAGCGCACGGCCGCGCGCAGCTCCCGGCGCAGGCGGTCGAGATCCTCAGCCGACAGCTGTGAGGTCGTGCGCTGCGGTGCCAGCCGCGCCTGCCACAGCGCCTGGTCTGCCAGCAGATTGCCGACCCCCGAGATCGCGCCCTGATCGAGCAGGCGAGCCTTGAGGGCGGTGTTGCCGGCGCCGATGCGCCGCCGGAACTCGTCGCGGCCGACATCGGCCGCATCGGGCCCGACGTGGCTGAAGTCCGGGTTGAGCACCGCCCTGGCCAGCCGCCGCCGGTCTCTGAGCGCGAAGCGACTGCCGTCCTCGAACTCGACGGTGAAGCGGTCCCAGATCGGCTTGTCGCGCGCGGCTTCGAGAGCGATCGCGCCCGCCATCCCGAGATGCAGCCCGAGCGTCGGCCCGTCGTCCGTCTGGAGCCACAGGAACTTCCCGCGGCGATGGGCGCTGACGAGCTCGTGGCCGACGAGGGCCGCGGCGATCTCTCCGGCCTGGTGAGGCCGGCAGACGTACGTGTCGCTGTCGTCGACGGCCGTGATGCGCCGGCCCAGCACCGACTCGAGGGTCGCGCGGGCGCGCTCGGCTTCAGGGAGTTCGGGCATCCCGTCCAGCCTAGGAGCCAGGCGCTCATCGGCCGCTACCTCCGCCAATCAACGGGGTAGCACCGCGCCGAGGTGAGTGGGCAGGACGCACACGTCGGCAGGCCGGGCGCTCGCCCCCGCTCCTTTGAGCGCGCGCGCCGCCTGCCGCTCGTCGGCCGTGCCCTGGACTGGGGCATGGGCCCGTCCGCGGCATCGGCAACCACGCGCAACGCGGGAGCCCGCATCGCCGGGCTGAAGGTCACCGAGTCCGTCTGCCCGTACTGCGCCGTCGGTTGCTCGCAGCTCGTCTACACGCGCGGCGACGAGCTCGTCGACATCGAGGGCAACCCGCGCTCGCCGATCAACCAGGGCACGCTCTGCCCGAAGGGCGCCGCGTCACGCCAGCTCATCGACCAGCCCGGGCGCCTCACGAAGGTCCGCTACCGCCGCCCCGGCGCCACGGAGTGGGAGGAGCTCGGGCTCGAGCAGGCGATGGACATGATCGCCGAGCGGATCATCGCGGCCCGCGAGAACGGCTGGCAGGACGTCGACCGCCAGGGCTGGCGGGTGGACCGGACGCTTGGCTTCGCGCATCTCGGCGGCGCCACGCTCGACAACGAGGAGAACTACCTCATCAAGAAGCTCTTCACGGCGATGGGCGCGATCCAGATCGAGAACCAGGCCCGCATATGACACTCCTCGACGGTGCCCGGTCTGGGCGCCTCGCTCGGGCGCGGTGGCGCCACCGACTTCCTGCAGGCCCTCCAGCACGCTGACTGCATCCTCATCGAGGGCTCGAACATGGCCGAGGCGCACCCGGTCGGGTTTCGCTGGGTCATGAAGGCCAAGGAGCGCGGCGCGAAGGTCATCCACGTCGACCCGCGCTTCGGCCGCACGAGCCAGCTCGCCGATCTGCACGTCCCGATCCGCGCGGGCACCGACATCGCGTTCCTCGGCGGCCTGATCCGCCACGTCATCGAGAGCGAGGCCTACTTTCGCGAGTACGTCGTCAACTACACGAACGCGCCGACGATCCTGCGCGAGGATTTCCAGGACACCGACGATCTCGGCGGCGTGTTCTCGGGCTTCGACCCCGAGACCGCCACGTACGACACGACGACCTGGAGCTACGCCGGCGCCGACGGTGGCACCGACGGCTCCGAACAGACGCACTCAAGCCAGGCCGCCGACCAGCACACCGGCGCCGGGATGGACGTCGGCGCCGCGCAGCGCGACGACACGCTGCGCCATCCCCGCTGCGTCTTTCAGGTGCTGAGACGCCACTTCGCGCGCTACACGCCGCAGATGGTGCAGCGCGTCTGCGGCATCTCGCCGGAGGAGTTCGCCGCGGTCGCCGATGCGCTCGTGCAGAACTCCGGTCGCGAGCGCACGACGACCCTCTGCTACGCCGTCGGCTGGACGCAGCACACCGCGGGCGTGCAGGTCATCCGCGCGGCCTCGATCCTGCAGTTGCTGCTCGGCAACATCGGGCGTCCCGGCGGCGGGATCATGGCGCTGCGCGGCCACGCCTCGATCCAGGGCTCGACGGACATCCCGACGCTCTTCGACATCCTGCCGGGCTACCTCAGCATGCCGCACGCGCGCGCCGGCGGCGTGTCGCTGCAGGACCACATCGACGCCGGCGCCAGGCAGCGCGGCTGGTGGTCGTACTTCGACAGCTACCTCGTCTCGCTGCTGAAGGCGTGGTTCGGCGACGCCGCGACCGCGGACAACGAGTTCGGCTTCGGCCACCTGCCGAAGCTGACCGGCAACCACGCGCACTTCGCGACAATGCTGCGCGCGATCGACGGCGGCCTCGACGGGCTGTTCGTGATGGGCCAGAACCCGGCCGTCGGATCCCAGCACGCGGGCTTGCAGCGGCGCGCGCTCGCGAGCCTGAAGTGGCTCGTCGTGCGCGACCTCAGCGAGATCGAGACGGCGACGTTCTGGCGCGACAGCCCGGAGATCGAGTCCGGCGAGCTGCGCACGCAGGACATCGGCACGGAGGTGTTCCTCATGCCCGCCGCCGCGCACGTCGAGAAGGAGGGCACGTTCACGAACACCCAGCGGCTGCTGCAGTGGCACGACAAGGCGCTCGAGCCGCCCGGCGACGCGCGCTCGGAGCTGTGGTTCATGCACCACCTCGCCAGGCGCGTGCGCGCGCACTACGCGGGTTCAGCGAGCAAGCGCGACTGGCCGATCCGCAACCTCACGTGGGACTACCCCGAGCACGGCGAGATCCGCGAGCCCGACGCGGAGGCGGTCGCGCGCGAGATCAACGGCTACGACGTCGCCGGCGGTGCGCCGCTGCCGGACTTCACGACGCTGCGCAGCGACGGCTCGACCGCGTGCGGCTGCTGGATCTACAGCGGCTACTTCAGGGACGGCGTCAACCAGGCGCGCCGGCGCGACCCCGGCGACATCGGCGCGCCCGGCGGATGGGTCTCGCCCGAATGGGGCTGGGCTTGGCCGCTGAACCGCCGGGTCCTCTACAACCGCGCATCCGCGGACCCCGACGGTCGCCCGTGGTCAGAGCGCAAGCGCTACATCTGGTGGGACGAGCAGCAGAGCCGCTGGACGGGCTACGACGTGCCCGACTTCCCCGTCGACAAGCGCCCCGACTACGAGGCCTCGCGCGACGCCCTCGCGATGGAGGCGATCTCCGGCGACGACCCGTTCATCATGATGCCCGACGGGCGCGCCTGGCTGTTTGCGCCGACCGGCCTGCTCGACGGGCCGCTGCCGACGCACTACGAGCCCTGCGAGTCGCCCCTCGACAACCTGATCCATCCCGACTTCCACATGAACCCGGCGGCGATCAAGTGGCAGCGCCCGGAGAACCCGTACCACGCGACCGGCGACCCGCGCTATCCGATCGTCGCGACGAGCTTCCGGCTCACCGAGCATCACACCGCCGGCGCGATGAGCCGCAACCTGCCCTGGCTCGCCGAGCTGCAGCCCGAGATGTTCGCCGAGCTCGATCCGGCGCTCGCCGCCGACCGCGGCATCGAGGACGGCGGCTGGATGATCGTCGAGACCGCGCGCGGGGAGATCGAGGCGCGCGCGAAGGTCACGCCGCGGATCCGGCCGCTGAAGATCGACGGCCGCGTCGTGCACCAGATCTGCCTGCCCTGGCACTGGGGCTTCACGGGCGAGGTCCGCGGCGACATCACCAACGACCTCGGCGCGCTGTCGGGCGAGCCGAACGTCGGCATCCAGGAGTCCAAGGCGTTCTCGTGCGACGTGCGCGCGGGTCGCCGCACGCGCCCGAGCACCGCGAAGCTCGCCGACGCCCGCCTGGACCGGCCGGTCCGCCCCGACGAGGACGACCCGCCCGCCGAGTACCCGTCGCAGATCACGTGACGACGCGCGCCGCACCGACCGAGATCGCGATCCACGCGCCCGACGCGCAGCGGATGGGCTTCTTCACGGACACGACCGTCTGCATCGGCTGCAAGGCGTGCGAGGTCGCCTGCAAGCAGTGGAACGACCTGCCGGCCGACGGGTCGCGCTTCGGCAGGGGCAGCTCCTACGACCACACCGGCTCGCTGAACGCCTCGACCTGGCGCCACGTGCGCTTCGTCGAGATCGCCGAGCCGACGCCGCAGGCGCGTGAGGACGCCGTCCAGCGCCTGGAGGCCGGCGGCGGCGGGCGCGTCCCGGACATCCCGGCGACCGGCGGCGGCAGCGGCAGCGGCGCAGGCGACCTGGACCTCGTCGCGATCGCGTCCCAGCGCGCCGCGCCGCCCGGCGCGGTCGACGTCGCCGCCGCGGTCGCCGCGATGGACGAGTGGGTCTTCATGTCCGACGTCTGCAAGCACTGCACGAACGCGGGCTGCCTCGACGCCTGCCCGACGGGCGCGCTGATCCGCACGGAGTTCGAGACGGTTGTGCTGCAGGCCGACGTCTGCAACGGCTGTGGCTACTGCGTACCGGCCTGCCCGTTCGGCGTCGTCGCGCGCGACCCCGACGACGGCCGCGCCGCGAAGTGCACCCTCTGTTACGACCGCCTGCAGGACGGCCTCGAGCCGGCGTGCGCGAAATCCTGCCCGACCGACTCGATCCAGTTCGGGCCCTACGACGAGCTCGTCGACCTCGCCGCACGGCGCGTCGGCGAGCTGCACGCGCGCGGCATGCCGGATGCCTACCTCTACGGTGCGAGCGACGATCCCGACCAGGAGCTCGCCGGCGGGCTGGGCGCGTTCTTCTTGCTGACGCAGCCGCCCGAGCGCTACGGCCTGCCCGCGCAGGCCGACTCGCCCGTCCAGGAAAACGTCCTGCCGGCGACGACCGCCGCCTACGGCGCGGCGCTGCTGGCCGCGGCCGGCGCGGCCGCGGCGTTTCTCGGTGCCGCGCGCCGGTCCGCCGGGCACGGCCCGCTGCGGTTCGCGCGGCGCCGTGCGATCCGGAGCTGGCAGCGGTGAGCGAGCACGACGCCCACGACGCCACGCCGGCGCTCGGCACCCACGGCGGCCCCGCCGGCTGGCAGCGCGCACACCCGGACGCGCCGGTAGCACTGCAGCGCAACCGCTGGCAGGACGCCGCCTGGTCGTTTCTCTACAAGGACGACACGCGCTACGCGCCCGCGCCGGCCGACATGGAGGCCGTCGCGCAGGCCAGCCGCCGGATGCGCGCCGGCGAGCCCGGGGCCGTCCACGGCCCGGTCATCAACGCGCCGGTCTGGACGTGGGAGGTTCCGCTGTACTTCTGGTTCGGCGGCGTCGCGACGGGCGCGTGGTTCGTGTCGGTCGCGTGCGATCTCGCCGGCGACCATCGCTCGGCCGCGATCGCGCGCAGGGTCTCGCTCGTCGCGGTGGCGCCGTCGCCAGTGCTGCTGATCGCCGACCTCGGACGCCCGGGCCGCTTCTTGAACATGCTGCGCATCTTCAAGCCGCGCTCGCCGATGAACCTCGGTGCCTGGGCGCTCGTCGGATTCAGCGGTCTCGCCGCCGCCGCGGTCGGTGCCGACCTGCTCGGCCGCCCGCGCGCCGCGCGCGCGATCGGCGGCTCGAACGTCGTCGTCGGCAGCTACCTCGGCTCCTACACCGGTGTGTTGCTGGCCACGACCGCGGTCCCGCTGTGGGCGCGCAGCCGCCTGTTTCTCGGCCCGATCTTCGTCTGCACGGCGGCGGCGACCGGCGCGGCGGCAACGCGGCTGACCTTGGTCGCGGCCGGGCTTCCGCACGGGCACCCGACGCGCACCGCGCTCGGCACGATCGAGACGGGCGCGATGGCTGGCGAGCTGATCCTCTCCTCGCTCAACGAGAGGCGGCTGGGCCGCGCCGGCCTGAGCCTCGAGCACGGCACGCCGGGGCGGCTCTTCCGGGCCGCGAAGTGGGGCGTGCGGATCGGCCTCGGCCTGCGACTGCTGCGCGCGCCGCTGGGCCCGCGCGCGCACGATGTCGCCAGCCTCTGCTACCTGGGCGCCGGACTGGCATTTCGCTACGCGTGGGTCGGCGCGGGCCAGGTGTCGGCGCGCGACGACGAGACGGTCGCACGGATGGCGCGCGGCGCGGTCACGTTCGACGACAGGCTGACGGGCGGGCCGCGCGGGCGGCGGTTGGCCTCGATCGCGCGGGCGCCGCGCGGCGCCGGCAGGCTCGCGGCGCGCTATCCGGAGCTCGTGCGGCGCGCGAGCCTCCGCGCCGAGCGGCTGCTCGGCATGTCCGGCACCGTCGCGGGGCGCCGTGGCACCGGCGCGCCACCCACGCACCGATAGCGTCGCGACGCCGCGCAGTCGATCTGCAGACGCTCGAGGGAGAGCGGGCGCGCGGGCGCGCAGCACGCGGCGGTCGACAGGGGGTTAGCCACACCGCAACGACGAGCCAGCCCCCATTGGTGGCGCCTGCCGGCGGCGCGACAGTACGACCAAGCCGACTCCAGCTCCCGTCATGATCACGCCAACCGTCACAGAGATCCCCCGCAGGCTGGAAGCCGTGGGTCGCGACACGTTCATGGACGGTGCCGGCGGTTCGACCAGCCGCCGCCGGCCGCTGTCACGGCCGACGATCGGTCGACGTGCGGCCCACGCTTCGCGCGCAACTCAGCCTCGGGTCAGGAGCTCGCGCGCTCGAGCGCTGGTACGCGCTGCCTGAGCCGCGCAACGCTCGCCACGCGTTGACGCGGCTACGCCCACGTCGCCAGCTGCAGCTCCACGACGTAGCGCAGCGCGACCGTGCCGGCACCGGCCAGCGCGCGAACCTCGGCCAGCAGCGCCACCCGGTCGCGCTCGCCCATCGACGCGACGAAGCTGACCGAGGCGACGCGGTCGGTGAGTCCGTCGGCGTCGACGACCTGGGCGTTGGCGAACGTCTCCTCGCGCAGCGGCCCGAACAGCGAGCTGCCGGCGAACCCCGCGCGCCACGCGTCGTCGCGATGCGCCGGCACCCCCGCCCGGTGCGGCTCCAGCAGCGCCGTGATCCGCCGCTGCAGCGGATCGCGCATGTCGCGGCGATTCCAGATCAGCGCGAGCACGCCGCCGGGGCGCAGCACGCGGTGGATCTCCGCCAGCGCGCGCTCCCCGTCGAACCAGTGAAACGCCTGCGCGACGGTGACCGCGTCGGCGCTGCCGTCGGGCAGCGGGATTGCCTCCGCCGTCCCGTCGAGCGCGCGCGCCGGCAGCTCGATCGCCGCGCGCATCTCTCCCACCGGCTCGACCGCGGCGACGTTCAGGCCGCGTGCGGTCAGCGCCCGTGTGAGCTTCCCGGTTCCCGCGGCCAGGTCGACGACGTCACTGCCGGGCAGCGCCGCCACGAGCCGGTCGACGGCTGCGTCCGGATAGCCGGGACGCCCGCGCTCGTAGGCCTCGGCCGAGCGGGCGAAGCCGACGGCCGCGGCTTCGTGCAGGCGGGTCAGACGGGCACCACCCCGAGCAGCCAGACGAACGGCATCACGACGCCGTCGGCCGGCGCCTGCTTGTCCACCATGCCGCGGACGGAGTGGTGGATGCCCGCACGGATGTTGATCTCTGGGTGAACGTCCCGGCGTCGACGTGCAGGTCGATCCGCTCGCGCGCGGTGAGCTTGTCGCCGGCTGCTGGCGGTCGATCCGCTCCTGCGCGCCGCCGAGCCTCGCCCGGCGCGGCGCTCGCGCAGGTCGTCGACGAGCGGTCGCATGATCGAGGCGGGTGTGGTGTCGTTGCTCATCGGGATGCCCGGCCGGCCGGAGTAGGAAGTGGCACGTGCCACTCTCAACCGTTGCGGGCGCGACGCTGCGCGTCAAGCCAGCAACGGCGCGATCGCGCCGTTGACGGCGCCGCCGTGCCCGGGCGCCGCCGACGTGATCTCCGCGCCGACCACGGTCGCCACGCGCGCTACGTCGGTCAGCAGGCCGTTGAGCACCTCCGGCGACAGGCCGCCGGGTGCGGGAAAGCTCGCGGGCAGGACGCTCGGGTCGAGGACGTCGAGGTCCACGTGCACGAACAAGGTCATTCCCGCGAGCTGATCGGCCTGCTCGAGGCGGTACACGCCGCAGCGATCGAGCGCCACGCGCTCGCCGGCGTCGACGTCGCGCACGCCGTGCATGATCACCCGCGCCGGGTCGAGGCCGGCGCCGAAGCCGGTGTCCCAGAGGCCGCACGCCCCCGCCAGGCACATCCCGCCGAGAAAGCCGCTGGCCGTCGTCTCGGGCGTGTTGAAGTCGCCGTGGGCGTCGAGCCACAGCACGCGCACGTCGGGGTGGTGGCGCACGACGACGGGCAGCGTGGCGACGCTGACCGAGCACTCGCCGGCCAACAGGATCGGGACCCGGCCGCCGACGAAGGCGTCGTCGACCTGGCCGCCGGCCTCGAGCAGGCAGCCGCGCGAGTCGCGCAGGTCATCCTCCCACGCGCCGGTGCGCGGCTCGCCGGGCGTTCCGATGATCCGCGCGCCGAGCAGCTCGGCGAGCTCGCGCGTGCCGGCCGCGACCTGCGGGTTGCGGTCCGACGTGCGGCACAGAAGCGCCGCTATGTGCCGGTCCATCGCGGCTGCCTCCGGTCCAGGAACGCCGCCACGCCCTCGCGTGCGTCCCGCGTCGACAACGCCAGCGTGAGCTGCCCGCGCAGGTACTCGAGCGCGTCGGCAAACGCCATGTCCTGCTGCGCGAACAATGCGTCCTTGCCGAGCTTCATCAGCAGCGGCGACTTCGCGGTCAGCCGCGCCGACCAGTCGGCGACCGCGTCGTCGAAGTCCTCCGCCGCGACGACGCGGTTGACGATCCCGAGACGGTGCGCCTCGTGCGCGTCGATGCGCTCGCCGAGCAGCAGCAGTTCGGTCATCTTCTTGCGCCCGACGTTGCGGGCGACGAGCGCGGCGATCATGAAGGGAAAGAGGCCGACGTTGATCTCCGGCGTGCCGAACGCCGCGCGCTCGCCGGCGATCACGAGGTCGCACGCGAGCGCCAGCCCGAGCGCGCCGGCCAGCACGTGCCCGCGAGCGGCGCAGATCACCGGCTTGCCGAGCCGGCCGATCAGCTCGAACAGGCGCGGGAAGCGGTCGTTGGCGGCGTGCTTGTGCACGAGTGGCGCGTCGACGGCGAAGCCCGCGAGGTCGCCGCCGCCGGAGAAGACCTTCTCGTGCGTCGAGGCGAGCACGACGCAGCGCACGTGCTCGTCGTCGCGCGCCGCCGTGAGCGCGTCGAGCAGCTCGTCGAGCAGCGGCTCGGAGAGGGCGTTGCGCGTCTCGGGCTGGTCGAGCGCGATCGTCGCGACGCCGTCGGCGACCTCGTAGCGCAGCGTCTCGTAGGGCACCGGGGCAATCTACTTCGCGGCGCGCGCACCGTGCCGTGCCGCGAGATCGGTCGCAGCTACCGGCTGCGATCACCGGCTTCAGGCGAGCACCTCGAACTGCGACATCAGGCCGTGGTCCTCGTGGTCGAGCATATGGCAGTGGATGACGTACTTGCCGGTGTAGTCGCTCACGCGCCCGGCGATGAGGACGCGCTCGCCGGCGTCGAGGAAGAACGTGTCCTTCAGGCACGCCTCCCACGGCGGCGGGCGCCTGCCGTTGCGCGAGATCATGTACCAGTCGGTGTGGTGCAGGTGGATCAGATGGGCGACAGCGGTCTGGTTGCGCAGCTCCCAGGTCACGGTCTCGCCGAGCCTGGCGGTCGCGTCGGCGTAGGTGGGGTCGAAGGAGCGGCCGTTGACGAGCCAGCGCGGCCTGAAGCCACCGCTCACCGTGAAGCGCCACATGTGCGACGGCGTCGCGGGCGCCTCGGCGACCCACGCCGGAAGCGGGCGCAGCTGCGGCGGAACGGCGCTGCGGTCCGCTTCGCGCTTCGTGCCGACGCGAAACTGCATCAGCGGTCCCGCGTACGTCGCCGAGCCCAGTCCCTTGGGCCCGTGTGCGCGCCTGCCGCTGAGCAGGTGGACGTGCTCGCCGCGCGCCGCGGCGAAGTCGACGACGAGCTCGACCCGCTCGCCTGGGCCGAGCAGGACGCGGCTGCGGCGCACCGGCCGCGGCATGAGGCCGGCGTCGGTCGCGATCTGGATCATCGGCAGCCCGCCGCTCAGGCGCAGCTCGTAGGCGCGGAAGTGCGACGCGTTCAGCACCCGCAGGCGGTAGCGCTGGGGCCGCACGCGGTGGTGGGGAAGCGCAGCCCCGTTGACGAGCACGTGGCGCCCGGTGACGCCGTCGTTCGGCGGCCGTCGCTCGGCGGCGAACGGATCGGCGAGCTGGTTGTAGGCGTCGAACGAGCGGTCGGCCAGCATGAGCGCGATGTCGCGCTCCCCGCGCGGCAGCGGCAGCGACGCGTCGAAGTCGTCATCGACGATCCACATCCCGGCGAGCCCGCGCCAGACGTTGCGCGCCGTGCGGTCCAGGCGATGGTCGTGGTACCACTGGAAGGCCGACCGCTCCGGCGCTCCCTCCTCGATCTGCTCGTAGGTGTAGGTGCGATCGCCGCCGGGGGTGATCAGCAGGTCGTTGCCCGACTGCGCGGCCGGCAGTCCGGACGAGATGTCGCAGTACAGCGACTGCGGCTGAGCGTCGGTCAGCCCGCCGGGCTGCCCGTCCTCCGTGCAGCGGTTGTGCCCGCCGTGCAGGTGGACGGTGAGCTCGCCCGCCTGCTGTGGCAGCCGGTGCTCGAAGCGCACGCGCGTGGTGGCGCCCGCCGGCCGGCGGATCGTCGGCCCGGGAAAGCTGGCCCCGTAGGTCCACATCTGCGTCTTGCGGCCGGGCAGGATCGCGACCTCCGCCTCGCGCATCGGGATCGTCAGGTCCGCGCCCGTCAGCACCTCGGGGATCGGCAGCGGCGTGGAGTACGGCCGCACCGCGCGCCGCACCCGCGCGCCTCCCGGCGACGCGGGCGCGCGCGCGACGGGCGGAAGCGTCAGCGCAAGCGCGCCGACCGCCGCGGCGGACAGCAGCGATCGACGGCTGATCGCGTCGATCGGTTCGGGCTGGGACTGCTGGTACATCGCAAGCGTCGGCAGGCGGGGAGGCGATCCTCCCCGCCCGCGCGGGCGTCTGTCGCTAGCCGGTGACCCGGATCTTGCCTTGCATCTCCGGATGGATGAGGCACATGAAGCGCAGGACCGTCCCCGGCCTCGCGCTGACGACCTGCTCGAACTGCTCGTTCTTCTTCTCGCTGTACCAGGAGTCGCCCTTCCTGCTGGTGCGCGAGAAGCGCCGGTCCCAGCCGACCGCCCCGGCCTCGACGAGCTGGCGCTTGAGCTCCTCGGTCTTGGGATCGAACTCGTGCGCGGTCGCGCCGACGAGGCAGATCTTGCCGGGGGTGAAGCACTGCTCTCCCGCCTTGCGGCCGCGCGGCAGGACATCCGCCGTGACGAGCGTGAAGGTGTGCGGCCCGTGCTGCCTGGGATCGCTGAGGTTGCGGACGCGCAGCATCTGGCCGGATGCGACTGACGTGGACCCGCTGAAGCGCGGGGCTGGTGCGGACCGCATCGAGATCGTCTTCGCGGCCGTAGCAGTGCTCTCGGCTCCGGCGTCCGCGGCTGCGGGCGATCCGCTGCCCAGCGCTGCCACCAAGCCGGCCGCGGCGGCCGCTGCGAGCGCGCCCCGCAATGCCGTCGAACGTCGTGTCCTCATCGCTTGTTCTCCTTGTCTGCCGCGGCAGCGTCGATTTGAGCGCGAGGCTCCCAGGCGAGGGGGACGTCACGCATCGGGGAAACCCCTCGATCGTCCAGCCCAAACCCCATTTAGGGGTGCATTGACCCCTTAACATCGAGGGCGTGCGCCAACGCGCCCCAAAGGAGCAGCTGATCGGGCGCGATCGGGAGCTCGCGATGCTCAAGGACGCGCTCACGGCGGTGCGCGGAGGCGCAGCGCGTGCGATCGGCGTCTTCGGCGAGCCCGGGATCGGCAAGACGGCTCTGCTGCGCGAGCTGGCCGCAAGCGCGACGGCATCGGGCCTGCTGGTCCTCTCCGGACGCGCCGCCGAGCACGAGCGAGATCTCGCGTTCGGGCTGGCGGTCGATGCGCTCGACGATCACGTGTCGACGCTGCACCCGCGCCAGCTCGAAGCGCTCGGCCCCGTGCGCGAAGCCGAGCTGGCGGCGGTGCTTCCAGCTGTTGCCCAGCACGTCGAGGCGGCCGAGCCGGCGAGCGGCGCGGAGCGCTTTCGCTACCACCGTGCGCTGCGAGCGCTGCTGGAGCGGCTCGCGCGCGAGCGCCCGCTGGTCCTCGTGCTCGACGACGTGCACTGGGCTGACGACGCCTCGCTGGAGCTGATCCTGCACCTGGTCCGGCGCCCGCCGCGGTCGGCGCACCTGCTGGTCTTCGCGGGCAGGCGCGTCGGCCCCGCCCTGCGACTGCTCGACGCGCTGCGCCCCGCCCCGGGCGGGGAGCACATCACGCTTGCGCCGCTCGGCGACGCTGCCGCCGCCGAGCTGCTGCGCGGCGTCGACGGCGACGCCCTGCGCGCGCGGCTCATGCGCGAGGCCGACGGAAACCCGCTGTATCTCGAGGAGCTCGCAGCCGTCGCCGGTCAGGGCGAAGCGTTGCCGTCATCGCTGATCGCGGCCGTGCAGCAGGAGGTGGCGGCACTCCCGCCCGCCTCGCGCGTGCTGCTCGAAGGCGCCGCGGTGGCCGGAGAGCCGTTTGACCCCGAGCTCGCAGCGTGCGCAGCAGGGCTCGAGCAGGACGCCCTCGCGCTGCTGGACCAGCTCGTGTCCGCCGACCTCGTGCAGTGCGCCGAGGCGGCGCGCGGGTTTCGCTTCCGTCACCCGCTCGTGCGCCGCGCCGTCTACGACGCGGCACCACCGGCTTGGCGGCTGGCCGCGCACGAGCGCACGGCGGCCGAGCTCGCGCGGCGCGGCGCCGCGCTCGCGGTGCGCGCCTACCACATCGAGCAGTGCGCGGGCCCGGGGGACGACGCTGCCTGCGAGCTGCTGACACGCGCTGCGGCGGAGTCCGCCGAGGCCGCGCCGGCGACCGCGGCGCGCCTGTACGCCGCCGCGCAGCGGCTGCTGCCCGCAGGCGACAGCGTGCGCCATGCGGCGGTGCTCGCAGCACGCGCCACGGCCCTGGCCGCGGCGGGTCACCTGAACGAGAGCAGGGAGGCGTTCGAACGCGCCGCCGAGCTGCTGGCGCCCGACGCTGCGCAGCGCATGACGCTCGTGGCGCGCTGCGCCACGCTCGAGAACGTCCTTGGGCTGCACGGTCCCGCCCGCGGGCGGCTCGAGCGCGCGCTCGGCTCGCTGCCTGACCACGCGCCGGCCGAGCTGCGTGCCGGACTGCAGACACAGCTGGCGCTCACGGCCGTCTTCGCGGCCGACGCTGCGGCCGTGGCTTCCTGGGCTGACCGCGCGTTGCAGACCGCAGCCCTCGCGCCACCGGGCGAGACACTCGGCGGCGCGAGCGTGCTCGGCCACGCCCTGAAGTCACTCGGCCTGCTGTGGAGCGGAGATCCGACGCGCTCGCGCTGGCACATCGAGCTGGCCCTGCGCGGGTTCACCGCCCTGCCGGACGAGGGCGTCGCCGCCTGGCCGGAGTCGGCCTGGGTGCTCGGTCACACGCTGTTGCTGCTCGAGCGCCACCGCGAGAGCCAGGAGGTCCTGCGTCGCGGGCTGCGGATCGCGCGCGCCGAGCGCATCGGCCACCTCGTCGCGCCGCTGACGACGCTGCTGGCGATGGGGCTCATCGACACGCTCGACCTCGCCGAGAGCCTGCAGCTCGTGGAGGCCGCGGAGGAGGCGGCGAGGCTGCAGGGGCTGAGCTACCAGCTGCAATGGGCGCTGTGGTCACGGTCGTTTGTCGCCTGGCTGCAGGGCGACGTGCGCGAGGTCAGGCGCTTGGAGGCCGAGTGCCGTCCGCTGCTCGACGATCTCGAGGAGGGCGACATCTTCAAGCCGATCGGCCGCTGCAACCTGGCGGCGCACCGCGCCGAGGAGGATCCGGCGCTTGCCATGCGCGAGATGATCGACGCCGCCGGCGCCGAGCTCGAGCGGATCGATCCGACGCGGTCGCTGTGGCTCGCGCTCGTACTCGTGCGCGCCGCGATCGCCGGCGGCGACCTGCCCGAAGCGCGGCGGTTCGCGGCGCTCATCGAGCGTCGCGCGGTCACCTATGAGCTGCCGGTCGGCGTCACCCGCGCGCTCGCCGCCCGCGCCGAGATCGCGCTGGCCGAAGGCGAGCCGGAGCGCGCCGCGCGCCTCGCCAGGGCGGCCGCCGAAGAGCAGGAGGTCCTCGGCGCGCGCCTGGACGCCCTACCGTCGCGACTGTGCGCGGGGCGCGCGCTGGCGGCGGCGGGACGGCGCTCCGAGGCGCACGACGAACTGCGCCTCGTGGCCGACGAGGCCGGGCGGGCGCAGGCGTGGCGGCTGCGAGACGCGGCGAGCAGCGAGCTGCGGCGTCTTGGTGTGCGGCTGGCACCGGTCGTCGGCTCGGCCCGCGCAGCCGCGCCCGCCACGGAGGCCGGCGACCCGCTCACCAAGCGCGAGCTGGAGATCGCGACGCTCGTCGCTCAGGGGCGCTCCAACAAGCAGGCTGCCGCGGCGCTCTTCCTGAGCGAGAAGACGATCGAGCACCACCTCTCGCGCGCGTACGCGAAGCTCGGCGTGCGCTCGCGGACGGAGCTGACGGCAACCTGGAGCGTCAGCGACCGCGGCGGCTCGGCGTAGCCGTCGTGAGCGCGCCGCCGCCGCGGCCGAGCGCGCGGCGCGTCGCGCGCGGCAGCACGATCCGCACCACCGCACCGAGCCAGTAGGGCCGGGGCACGTAGCGCTCGGCGCGGCCGCCGGGGCCGGCGTCCATGATCGCGTCGGCGACCTTCTCGGGCGTCGAGACGATCCAGCGCGTGAGCCGCCGGTCGACGAGCGCCCGCTGCGGAAAGCCCTCCGTCGCGACGAAGCCGGGCAGCACCATGCCGACGTGGACGCCGTGCTCGCGCTCCTCGAGATGCAGCGCGTCCGTCCAGCCCGCAAGCGCGAACTTGCTCGCGGAGTAGGCGCCGGAGTTGGCGCGGCTCACGCGGCCGGCGGTGCTCGCCACGTTGACGATCGCGCTCGGGGCGTTGCCGCGCAGCAGCGGCAGCAGCGCCTCCGTGAGGCGCACCTGGGCGTCGAAGTTGAGCTCCATGTGGCGGCGCACGTTCTCCCAGCCGCTCTCGCCGAACGCGCCGCGCCAGGCGGCGCCGGCGTTGTTGACGAGCAGGTCCAGGCCGCCTTCCCACGTGTCGACGGCCGCGGCGATGCGCGCCGGCGCATCGGCGTCGGTCAAGTCGGCCGCGATCACCATCGGCGCGCCGCCGAGCTCCAGGGCGAGCGCGCGCAGGCGATCCTCGCGGCGCGCGACGAGGATCAGCTGTGCGCCCGGCTCGCGCGCGATCCGCCGCGCCGTCGCCTCGCCGATCCCGCTCGACGCTCCGGTGACGAGGGCGATCACGCGCTGCAGGCTACGTGGTATGCCGGGGAACATCGGCCTCTGCGGCGGGTCCCCGTTCGGCATCCGCCACGCGTCCTTCTCGTCGCGCCGCTGTGGCTGCCGCCCGCGGAAGACCGACTGGCCAGTCAACCAGTCGGTATCGTGCCCGGCCGGCTGGTTCGGCACCACGACAAGGAGCGCATGGCAATGGCAGTCCTGGACGACAAGGTCGCGATCGTCACCGGCTCGGCGCGAGGCATCGGCCGCGCGACGGCGGAGCTGCTCTCCGAGCATGGCGCCAAGGTCCTCGTCAACGACCTCGACGGCGACGTCGCCGAGCAGGCCGCCGCGGAGATCGCCGGCGAGACCGTCGTCTACGGCGGCGACCTGACCGCCCCCGGCGCCTGCGACGAACTCGTCCAGACGGCGATCGACGCGTGGGGCAAGATCGACATCATCGTCAACAACGCCGGCTACACGATCGACGGCGCGGTCCACAAGATGACCGACGACGCCTTCCAGCGGATGCTCGACATCCACACCGTCGTGCCGTTCCGCGTCCTGCGCGCCGCTGCGCCACACCTGCGCGAGCCGGCCAAGAAGGAGCGCGAGGAGGGCGTCGAGGTCTTCCGCAAGATCGTCAACGTCTCCTCGATCTCCGGCACGATGGGCAATGCGGGCCAGGCGAACTACGCGGCCGGCAAGGCTGCCGTCGTGGGATTGACGAAGACGCTCGCCAAGGAGTGGGGCCAGTTCAAGATCAACGTCAATGCCGTCGCCTTCGGCTTCATCGAAACGCGTTTGACGGCAGCGAAGGTCGAGGACAACACGATGCAGATCGGCGGCGAGACGGTGCAGCTCGGAATCCCCGAGCAGATGCGCGGCGTGGCCTCCTACGTGATCCCGCTCGGGCGGCCCGGAACCCCGCAGGAGGCGGCCGGCGGCGTCTTCTTCCTGTGCTCCCCGTGGTCGAACTACGTGCACGGCCAGACGCTGAACGTCACCGGCGGCCAGTTCACCGGCATGACGACGTAGGCGTTTTGCCTGCACCCGGCGCGAACTGAACACGCGCCCCTCAGAACGTCGACATGGCGTTCTGCGGCTTTCCGACAATCGGATCGGGGAGTACTCTGTGCGAAGTGCAGATCGTCAAGCCCGGACCGGACCATCTCGTGCCGCGCGGCGTCGTCGGCGGCGCCGAGGTCTCGCAGGCCACGACCGGCGCGGCGAACATCTACATGGGCGTCTTCCGCGTTCCGGCCGGCGCGCAGTCGCGCCCGCACTACCACGCCGACTGCGAGTCGGCGGTCTACATGCTGCACGGGCGGCTGAACGTGCGCTGGGGCGAGGAGCTCGAGCACTCGCTCGCGCTCGAGCCCGGCGACATGGTCTACGTCCCGCCGCGCGAGACGCACCTGCTCGAGAACCCGTCGGAGACCGAGGACGCCGAGTACGTCGTGGCCCGCGACGCGCCGGACGAGGACTCGGTCGAAGTTCCCTGGGCGCGCTGAGCGCGCCCAGGGTTGAGACGTTGCGGTTGCCGGCGGGCGCGCTGGGCGGGATGCGGGGCGGTCGTGGCGCCGATGCAGCGCCATACGCAGCACAGGCGCCACGACCCGGAAGCGCCCGGTGTCGTGGCGCGGATGCAGCGCCATCGCGGCAAAGGCGCCACCACCGCGCTCACAACGCCCGCGAGCGAACGTTTGTTGCTCGTGGCGCCGTTCGGTCGCCTCCGCGCGCTCCGTGAGAGCCGTGCCGCCGCCCGTCAGCCGCGCCGGCGCTCCTGGCGCTCCTGCCGTGCGCGCTCACGTTGGTGGGTGTCACGCTCATGCCTTGTGTCGTCCTCGTCCGCAACGCGCGGCGGCCCCGGCGCCCGTTCCGGCTCGCGCGCCCGCGCACTCGTGCCGCGGCCGGCTCGCGCCAGCCCGATCGCGCCGCCGACGAGGCCCGCCACGAACAGCAGCGCGACGACGTCGAGCACCGGCACGTAGCGCCTGCGCGCCTGCGTGCCGTCCGGCGTCGAGTACGTGCACGTGCGCGTCAACGGCGGCGCGAACGACGGCGCGGAGGAGCCCTCGCTGCCGCTCGGGAGCTTGTCGACGTCCGGGCAGGCGTTGCCGATCGGCCCGATCAGCCAGATGAACAGCAGCCCGATCACGAAGATCGCCACGCCGGCCCTGATCGCACCCGCGCTCATCGCAGCCCGAAGCGACAGCCGCTCAAGCACTCGCCGCCGGCGGACGCGAGAAGCCCATGAGCGCGCCAGCCCTGAGCGGCGTCGCGGTCACGGCCGGGAGGCTATCCCGGCGCTAGCGGGCGCGGCCGCAAGTCGTGCGAGGTTTTGCGGGATGCCCGGACGTGATCTGACGCCCGGCGGTGGCCCGCCTTCGAGCTGGAGGGCGACCCGCCCACCCGGGCGCCGGCGGCGGTCAGGCGCGGATCGGCGCCCGGAGAACCCGCAGAACTTGCGGACGGGTCCACTACTAGGAGCCGAGTCCGAACCGTGCTCCCATCTCCAGCAACTCCGTCTCCCAGTGTTCGAGGTCCTGAAACTCCTGACCGGCCTCCCACAGCGTCTCGAGCTCGCGGAACACGAGACGGCCCATCAGCGAATCCTGCCCCTCGACCTCGATCTGCGGAGACTTGACGGACACCTGCCCATGCAGGAAGACGCTGAAGAACGCGCGGTCGTCGACGCCGTAGACGGAGATCGACGGCAGCGAGTGATAGAGCCGGACGCGCAGGTGCCGGCGGCTGTCGTCGCCGGCCGTGCGGGCGATCGCGGCGGGCACCTCCAGGCAGTGGCGCACGCCGCGTCGCACGCGGTCCTCGCGCGGGCGCGCCTGCGTCGTCATCTGCAGCGCCTGGTTGCGCAGCTGCGCGATCTGCGAGTCGGGGTAGAGCATGAGGATCGAGACGTACGTGCCGCGCGCGAGCGCCTCGACGAGCGCGTCATCGAGGATGTTCAGCTCCGGGATCCACGTGTTGAGGATGACGATCTCCTCCGCCGCTGCCATGAGGTCGACCAGCAGGTGATAGTCGAGGTTCCTGTGCACCTGCACGATCCCGGCGCTGGTATCGGTGTCGGCCACCGGCAGCGGCGCCGCGGCGCCCGCTCCTCCCGGCGCGGCGCCCGCGAGCCCGTCCTCGTGGTCCAGCACGATGAAGCGGCGGGCGCACTCGGCCAGCAGGCGCGGCTCCTGGCGGCGCCCGAAGTCGGTGGCGGCGTTGACGAGATGCGCCGCGGCCTTGTGGTAGCGCGTCGTGAGCGACTGCGACTGACCGTCCTCGTCCTCCCACGTCATGAGCTCGCGGATCGCGCGGCAGTCGCGACCGGCAGGCAGCCGCTCGAGGTACTCCGGGATCAGGCGGCGCAGGATGAAGTGCACGCGGGCCGGCTCGTCGGAGGCGTCGAAGCTCGCTACGCGGTGAAACGCAGAGAGCGCCGGCAGCGCCCCCTCGAGCGCCTCCGGATCGCGACCGGCGAGGCGGATGACCTGCTTGAGCTCCTCCGCCAGGTCGGCTGAGCGCGTGCTCACGCTGCCACCGTAGCGTCGGATCGGCGTCGGATCAACGTCGGGATCGCCGCAACCGCGGCGCAAGCGTCGCGCGCCGGTCGTGAGGCAGCGGGCTGAGACGCGTAGTACGCCGCATCCGGCGACTGCATCCTTCACCTCAGTCACACGAAGTGCTTTTCACACCTACCGAAAGGCATGACGATGTTCAACCACAGGTTGGTCATCACCCGCCGCAGCGCGGCGACCGCCGCGCTGACGATCGTGCTCGGCGTCGCGGCACGGACGCCGTCCGCGCTCGCGCTCGCGCCGCCGCCAGAGCACGCGCCGCTGTTCGCGGCGCCGTACCCCGCCGCGCGCGCCCTCGCGACCGCACGCGCCGAGCCTGCGCGGCGCACGCGCTCGGCGCACGCCGTAACCCTCACCGAAAGTCACGTGCAAGGACTGGAGCTGTGCTCATGCTGACAACGCCAACAACCTGGGCAATCACGAACGCGGAGTTTCTCGCCGGCTACGGCATGCTCTGCGTCGTCGCGGCGGCGGTCATCTCGTGGCAGTGGCGTCAGGCGATCGGGCGCACGGAGCGCGGCTCAGACCCGCTGCCCGAGCTCGACGTCTACGAGGTCGCTCTGATCGGCGGTGGTCCGCAGCTCGCGCTCACGACGGCCCTCACGCGCCTGCACCGCGACAAGCTGCTGCGCATCCGGCAACGCGAAGGCACGCTGAAGGTGTCGGGCGCGCTGGACGCGACCGCCGCCCCGGTCGAACGGGAGGTCTTCGAGGCGGTTCGCCGCGAACCGGGCATCAGCACCCTGGCGTTGCGCAAGGAGGTCAAGAGCGGCGACGCGCTGGCGTCGATGTCCGCGCGGCTCACGCAGTCGGGGCTGCTGCTCGATGCGGAGCAGGCGGCGCGCGTGCGGCGCCTGTGGATCGTGGGCGCCCTGCTGACGGCGCTGGGGATCGCCCGGATCGTCGCCGCGTCGAGCCACGACCCGGCGGTCGGCTGGACGGCGGCGATGGTGCTGCTCGTCGCGGGCGCGACCGTCTGGCTGTACCGGCAGCGGCCGCTGGCCACGAGCCGCGGTCGCGACGTGCTGCGGCGCCTGCGCGCCGAGCGCGACGACCTGCGCCGCCAGCCGCTCTCGGGCGAGAGCGCGCTGACGGTCGCGCTGTTCGGCGCGGGCGCGCTGTGGCTCGCCGACCCCGCGGCCGCGGCGGCGATCGGCGTCCTCCGCGAGGAGGAGGCGACCGGCGGCCCGTGGGGATCCGGCCGTGGAACGGGTGGCGGCGGCGCGAGCGGTTGCGCGTCGGGTGGCGGCAGCGACTCCGGCGGTGGCGGGTGCGGCGGTGGCGGCGGAGGCGGCTGACGATGAACACGACAGATGTGACATGGCAGCTCGGACAGGGCGTCGGCTGGCGCCCGCAGCTCGACGGCGCGATCGCGCGCGCGCCCGGCCTCGGCTTCGTCGAGGTCATCGCCGAGGCGATCGGAGGGCACGGGCTGCCCGCCGGCGTCGCCGCGGCGGTGCAGCGCGGCCTGCAGGTCGTGCCCCACGGCGTGAGCCTGTCGCTGGGCGGCGCGGAGCGGCCCGACGTCGCCCGGCTGGCGCAGCTCGCGGCGGTCGCCGAGCGCTGCGGCGCGCCTCTCGTCAGCGAGCACATCGCGTTCGTGCGCGCCGGCGGCCGCGAGTCCGGGCACCTGCTGCCGGTCCCGCGCACGCGCGAGGCGCTGGACATCCTCAGCGACAACGTGGCGATCGCGCAGGAGGCGCTGCCGGTGCCGCTCGCGCTCGAGCACGTCGCCGCGCTCGTGCAGTGGCCCGGCGCGGAGATGGACGAGGCGACGTTCGTCGCGCAGCTCATCGAGCGGACGGGCGCGCTGCTGCTGCTCGACCTCTCCAACCTCTACGCCAACGCACATAATCACGGCTACGACGCGCTGCAGTCACTGCAGCGCTTCCCGCTGGAGCGGATCGCCTACGTGCACGTCGGCGGCGGCCGCTTGCGCGACGGCGTGTACCACGACACGCACGCAGACCCGGTCGTGCCGGGCGTGCTGCAGCTCGTCGAGGAGCTCTTTGCGCTGACCGACGCGCCCGGCGTGCTGCTCGAGCGCGACGACGACTTCGCGCCGGAGGCCGAGTTCGCCGCCGAGCTGCGCGCGATCGCCGACGCCGTGCGCCGGGGAACAGAGCAGCGTGTCCGCGCCTGACCGCGCCGCCTACGGCGCGCGCCAGGCGCAGCTGCTCGACGCGCTGCTGCGCGGCGAGGAGCCGCCGGCGGGCTTCGACGCCGCGCAGGCGGACGCGGCCGGCCGTTCGCTGCGGCGCAAGCGCACCCGCGCCGTCGCCGGTGCCTGGCCCGCCCTGGCGCTGGCTCTCGGGGCCGAGTTCGACGCCCGCTTCGAAGCGTTCGCGCGAGCCGGCAACGCGCCCACCGGCGGGTCGCCGCTGCAGGACGGGCTCGCGTTCGCGCGCTCGCTCGACCGCGACGTTCCGCTCGGCGACGACGCGCCCGCCCAA
>CADCVQ010000052.1 GCA_902806175.1 uncultured Solirubrobacteraceae bacterium
CGCGCGGGCAGCCCGCGGTTCCGGCGCAGGCGGTCAGCCCGACCCAGCCCGACGCGGCGTCCAGCACGAGCTCGGCCGCCGCGAGCGCGTCGCGCGTCGCGTCGACCGCGCCGGGATCGAGGTCGACGAGCGTCACCGTCCGCCGCGTCGAGATGCGCACGTCGGCGCCGAGCGCAGCGAGCGTGCGCAGCAGCGCGGGCCAGAGCTGGCCGAGCGGCGCGAGCGCGGTCAGGGCGGCGCGACCGTCGCGCTGCGTAAGCGCACCGGGCCCGTAGCCGCGCGACCGCGTCGCGGGCCTCAGCGGCGCGAGTGCCAGTCCCAGCGCGACGGCGACCGCCGCCGCGCCGCCGGGCGTCTCCGACAGCCGCCAGGCATCGCCGCGCAATGCGACGAACGCCTCCGCGGCGCCGACGGCGACGGCGACGGCCGGCGCGGCGTCGCCGTCGACCTGGAGCGGGCGCCCGTCGAGCGCGACGCCGAAGCGGCCGCCGCCACGGGCGACGATCGTCACGTCGGGCTCGACCTCGCGGCCGGCACCGGTGCCGTCGTCGACGAGAAAGCAGAACCGGCCGGGCAGATCGCGCAGCCGATGATCGTCGATGACGCGCGCGTCGAGCAGCGCCACGACGTCGTCGACGTCGTCGAGCGCACCGGGCGCGCGCCCCGCCAGCGGGCTCGCGAGCACGTTGCGGGCGCGGTCGTGTGCGGCTGACGGCAGTAGCCCGCTGGCCTGCAGCCGCGGCCCGAGCGCGGCCGCCGCGTCGGGTGCGAGGCCGCGCAGCTGGACGTTCGCCCGCGAGGTCAGATCGACGAGGCCGTTGCCGAGCTCCTCGGCCAGCGCCGCGAGCGTGCTCAGCGCGCGGGCCGACAGGCGCCCGCCGGGCACGCGCACCCGCGCGAGCCAGCCGTCGGCTGCCTCGTGCAGGGCGAGCACGCCGGGACAGCGGTCCTGCCGGCTGCGCTGATCCGGCGCGGAGGAGGTCACGAGCGGCAATCTAGTGGGTCGCCGCGCCCGCCACGCGGCGCCCGCCCGGCCGCGCCGGGACGGCGGGCCTTTATCGTTTCGCCAGTGACCTGGCCCGTCGCCTCCGGCTCGCTCCTGCTCGGCTTCGCCGTCGCGCAGGCGACCGGCATCCGCCCGCTCGGCGCGATCGTGCTGATCGCCGGCTGCGCGTGGTGTGCGCTGCGCTGGCTGCAGATCCGGCCCGCCGGTCCTGCGCGCACGGCGCTGCTCGTGGTCGTCTACATCGGCGCCTTCGTGCTCTCGCACGTCATCGCCGACAGGCTCGGCGCGTGGCCGTCGGTCCTGCTCGCGGCAGCGGTCACCGGGATCGCGGTCTACGTGCTCGCCGACGGTGCCGGCCGGCGCGGCAGCGTCAGTCCTGCCCGCGCTCGACCTTGACGCCGGTGAACTCCGTGTCGACCGGCTTCGTGAAGCGACAGCCGTTGATCTCGTCGTGGCGCATGAAGGTCGGCGGATCGATGTGCACCTTGAGGGTGTACTCGCCGTCGACCGGGACCTTCCAGTTGCGGCCGTAGTGGTAGAGCATCGGGTGCCAGAGCAACTCGTGCTCGTGCGTGCCGACCTCGTTGCCGTCGGGGTCGATCAGCGTCCCGGTGACCTTGAGTCCAGGGATGAAGCGCCCGTCTGACGCGTCGCTGACGGCGATCTCGACGTGCAGGTTCTCGTCCTCGGGGTCATGCCAGTGCAGTTCGCCGTCCTCCCACATGAACATCCCCTCCGCCTCCTCGATCGCGTAGGCGACGAGGTATTGGTCGACGGTGTGCATCCCGCCGTCGTGGGCGACGTCCTCGGCCATGTGGTCGAGCGCCTCGCGGTACGCGGCGCCCTGCTTGCGGGCGAGCTCGAGCTGCTTTGCGTCGGCTTCCGAGCTGGTCGGGTCCATCGGTGGGTTCTCTGTGCTCATGGCGATTTGGTACCCCGCTGCGGCGTTCGGTAGCGGGTCTCGTCAGGCGCCCGCGGCGATGCGCGCGAAGGACGGCGGATCGGTCGGCGCCTCCGTGCAGATCGCGAGCGCCGCCGGGCGCGGATCGGCGAGCCGCAAGCGCTCCCACATGCGCTCGGGCCGGTCCTCGCGCAGCGCGAGCAGCCCCGCGACGCCGGCGGCGCCGGTCTCACCGCAGGTCAGCCCGTCGCGCAGCAGCAGGCGGACCGCCTGCTCGGTGGCGCGGTCGTCGATCGCGCAGAACGCGTCGATCCCGGCGGCCATGTCGGGCAGCGCGACGCGCGAGGCGAGGCCGCAGTTCAGGCCCGCCATGATCGAGATATGCGGCCCGGGGACGAGCACCGGCCGGCCGGCGCGGACGGCATGCAGCACGCAGGCGGCGTCACCCGGCTCGACGCCGACGAGGACGCGGCCCGGTGCCGCCAGCGCGCGGACCGCCGCGGAGGCCAGCGCGCCGACGCCGATCTGGATCGCCACGAGCGGCGGCAGCTCGCCCGGCAGCTGCTCGGCGAGCTCCTCGAAGATCGTCGCGTACCCTTCGGCGACCCAGCCGGGCACCTCCTCGTAGCCGGGCCACGAGGTGTCGGAGATCACGAGGTGGTCGTCGCTGGCGAGTCCCGCCGACTGGCCGACCGCGTCGTCGTAGCTTCCGCGCACGATGTCGACCGTCGCGCCCTCGCCGGCGATCGCGTCGACGCGCGCCTGCGCGGTGTGCTCGGGGACGAGGATCCGCGCGCCGAGCCCCAGCAGCCGCGCCATGTGCGCGACTGCGCGGCCGTGGTTTCCGTCGGTCGCGGCGACGAGCGTCAGGCCGTCGAGGCGGACACAGATCCGGCGCAGCTCGTCGAACGTCGCGGCGGGCTCCACGCCGGCGCGCAGGCTCAGCGCGCGGCAGATCGCCCACGACGCGCCGAGGAGCTTGAACGACGGCAGCCCGAAGCGCTCGGTCTCGAGCTTGACGACGAGTCGCGACAGCCCGAGCTCGGCCGCGGCGGCGGGCGCCTCGGCGACCGCGGTCGGCGCGTAGCCGGGCATGCTGCGATGAAAGCGCGTGGCGCGCGAATCGGGCGGCGCGGCGACGCCGGCGCTGCGCTGCGAGTTGTCGAGAAACGCCACGAGGCTCATGCGCCCGAGCGTACGGGGTATCCGCCCGCGCGCCATGTCCCGCGCCCGCCAGGCAGATGCCTCCGACCGCGCCGCGCGCACGCCACGCGCGCCCGCGCTGCTGTGGGGACTCGGGCTCGGCGGGTTTCTCGACGGCATCGTGCTGCACCAGCTGCTGCAGTGGCACCACATGCTCACGAGCACCGGTGAGCATCCGGCGCGGACGGTTGCCGGCCTCGAAACCAACACGCTCGCCGACGGGTTCTTTCACCTCGCGACGTGGATCTGCGTCGCGGTCGCGATGGCGCTGACCGTGCGCGCGTGGCAGCGCGGCGCGCTCGCGCCGCCGTGGCGCATCCACGGTGGGATGCTGCTCGTGGGCTGGGGCGCCTTCAACCTCGTCGAGGGACTCGTCGACCACGTGATCCTCGGCATCCACCACGTGCGCGACGACCTCGGCGGCCCGCTCGGCTGGGATCTGGCATTCCTCGCGCTCGGCGCGCTGCAGGTCGCGGCCGGCCTCGCGCTCGCGCGGACGGCGCAGCGCGTGCCGGCAGCGGACGCCGGGCTGTCGGACCGCGCGCCGCGTCCCGCCTGAGCTGAGCGAGCCCGCCCGAGCGTGACGTGTGACGCAGACCACGCCGCTGCGGGGCCGGCGCGGATAGTGTGGCGTCATGGAGCGCGCCTACGACGCGATCGTCGTCGGCTCCGGGTTCGGTGGGGGCATCACCGCCTGCCGTCTCGCCGAGCGGGGATTCAGCGTGTGCGTCCTGGAGCGCGGCCGGCGCTTCGGCCCCGGCGACTACCCCGACCGGCTCGCGCAGTTCCCGCACGCGCTGTGGCATCCGCGCCGCAACCCGGGCGGCATGTTCGACGTGCGCATCATGCGCGACGTCGCCGTCGTGACCGGCGCGGGCGTCGGCGGCGGCTCGCTCGTCTACGCCAACGTCCAGCTGCGCGCGCCCGACGCGATCTTCGACGACCCCGCCTGGCCCGACGCGATCGACGGCGGCGAGCTGGACCGCTTCTACACGCGCACGGAGGAGGCGCTCGATCCGCGCGCGACGCCGCCGCAGCCGCCGCTGCCGAAGGTCGCGGCCTTCGAGCGGATGGCGCAGAACGCGGGTCGCAGCGCGCTGGCGCTGCCGATCGCGGTGCACTTCGGCGCCGACCGGCGCCACCCGTTCAGCGGCGTCTTCCAGCAGGGCTGCGACAACCTCGGCCGCTGCGACGTCGGCTGCCCACGGATGTCGAAGAACACGATCGACATCACGTACATCGCGCGCGCGGAGACGTTCGGCGCCGAGGTCTTCCCGCTGCACGAGGTGCATCGCATCGACCCGCCGGCGCGGGCGGACGGCGCGTGGCGCGTCGGCTTTCGCGACCTGCAGTACAAGACCGCCGGCGAGGTTCGCGCGCCGGTGCTCGTACTGGCCGCCGGCACGCTGGGCTCGACGCGGCTGTTGCTGCGCAACCGGCGGCGCCTGCCGCGCCTGTCGCCGGCCCTCGGCAGCCGCTACTCGGGAAACGGCGACGCGCTCGCGCTCGCGCTGGACCCGACGGCGCCTGGCGTGACGGGGGCGCACGCCGAGTTCGGGCCGGTCATGACCAGCCGGATCGACTTCATGGCGCAGCGCGGCCACATGGTCGCCGACGGCGGGCTGCCGGCGAGCTTCAGCGACGTGCTCGAGGTGCTGCGCGGCGTGCGGCTGCTGACCGGCCTCGGGCGGCTGCGCGTCGCCGCCAAGAACGTCGCGACGAAGATCGGCTTCTCGGACCGTGCGCTCGCGCCGGGCGACATGCACGTCAGGCGCAGGGCGCCGATCGGCGACTCGCTGATCTTCCTGTGCATCGGCCGCGACGCCGCCGACGGGCGCATGCGCCTCACGCACTTCGGGAGCTTTGACATCCGCTGGGAGATGCGGTGCAGCCAGGGGCTGTTCGACTCCATGCGTGAGTCGGTCCGCGAGCTCGCGCAGGCGGCGGGCGCGACCGCGTTCTTCGCGCTCGACGCCGGGCCGCTGGGCAAGTTCGTCTCGGTGCACCCGCTCGGCGGCTGCCCGATGTCCGACGACCCTGCCGCGGGCGTCGTCGACGACGGCGGCAAGGTCCATGGCTACGACGGCCTGTACGTCCTGGACGGGTCGATCGTGCCGGCGGCGATCGGCGTCAACCCGTCCAAGACGATCGCGGCGCTGGCCGAGCGCGGCGCCGAGCGGCTGCTCGCCGAGCGGGAGCGGTGATGCAGTTCGAGGTCCGCAAGACCTGGAAGAACCACCTCGGCAACCAGCGCATCGACCCGCTGCGGATCTACGAGCCGCGCTCGATCGCGGAGGTCCAGGAGGTCGTGCGCCTCGCGCGCGCGCGGGGCGTCAACGTGCGCGCGGTCGGCTCGGGCCACTCGTGGTCAGACGTGGCGCTGACGGAGGGCTTCGTGCTCAAGCCGACCGGCATGACGCGCGTGCCCGCCGCCGAGCCGGACTTCATCCGCTCGGAGTGGGCGGGGCGCAAGCTCGTGCGCGCCGAGGGCGGCGCGCGGATCAGGGAGTGCAACGCCTGGCTTGACGCCAGCGGGATGGGCTTTGAGAACCTCGGCGGCTACGACGGGCAGACGATCGCCGGCGTCACCGCGACGTCGACGCACGGCTCGGGCATGCGGTTCGGGCCGCTCAACGACGCGCTGCGTTCGCTCGACGTCGTCGTCGGCGACGGCTCCGTGCAGCGGATCGAGCCCTCCGGCGGCCCGACGGATCGCGCGGCGTTCGAGGCGCACTTCGGCGACCGTCGTGCGCTCGTGCAGGACGATCACGTCTTCAACGCCGTCTGCGTCGGGATCGGCTGCACCGGCGTCATCTGCACGGCGATGATCGAGGTTCGCGACCGCTTCTTCATGCGCGAGGTGCGCGAGATGCATCCGTGGGCGAAGGTCCGCCGCGACCTCGAGGACGGCGCCGTGCTCGAGCGCCACGAGCACTACGAGCTTGCCTTCAGCCCGTACGACGACGGTTACGCGTACCCCTTCCTCGTCACGACCCGCGACACGGTCGGCGACCCGCGCAACCGCCCGTGGGACAAGCGGATGCGCAACTGGCTCGTCGAGCTGGCGGCGCTGTTTCCGTACACGCCGCACATCATCAACCTCATCCTCGACGTCCGGCCCGCGCTGGCGCCGGCGCTGCTGCGCGGCTCGATCAAGGCGCTCGTGAAGGACCGCTACGACGAGGTCAGCTTCAAGGTCTTCAACATCGGCAACGCGAACATCCTGCCCGCCTACTCGTGCGAGATCGGCGTGCCGATGGACGGGCGCCACATCGAGGCGGTCGAGGCCGTCTTCCGCGTCGCGCGCGAGCGCCGCGAGCTCGGGCAGGTCTACCAGAGCTCGCCGATCGCGCTGCGTTTCGTGAAGACCTCACCCGCGTACCTGTCGATGATGAACGGGCGCGACACGATGATGATCGAGCTCATCGGCCTGAACGGCAACGACGGCGGGATCGAGCTGCTGAAGGCCTACGAGGAGGCGCTGTACGCGCTCGGCGGCCGGCCGCACTGGGGGCATCTGAACACGTTGAGCGGCAGCGGCGACTTCGTGGCGTCGATGTACCCGCGGCTTGCGGACTGGCTCGACGTGCGCGCCGCGCTGGACCCCGACGGTGTCTTCGACGCGCCGTTCACCAAGCGGGTCGGGCTGTCGCGCGGGTCGTTCGTGGCGTAGCAGCGCTACGTCGAGCTTGCATGCCCGCCGCCGGCGTCATCGCCCGACGCCAGCTTCAGCGCGTGCGGCAGCATCGGCGTCAGCACGTCGAGGCACTCGCGGACGGCCTTCGGATTGCCCGGCAGGTTGATCACGAGCGTGCGGCCGCGCGTTCCCGCGACCGCGCGCGACAGCCACGCGAGCTTCTGAAACTGCGCGGTCTGCGCGCGCATCGCCTCCGCGATGCCGGGCGCCTCGCGGTCGATCACGGCGCGCGTCGCCTCGGGCGTGACGTCGCGCGGCGCGAGGCCGGTGCCGCCGGAGGTCAGCACGAGGCTCGCGCCCTCGCAGAGCTCGACGATCGCGTCGGCGATCTGCGCCTGCTCGTCGGGCACCAGCCGCGTCGCGACGATCTCGATCTCGATCGTCTCGAGGATCTCGGCCATGAGCGCGGTCGTCGTGTCCTCGCGCGTACCTGCCGAGCGGGTGTCCGAGACGGTCAGGATCGCGGCGGTTAGCATCAGGGAATGGACGTTACCGTGAGGCTCTTCGCCAGTCTGCGCGAGCACGCCGGGGCTGGCACGCTGGCGCTGCAGCTCGGCGACGGCGCCACCGTCGCCGACGCGATCGCGCAGTTGCGCCAGGGCGCGCTGGCCGGGCTCCCGCAGAACGCGCCCTTCGTCGCCGCGGTCGCGCGCGAGTACGTCGACCAGGACCATCCGCTTGCCGAGGGCGACGAGCTGGCGCTCGTCCCGCCGGTCAGCGGCGGCGCGGGCGAGGGTGGGGTGCTGCTCGCCCAGGTCACCGCCGACAAGCTCGATCCCGAGGCCGTGCGCCGGCTCGTGGCGCACCCGGCGACGGGAGCGACCGTCGTCTTCTGCGGCACGACGCGCGAGGTCCCGAGCCTCGAGTACGAGGCCTACGTCGAGATGGCCGAGCAGAAGATCCATGAGCTGGCCGAAGCCGTCGTCGCCGAGCACGGCCTGGCCGCCGTCGCCGTGGCCCATCGCACGGGCACCGTCGAGCTGATGGAGCCGAGCATCGTCATCGCGGTATCCGCGGGCCACCGCGCCGAGGCCTTCGCCCGCGCCCGCGCGCTGCTCGACGCCGTCAAGTCGCAGGCGCCGATCTGGAAGCAGGAGCACCCGGAGGACGGCCCGCCGGAGTGGGTCGCGGGGACGCTGCCGCAGGTCTGACGGGGCGCTGCCGCGCGCAGTACACGTGGACGTTCCGCGCCGAAATCGCTGCAGTTGCGGTGCGCCGGGTCAAGCGCGCGCCGCGCAATGCCGATAGACGCCTGACGGTAAGTCAGCCGCCGGGCTCGGACAGCCCCCTTGGAGGTACTCGTTCATGTCCGATTCTCGGTTGTCACCTGCTCGTCTTCTCATGCCCGCGTCGCCGGGCCGCGGATCGTCCGGCCGCCGCTTGCGGCCGGCCAGGACGCTCTGCCTCGCGGCGCTCGCCGGCGGCCTGCTGATCGCCGCTTTCGGGCCGACGGTCCCGTCCGCCGTCGCCGCTTCGACCGCGATGGTTGACCCCCCC
>CADCVQ010000053.1 GCA_902806175.1 uncultured Solirubrobacteraceae bacterium
GCATGTAGGTCATCAGCCACTGGTCCGCTCCCTTGGAGCGGTAGCCGTAGCCCTCGGGCAGCTTCATCTCCAGGCGCTCCTCGCCCGCGGCGTAGAAGCGCTCGGCGATGCCGGGGAAGCGGGTGCGCGAGTCGAGCCCGAGCAGCGAGCCGCAGGTGCCGTCGCGCTTGTCGCCCAGGTTCGCGCCGAGGTTGAGGAAGACGATGTGGTGCAGCATCAGCCGGCGGATCGGGATCGGCTTGCCCGACCGATCGACCACGTCGACCTTCATGCCGGTGATGAACCCGTCGGCCGCCGGCTTGGGCAGGCCGCCCTTCGCCTGCTCCTGGAGGACCTGGTAGCCGCCGACGCTCACCGGCCCGGTGCGGAAGGTCTCCGTGCGCTCGGCGGCGGCCGCCGGAGCGGCGGAGGCGAGCAGCAGGGTGAGTGTGATGAGGGCGGCGCGGACGTGGGGCATTGGGCTCCTATCGGCGCCTCCCGGAGAGAGACTGTAGCCCGGCGCCTATCGTTGGCGTCATGCCCGAGCTCCCGGAGGTCGAGGTCACCGCCCGCCTGCTCGACGAGGCGCTGCGCGGCGAGGTCGTCGAAACGGCCCTCGCGCCGGGCATCAACGCGCTCAAGACGTTCGACCCGCCGCTGCACGCGGTGGAGGGCGCGGCGATCGCGGGCGTCCGCCGGCGGGGCAAGCTCCTGCTCGTCGACCTCGACACGACGGAGCGCGGGCGGCTCACGCTGCTCATCCACCTGATGTCCGCCGGCCGCCTCCAGCTCTTCGACAAGCGCGCGTCGCTGCGCGACAAGGCGTCGCGGCTGCTGCTCCGTATTGCGAATCCCGCCCACCCCGACCGCGAGCTGCGCCTGCGCGAGTTCGGCACGAAGCAGGCCGCGTGGGTGAAGCTCCTCACGCCCGAGGGCCTCGAGGCCGAGGAGTCGCTGACCACGCTCGGCCCCGAGGCGTGGCCCGACCTCCCGGGGCCCGAGCGCCTCGGCGAGGTGCTGGGGGAGAAGCGCCCGCTGCACTCCGTCCTGCGCGACCAGCGCGTGATCGCGGGGATCGGCCGCACGTGGGTCGACGACATCCTCCACGCGGCGCGGCTGTCGCCGTTCAAGCGCGGCGACGACCTCTCCGAGGCCGAGTTGCGCGCGCTGCACGACGCGATCGAGGGGCAGATGGGGAGCGCGATCGAGCGCTACACGGCCGAGTGGAGGCTCCCGCTGCCCGACAAGCAGGCGAAGGCCGCCGTGATCCACAGCCATCAGGGGGAGCCGTGCCCGCGCTGCGAGACCGTGCTCGAGGCCGTCTTCTACGAGGACTACGTGATGACGTACTGCCCGAGCTGCCAGACGGAGGGCCGCATCCTCAAGGACCGCCGGCTCTCGCGGCTGCTCAAGTGAGGACGTCGGCCGGGATCGCGTCCATCAGCACCTCGTCGCAGCGGCGGCCCTCGGAGAGCTGGGAGCCGCGGCGCCGGCCGATCTCCTTGAAGCCGGCGCGCGCGTAGGCGCGGATCGCGGACTCGTTCCAGCTCATCGCCTCGAGCATCACGTTGACCAGGCCGAGGTCGACGAAGCCCCAGCGGGCGAGGAGGCGGGTGGCGTCCGTCCCGAGGCCCTGGCCGCGCCGCTCGCCGATCATGATCCCGAGACCCGCCCGGCCCATCATGTGGTCGATCCCGTAGAGCCCGGCCGAGCCGACCGGCGCCAGGTCGGCGACGTCGTAGATCGTGAAGTGCACGGACTCCGGGCGGCGGTGCGCGGCGGCCCGCATCGCCTCCTCGACCCACGCGGCGTCCGTCTCCGGCGTCGCGATCCCGCGGCGCAGGATCCCGCGCCGCGCCTCGGGGTCGTTGAACCAGCGGGCGTAGGCCGGGGCGAGGTCCATGCGCAGCGGCCCCAGCGCCGCTCGCTCGCCGCGGACGATGATGTCGGGCTCCATCGCCGGACGGTACCGTCCGCCCATGCTCGAGCCCACCACGCCCGCCCCCGCCTTCACGCTGCCCGACCAGGATTCGAACCCGGTCTCGCTCGGCGACTTCGCCGGCCGCACGGTCGTCCTCTACTTCTATCCCAAGGCCGACACGCCGGGGTGCACGACGCAGGCGTGCTCGATCCGCGACCGCGCCGCCGAGTACGACGCCGCGGGCGCCGTCGTGATCGGGGTCTCGCCCGACCCGGTCGCCGACGTCAAGAAGTTCCACGGCAAGCAGTCGCTCAACTTCACCCTCCTCGCCGACGAGGACCACGCGGTCTGCGAGGCGTTCGGCGTGTGGGGCGAGAAGTCGATGTACGGCAAGACCTACATGGGCGCCCAGCGCGCGACGTTCATCATCGACGGCTCGGGCACGATCGTCCACGTCATCCCGAAGGCCTCGCCCAAGACGCACGACGACGAGGTGCTCAAGGCGCTGGCGGATCTCCAGCCGGCGTGACCACGCGGGCGTAGGCACCCCACGACTCCATGAAGTACTCGTCGGCGAACGGCTCGTGGCGGTACGTGAGGAACATGCCGCTAGCGCCGTCCGCCGAGGTCAGCAGCAGGTCCGAGCCGATGCCGCCGGGACCCACCGCGTGCGGCGGCGGGCCGACGTGCGCGGGAAGCGCGCGAAGGGCCGCCGAGGCGGAGACCGCGAAGCCGACGCGCGTGTCGCGACGGCCCCAGGTGAGGACGGCGCGCTCGCCTTCCAGGAGATCCGCCAGCCGCCCGGTCGTCTCGACCAGCTCGGCGCGGAGCCGCACGCCCCACGAGCGGTGCCAGACGCGGTGGTAGCGGTCCTGGCCCGCGAGCGCGTCGAGCGCGGCCTTCGCGGACGCCCAGGGAACCGCGTCCTCGCCGCGGACCGCGAGGCCCAGCCCGCCGAGCTGCCGTGCGGTCGACTCGACCGCCGCCGCGTAGCGTCGCTCGTCCACCAGCTGCTTCATGCGCGCGCGGCGCTCTTCGGTCATCGTCGTGATCTTCCCCCAGCGCGACGCGGGCGTGATGAGCTTCCGGGCGTCCCGCCGTCATACCGCCCATGACGACCTCAGCCGACCTCATCCACACCGACCGCGACGCGTTCGAGACACAGGTGCGCCGCCACACCCGCGAGCTCCAGCTCCACTGCTACCGCATGACGGGCTCCCTCGAGGAGTCCGAGGACCTCGTGCAGGAGACGTTCCTGCGGGCGTGGCGCAAGCGCGAGCAGTTCGCCGGCCGCTCGACGCTGCGGGCCTGGCTGTACCGCATCGCGACGAACGCCTGCCTCGACGCGCTCGACAAGCGCCCGCGGACGGCGACCCCCGACGGGGAGGTGCTGTGGCTGCAGCCCTACCCCGACTCGCTGCTCGAGGCCGTGCGGGCGAGCGAGGACGGCCCCGAGGACGCCGTGGTCGCCAAGGAGACCATCGAGCTGACGTTCCTCACCGCGATCCAGCGCCTGCAGCCCCTGCCACGGGCGGTCTTCATCCTCCGTGACGTCCTGGACTGCTCAGCCAAGGAGACCGCCGATCTGCTCGAGACGACGGTCGCCTCGGTGAACTCCGCGCTGCAGCGCGCCCATGCCGGCCTGCGCGAGCACCTGCCCGAGCCCCGCGCGCAGTGGCGCCCCGAGCAGGAGCCGTCGGCCGCCGAGCGGGAGCTGCTCGCCCGCTACGTCGAGGCCGGCGAGCAGGCCGACCCCGAGGGCTTCGTCGCCCTCATGCACGACGACGTCCGCTTCTGGATGCCGCCCCAGCCCGGGGTGTGGGAGGGCCGCGACACCGTCCTCGGGTGCTGGGTGGAGGGCGGCTTCGGCGCGGACGCGTTCGGGTCGATGCGCTGCGTGGTCACGCGGGCCAACCGGCAGCCCGCGGTCGCGTGCTACGTCCGGCGACCCGGGGACGCCGAGCACCGGCCGCTCGCCATCGACGTCCTGCGCATCGAGGACGGCCTGGTCCGTGAGATCGTCACGTTCGACGGCAGCCTGTTCGGGCGCTTCGACCTGCCCGCGAGCCTCCCGGCCTAGCGGGCCCGGCGGCCGGCCCGGCGGCGAGCTCGGCGAAGCCCTCCCGCCACGAGGCGCGGGTCGGGGTCCACCCGAGCAGTCGCTGGGCCTTCGCGTTGGACGCGCCGCGGGTCTCGCACAGCAGCGCGATGACGTGCGCGCCCATCAGGCGGCCCGCCCAGCGCGGGACGCGGCGCGGGGGCGGCGCGCCCCGCGCTGGTACCCACCCGTCGATCCGGGCCTTCCGGCCAGCAGTTGTTATATGGATAGCCTATCCGCTACGCTGCACGGACAGGCTATCCGCTTGAACGCTACCACTGAGGGGAACCGCATGAGTGAGCAGACGATCGCGCTGGTGACCGGCGCGAACAAAGGCATCGGGTACGAGATCGCAGCCGGCCTGGGCAGCCTCGGCTGGAGGGTCGGTGTCGGCGCCCGGGACAAGCAGCGCCGCGAGGGCGCCGTAGCAAGGCTGCGTGCGGCGGGAGCCGACGCGTTCGGCGTACCGCTCGACGTGGTCGACGACGCGAGCGTGGCCGCCGCCGGCCTGATCGAGGAGCACGCCGGACGTCTGGACGTGCTCGTCAACAACGCCGGGATCACCGGCGGCATGCCGCAGATGCCCACCACCGTCAACCCCGCGACGGTGCGGGCGGCCGTGGAGACCAACGTGATCGGCGTCATCCGCGTCACCAACGCGATGCTGCCGTTGCTGCACCGTTCCGCCTCGCCGCGGATCGTGAACATGTCCAGCAGCGTCGGCTCACTGACCCTGCAGAGCACTCCCGGCGCCGAACCCGGCCCGATTTCCGCCGCGTACTCGCCGTCGAAGACGTACCTCAACGCGGTCACCGTCCAATACGCCAAGGAGTTGCAGGACACGAACATCCTGATCAACGGCGCCTGCCCCGGCTTCACCGCGACCGACCTCAACGGCTTCCGCGGCGTCCGCACCCCCGAACAAGGCGCGGCGATCGCGATCGAGCTCGCGACCCTGCCCGGCGACGGCCCCACCGGCGGGTTCTTCGATGACGCGGGGGTGGTGCCGTGGTGATCAGCGGGTGGTTTCGGCCCGGCGCGGCGGGGATCTGAGCCTCGATCACCCTGCGGCCAGCTGCCCGGGGTGCTGACGTACCGTCGAGCGCCGCGGGGCCGGGTCGAGGTGTTGTTGTGTGACATCGACAGATCGACCCGGCGCCTCGTGTCGCAAGCCCCCCGCGGCCGCTGATCAGTCGCGCCGGCTCGGGCACATCCGCCGCAGCGGGCACTCGCCGCACGCCGGCCGCTGCGCATGGCACGTCCGGCGCCCGTGGCGCAGCAGGTTGACGTGGAACTCGAGCTCGGCGCCCGGCGGCGTCAGCGCGAGCATCTCGTCGTGCAGCTCCTCGAACGGCGCCTTCGGGCGCAGCAGCCCCAAGCGCATCCCGACCCGAGACACGTGCGTGTCGACCGGCACGTCGCGCAGGCCGAAGGAGAACAGCAGCACGCAGGCGGCCGTCTTGCGCCCGACGCCCGGCAGCGCGCAGAGGTAGCGCTGCGATTCGGGCACGGGCGCCGAGCGCATCCACGCAAGGTCCAGCGGGTCGCCGATCGCGTGCAGGATCGCCTGGATGCGCACCGACTTGACCTTCGAGATGCCGCCGGGGCGGATCGCCTCCTCGATCTCCTCCAGCGGCGCGTCGCGCACGGCCTCCCAGCTCGCAAAGCGCTCGCGCAGGCGCAGGTAGGCGACATCGCGGTTGCGGTCGTTCGTCGACTGCGACAGGACCGTGAGGACGAGCTCGGCCAGCGCGTCGCCGTGCGGCTGGGCGACCGGCACGCCGTAGATCTCCGCAAGCCGCGCCCGGATCCGCGCGACGCGCGCGCGCGACGGCCGGCGCCAGTCGGCGCGCGTCACCCCTGCGCGGGGCGGCGCAGTCACTTCGCCACCCGGCACGGGCGGGCGAACGGGCGCGCCCGTGCCGGCATGCGTCACTGCAACGCCCCCCATCGCTCGCACGCGCGGGCAGCCTCCGCGGCGGCGTCGGGCAGCGCGGCGGCGAGCGCCGACGGGTAGTAGTCCGTCTCGCCGAGTCGCGCGATCAGGGCGCCGACGAACACGTCGCCCGCGCCGACCGTGCTGCGCAGCGCCTGCACCGGATGCGCGCGCACATCCAGGCGCATCCCCTTTGCGCGCAGGATCGCGCCGCCGACCCCGCGCGTGACGATGGCATGCTGCGCGCCCGCCGCCAGCAGCGACGCCGCCGCCGCCTCGGGCTCGCTCTCGCCGGTCATCAGCCGCGCCTCGGCCTGGTTGCACTTCACGAGAAACGCCCCCGGCACGCAGGCGCTCGCCATCGCGCCGGCGCGGCCGGGATTGCCGCGCCAGCGGTGCAGGCGCAGGTTCGGATCGAAGACGACCGGTCGCCCGAGCTCCAGCGCGCGCTCGCGGGCGGCCATCGTCAGCTCGGCCTGCGCCTTGCCGGCGAGCGTGTTGGAGGTGAAGAAGAACGCGTCCGTCGCCTCGACGGCGTCGAGCAGGCGGCCGTCGAGCGCCTCGACAGTGGCCGCAACACCGTCGCCGTAGAGCTGCCAGGCGGGCTCGCCACGCCCGTCGAGCGTGACGAACGCGACGGCCGTCGCCTGCCCCGCGGCGAGACCGAACCAGCGCAGGTCGACGCCTGCCGCCGCAAGCCGGTCGCGCAGCCACGCGCCCCACGGGTCGTCGCCCGCGCCGCCCGCAAGCGCGACGGAGGCGCCGTGCTGGGCGGCCGCCGCGGCGACGTTGGCGGTCACGCCGCCGGGCGACGGCACGAAGGCATCCGCCTCGGCCAGCGAGCGCACGGGACGGCGGCAGATGAGGTCCACGATGGCCTCGCCGAAGCAGAGTGTCCGCACCCGTCGCAGGCTATCTTCGCCGCCATGCCGTCGCCGATCGAGGAAACCGTCGAGATCGACGACCAGCCCATCTTCCTGCGCCGCGCCGGCGCCGACGAGGTGCCGATCGTCTACCTGCACGGCATCCCGACGAGCTCGTTTGACTGGGTCGCGCCGCTGGCGCTCGGCGGCGGCATCGCGGTCGACCTGCCGGGCTTCGGGCGCAGCGGCAAGCGCGGCGACCTGGACTACTCGCTCGCCGGCCACGTGCGCTTCCTCGACCGGCTGCTCGACGTGCTCGAGCTCGACCGCATCCGGCTGTGCATGCACGACTGGGGCGCCGCGGTCGGGCTCGCCTGGGCAAGCGAGCAGCCCGAGCGCGTCGAGCGCCTCGTCGCGATCAACGCCGTCGCGTTGCTGCCGGGCTTTGGCTGGCGCGGCCCGGCGCGGCTCGTCCGCGCTCCCGTCGTCGGTCCGATCGCCGTCGGACTGGCCACGAAGCGGATCCTGCGCCACCTGTCGCGGCGAGCGTCGGCGGGCAAGGGACCGCTGCCCGAGCCGTTCGTGTCGAATGTCGCCGAGAACTTCGATCTCGGCACGGAGCGCGCGACGCTGCAACTGCTTCGTAGCGCCTCCCCGGAGGTGCTCGCGCAGGCCGGCGCGAAGCTCGGCGCGATCGGCGCGCCGGCGCTCGTGCTGTGGGGCAGGGAGGATCCGTACATCGCGGCGCGCTTCGGCGCGGGCTACGCCGCGGCGCTCGGCGACGCGACGCTCGAGGTCGTCGAGCACGCCGGGCACTGGCCCTGGATCGACCGGCCCGAGCTCGCGACGCGGATCGTCGAGCACCTCAGCATCCGCTGAGCGAGGGTTGCGGGGTGGCACGGCGCATCCTGATCTCGTGCCTCGTGGCGGCGGCCGGCGCAGTCGCCTACCTGCTGGTCGCGCCGCCGAGCGCGGACCTCGCGGCACAGGAGTACCGCGCCGAGCTCGGTCTCGTGCTGTGGAACAACGGGTGGTACGCCGGCCATCACACGCCCGCCTACAGCGTGCTGTTCCCGCCGCTCGCCGGGCTGCTCGGGGTGCGGCCGGCGGCGGCGCTGGCGGCGGTCGCGGCGGCGGGGTTGTTCGCCGCGCTCGCGCACCACCACTGGCAGCGCGACGGGCCGGCCGCCGGCGCGGCGGCACTATGGTTCGCCGCCGGCACGACCGCCGTGCTGCTGACCGGCCGGCTGACGTTCCTGCTCGGCGTCGCGATCGGGCTCGGCGCGCTGCTTGCGCTGGCGCACGACCGGCGTGCGCTCGCGGCGGCGCTCGCCGCGGCGACGACGCTGGCCAGCCCCGTCGCCGGGCTGTTCGTGGCGCTGGGCGCCGTCGCCTACGCGCTCGCGGACCGGCGCGCGCGCGCCGCAGCCGGCGCGGCCGTCAGCCTCGCTGCGATCGCGCCGATCGCGTTCATGTTCGCGCTCTTTCCCCAGGGCGGAAGCGAGCCGTTCGTCGCCTCCGCGTTCTGGCCTCCCCTGGCGGGAACGCTGCTCGTCGCGGCGCTGCTGCCCGCGCATGAGCGCACGTTGCGCATCGGCGCGCTGCTGTACGCCGCCGGGCTCGTCGCCGCCTTCGTCATCACCAACCCGCTGGGCGGCAACGCCAGCCGGCTCGGCGCACTCGCCGCCGGCCCGATCCTGCTGGGCGCGCTCGCCGGGCGGCGCAGCCCGGCGGTGCTCGTCCCGCTGGCGCTGGCGCTCGCCTACTGGCCGCTGTCTGCCGCGGTGCGCGACGTCGCGCGTGCCAGCGGCGATCCCTCGGTGCGGGCCGGCTACCACGCGCCGCTGCTGCGGTACCTCGCCTCGCGCCCGCGGCCGGGCGGCTTTCGCGTCGAGATCCCGTTCACCGAGAACCACTGGGAGGCGCGCCACGTCGCGGCTGCGCGGGACGGGTTCCCGCTCGCGCGCGGCTGGGAGCGCCAGCTCGACCGTCGCCACAGCGCCCTCTTCTACGACGGCAGCCTCGACGCCGCGAGCTACCGCGCCTGGCTGGACGAGCGCGCGGTCGCCTACGTCGCCGTCGCCGACGTCCCGCTGGACTACGCCGGGCGCGCCGAGGCGCGCCTCATCCGGTCCGGCCTGCCGTACCTGCGCGAGGTCTGGCGCGACGCGCACTGGCGGGTGTATGCGGTCAGCGCGCCCAAGCCACTGGCCAGCGGTGCCGCCAGCGCCACGCTGAGCGCCGACGCGATCACCTTGCGGGCCGCGCGCCCCGGCAACGTCCTCGTGCGCACGCACCACACGCGCTGGTGGCGCGTCACGGCCGGCAGCGCGTGCGTGTCCGCGACCGCCGCCGGGCTGACGCGTGTACGCGTTCGCAAGGCAGGCATCGTGCGCCTTCAGGCGCGGCTGCGCGGCTCCTCCTGCAGGCGCGCCTAATGGGCCGCCCACAGACGTTCCTGGGCGACCCACGAGCGGCGATTGGCACGGGTACGCGTGTGGTCTTCCCTAACATGAACCCGCCATGTCCGCCCGCCTCAGCACGGTCCAGGCGCGCCTGTTGCCGCACGGCCCGCTCGACGTCGTGCGCCAGGTCGTGCTGTTCGTCGTCGCCTATCAGCTGTACCGCCTCGTCCGCGGGCTCGCCGACGATCCCGGATCGGCGACCGCCGCGTTCTCCAACGCGCGCGATCTCATCCACGTCGAGCAGGCGCTGAACATCTTCGTCGAGCCCTCGCTGCAGGCATTCGCCGCGGGCCAGGAGTGGTTGCTGGACGGCGCCTCCTGGATGTACATCAACACGCAGTCGTCGATCACCCTCGGCGCGCTCGCGTGGCTGTACCTCTTTCGCAATGCGAGCTTCTACTTCGTGCGCAACATGTTCCTCGCCGCGTTCGGGTTGGCGCTGATCGGCTACACCGTCTTCCCGACGGCGCCGCCGCGCTTCTTCCCGGAGTGGGGATTCTTCGACGCCGTCTCGGACTTCACCGGCGTGGGCCAGGACAGCGTGACGATCAACGAGCTCTTCAACCCCTATGCCGCCGTCCCGTCGATGCACGTCGCCTTCGCGCTGATGATCAGCGTTCCGCTCGCGCGGCTCGTGCGCTGGCGGGCCCTGAAGGTCATCTGGGGGCTCTATCCGGTGATCGTCGTCTTC
The DNA here is from genome assembly GCA_902806175.1 of uncultured Solirubrobacteraceae bacterium. GTDB lineage: Bacteria > Actinomycetota > Thermoleophilia > Solirubrobacterales > Solirubrobacteraceae > CADCVQ01. The sequence goes on from CADCVQ010000053.1 coordinate 9,954, forward strand.
GTGATCGTCGTCACCGCCAACCACTTCATCGCCGACGCCGTGCTCGGTGCCGTGGCCGCCGGACTGGGCGCGCTCGCGGCCCGGGCGCTGGGCCGCGCGCGACCACATGAGTGGGCGTTTCTCCCGGCGCAGCCGGCTGAGCCTGCGGTCCTGGTCGGGCGACCGGCAGAGGCGACGGCGGCGCCTTGAGCCCGGCACATACGAGAACGCCGCGGCGCCCGACCGCGTCGGGCCCCGGCGAGCCGTTGCGCCCGCGGCCGCGCGGCAACCGCCTGGAGGTCCTGCGCGACCGGCTGATCGCGTCACGCCTGACGCCCAACCAGATCTCGATGGCGGGCTTCACGCTCAACGTCATCGCGGCCGTGCTCGTCTGGCAGCACGAGTTCTTCATCGGCGGCGTCGTGTTCATCATCGGATCGATCTGCGACACGCTCGACGGCGGCTACTCGCGGATGTCGGGCAAGGGCACGCCGTTCGGCGCGTTCCTGGACTCGACGCTTGACCGCATCGTCGAGGGCATCGTGCTGACGGCCGTCGCCGCGACGTTCACCGAGCGCGGCGACGAGCTCGCGGTGGCGGCGGTCGTCGTCGCCGTGATGGCCTCGCTCGTCGTGTCCTACACCCGCGCGCGCGCCGAATCGCTCGGCGTCGAGTGCAAGGTCGGCATCGCCGACCGCCTCGTGCGCGTCCTCATCCTGGCGGCGGGGCTCGTGCTCGCAGACCTCGGTGCGCTCGAACCCGCCGTGTACGTTCTCGCCGCGCTGTCGACCATCACCGTCGTGCAGCGCATCCTGCACGTCAAGCGCCAGCTCACGGCGGCACCCGTGTAACGAGCCATCGATGGCGGGGTTTGATCACCCGCGAACGCCGAGAGACAAAGGAAACCCATCTGACATGACCCCCACCAACGGCAACGGCAACGGCGCCGCCTCCACCAACGGCGCGGCGCGCTACCAGCAGGACAAGGTGCGCGTCGCGATCGTCGGCGTCGGCAACTGCGCGTCGGCCTTCGTCCAGGGCGTCGAGTACTACAAGAACGCCGACCCTGAGCTCGACGTTCCCGGCCTCATGCACGTCGACCTCGGCGGCTACCACATCTCCGACATCGAGTTCACGGCCGCCTTCGACATCGACAGCACGAAGGTCGGCAAGGACCTCGGCCAGGCGATCCACGCCGGCCAGAACAACACGATCCAGTTCGCCGAGGTCCCCGCCGAGCTCGGCGTGCCGGTCTACCGCGGGATGACGCACGACGGCCTGGGCAAGTACCTCAAGCAGAAGATCGAGAAGGCCCCCGGCGAGACCGCCGACATCGTCCAGATCCTCAAGGACACGCGCACCGACGTCGTCGTCTCCTACCTGCCGGTCGGCTCTGAGCAGGCGACGAAGTGGTACGTCGAGCAGGTGCTCGAGGCCGGCTGCGGCTTCGTGAACTGCATCCCCGTGTTCATCGCGCGCGAGCAGTACTGGAACAAGCGCTTCAAGAAGGCCGGGCTGCCGATCGTCGGCGACGACATCAAGTCGCAGGTCGGCGCGACGATCGTGCACCGCTCGCTCGCGCGCCTGTTCCACGACCGCGGCGTGAAGCTCATGCGCACGTCGCAGCTGAACGTCGGCGGCAACATGGACTTCTACAACATGCTCGAGCGCGAGCGCCTGGAGTCGAAGAAGATCTCCAAGACCAACGCCGTGACGTCGATCATGGGGCACGAACTGCCCGCCGGGGACGTCCATGTCGGCCCGTCGGACTACGTGCCGTGGCTGACGGACCGCAAGTGGGCGCACATCCGCCTGGAGGGCAACTCCTTTGGCGACGTGCCACTGACGGCGGAGCTCAAGCTCGAGGTGTGGGACTCGCCCAACAGCGCCGGCATCGTGATCGACGCGGTGCGCTGCTGCAAGCTCGCGCTCAACCACGGCCTGTCCGGTCAGCTCGACGGCCCGTCCTCCTATCTCATGAAGTCGCCGATGAACCAGCGCCCCGACGAGGAGGCGCACCAGGCGACGGAGGCGTTCATCGCGAAGTACACGCGCAAGCCCGGAACCGAGCCCAGGGCGGAGGCTCCGGCGAAGAAGGCGCCGGCCGCGAAGAAGTAGCGGTTCCGGCCGCGCTCGGGGCGTAGGATCCTTGCCATGAGCACGGACGACCGCAGCACCCAGACCGTAGAACCCGAGGTGGCGGCGGCGCCCGCAAGGACGCTGGCGACGCTCGTCCTCAGCGCGGCCACCCGCTACAGCGGGAGCGCGATGCGCTACCCGCAGGACGGCGGCTGGGAGCGCACCTCCTATCCGCAACTCGGCGCCGACGTGCGCACGATCGCCAAGGGCCTGATCGCGCTCGGCGTCACGCCCGGCGAACGCGTCGCGATCCTCTCCAACACGCGTGCGGAGTGGACGCTCGCCGACTTCGGGGCGATCTGCGCCGGCGCGGTCGTCGTGCCCGTCTACCAGACCAACTCGCCCGACGAGTGCCAGTACGTGCTCGAGCACTCGGGCGCCACCGTGCTGTTCGCCGAGGACGAGGGGCAGATCGCCAAGCTCGCGCAGATCCGCGACGCGCTGCCGCAACTGCGCCAGATCATCCGCTTCGAGGGCGCAGGCGAGGGGGCGATGACGCTCGACGAGCTGCGCAGCGCGGCCGCCGACGTCTCCGACGCAGCCCTCGACGCACGCGTGGAGGCGATCGCCTCCGGCGACATCGCGACGATCGTCTACACCTCCGGCACGACCGGCCCGCCGAAGGGCTGCATGCTCACGCACGGCAACCTCTGCTCGGACGTCGACGGGATCCACCAGCGCCTGAAGATCACGCCCGACGACGACGTCCTGTACGTCTTTCTGCCGCTCGCCCACGTGCTGACGCGGATCGTGCAGCTGTTCGGGATCGACGCGGGCGGCGAGATGGCCTACTGGCGCCGCGACCCGAAGAAGATCGTCGACGACGTGCAGATCATCAAGCCGACGTACCTGCCGTCGGTGCCGCGCATCTTCGAGAAGATCCACACGACCGCGACGGCCAAGGCCGACGAAGCCGGCGGCGTGAAGGCAAAGCTCTTTCACTGGGCGGTCGCCGTCGGGCGCGAGGTCGCGCGGCGCGAGGATCGCGGCGGGCACCCGGGGCTCGTCCTCAAGGCGCAGCACGCGCTTGCCGACAAGCTCGTCCTGCACAAGATCCGCGACCTCTTCGGCGGCCGCGTGAAGCTCGCGCTCAGCGGCGCGGCGCCGATCGACACCGACATCCTCGAGTTCTTCCATGCCGCCGGCGTCTGGGTGCTCGAGGGCTACGGCATGACCGAGACGTGCGCCGTCGAGACCCTCAACACGATCGAGGAGCATCGCTTCGGCAGTGTCGGCAGGCCGTTGCCGGTCTGCGAGGTGAAGGTCGCCGAGGACGGCGAGCTGCTCATGCGCGGCCCGAACGTCTTCAAGGGCTACTACAACAACGAGGAAGCCACCGCCGAGACCCTGACGGCGGACGGCTGGCTGCACTCCGGCGACCTCGCCGAGCTCGACGCCGACGGCTACGTCAGCATCACCGGCCGCAAGAAGGACCTCATCATCACCTCCAGCGGCAAGAACATCTCGCCGTCGAACATCGAGAACGCGCTCAAGCTCTGTCGCTGGATCTCGCAGGCGGTCGTCTACGGCGACCGGCGCCCGTATCTCACCGCGCTGCTGACGCTCGATCCCGACGAGGCGGGCGCGCTCGCCGAGCAGGTCGGTGCGTCGTCGAAGGACCCGGCGGCGCTCGCGCAGGATCCCGCCGTGCGCGAGGAGCTGCAGAAGGCCGTCGACGACGCCAACGCGAAGTTCGCCCGCATCGAGCAGGTCAAGAAGTTCACCGTGCTGGAGCGCGACCTCTCACAGGAGGAAGAGGAGCTCACGCCGACGCTGAAGGTCAAGCGCAACGTGGTGTACGAGCGTTACAAGGACCAGTTCACGCAGCTGTACGACGGGGGCTGACGGGCGCAAGCGATGGGTGGGGGGCCTTTCGCGGCCTGAGGCTGCGAAAGGCCCCACACCCGCCGGTCACGCGGGTCGCGAGCACCCACTCCGTATCCTCCGCAGTCGTGCCCGCCGCGCGCCTCGCGATCGCCCACGTCACGCCGTACCCGTGGGGCGCCGGCCGCCACGAGATCACGACCTACGTGCAGCGCACGACGGCGGAGCTGGCCGCCCGCGGCCACCAGGTCCTGATCGTCGCCCCCTCGCGCTCCAGCGAGGCCGTGCGTGAGACGCGCCACGCGATCGGCGCCGCGCGCGCGGATCCGTCGTCGCTGCTGCCCGAGCCGGGTGCGCCGCCGCGCGTGCTCGCCGTCGGCGACGCGCTGCCCGACCTGCCCGGCGGGGCGCAGCGCGCGCCCGCGCTGCCGGTCGACGTCTCGCGCACGATCGAGAACCTCCTGACGGTCCTGCCGCTGGACATCTGCCACGTCCACGAGCCCTTTGCGCCGTCGACGTCGAGCGCCGCGCTGCGCCACTCGCGCGCGCTGAACGTCGGCACGTTTCACCGCCCCACCGAGCGCCTGCTGTCGACCCAGGTCGCGCGCAAGGTCGTCTCGCTCGTGCTCGGGCGCCTGGATGCGCGGACCGCGAGCTTCGGCGCGACCCGCGAGCTCATGCAGCGCTTCTTTCCCGCGGAGTACCGCGTGCTGCAGCCCGGCGCCGACGCGGCCGCGCCGCGCGTCCCCTCCGCCGACGGGTGCGTGCGCTTCGGCTTCGTCGACGACGAGGAACGCCCCGCGCTGCGGCTGTTTCTGCGCGCGCTGCGCCGCGTGGACCCGAACGCGCGGTGGGAGGCGACAATCGTCTCCGCGCGCGGGCCGTCGAGCAGCACGCCGCTGCGCGCCGACCTCGAGGCGCGCGTGCGCTACACGACGCCCGACGAGCTCGGCGAGTCCGCCTTCCTCGCGCAGACCGACGTCCTCGTGGCGGCCTCCGACGGCGCCGTACCCGCGCCCGGGCTGCTGCTGCGCGCGCTGAACGCCGGCGCCGTGCCGCTGGCGTCGCGCCTGCCCTCCTACGAGGAGGCGCTGGGCGAGGGCGAGCTCGGGCTGCTGTTCGAGCCGCGTGACCTGCAGACGCTGGCCGCGCAACTCGAGCGCCTCGCTACCGACGAGGCGCTGCTCGGGCGCCTGCGCGACGCTGCGCAGCCGCTGCGCAGCCGGCTGACCTGGCCGCGCGTCGCCGATGAACTCGAGGAGGTCTACGCGGGTCTGACGGCGCGCCGCCACCCCCTGACCGGCAACCCGAAGCTCGCCACGCGGCTGCGCCCGCGGCCGCGCATCGACGTCGACCTGCACATGCACACCGATCATTCCAACGACTGCGCGACGCCCGTCGAGGTGCTGCTGGCGACGGCGCGCGAGCAGGAGCTCGGCGCGATCGCGGTGACCGACCACAACGTCATCTCCGGCGCCTGCGAGGCACGCGAGAAGGCGGCGAAGTTCGGCGTGAAGGTGATCGTCGCCGAGGAGGTCAAGACCGCCGACCAGGGCGAGGTCATCGGCCTGTTCATCGAGGAGAAGATCCCCCGCGGGCTGTCGCTCGCCGATACGGTCGCCGAGATCAAGCGCCAGGGCGGGCTCGTCTACGTGCCGCATCCGTTTGACCGCATGCACTCCGTCCCGGACTACGAGCACCTGCTGACGATCGTCGACGACATCGACGCGATCGAGGTCTACAACCCGCGCGTCGCGATCGGCTCCTTCAACGAGGAGGCCGCGCGCTTTGCCGCCAAGTACCGGATCCTCGCGGCCGCGGGCTCGGACTCGCACGTCGCCCAGGGACTCGGGTCGGTGCGCGTGCGGATGGCCGACTTCGACGGACCCGAGGAGTTCCTCGAGGCGCTGCGCGAAGCGGAGATCACGACCAAGCCCTCCTCGCTGCTCTACGTGCAGGCGCTGAAGTTCCTCGAGACCAAGGCGACGCCGCAGAGCGCCCGCCGCGCCGTGCGCGACCGGCGGGTGCGGCGGGCGACGCGCAAGTCGTGATGCACGCGCAGGGTCGGCCGTCGGAGCCGTCGAAACCACCGGCGACCATGCCCGCGACCGACGACGAGATCCGCGAGAAATACCTCGAGCGGGCGATCAGAGAACTCAATACGCTGACGCGCGAGCTGCAGTCCTGCGCGCACTGCCCGCGCGGCCAGCTCATGCCCGTGCTCGGCTCCGGCCACCCGCAGGCCGACATCCTCCTGCTCAAGCACGCGCCGATGCCACCCGAGATCGAGGAGGGCGTCGCGTTCTACGGCCGCGCCGGCGCGGCCCTCATGAAGGCGTTCAAGCGCTTGGCGATCGACCCGCTGGCGGTCTACGGGACGCTCTGCGTCAAGTGCCCGGTCAGCGACACGTCGCTCGCGGATCCCGGGTGCGTCGCGCGGATCGCCGAGGAAGTTGCGATCGTCCAGCCGAAGATCGTCGTCATCATGGGCGAGGACGCGCTGGCGGCTCTCAACGACCTCGACCTGCCGCTCGCCCGCACCGTGCTCGACGAGCCCGGCGAGATCCAGCGGCTGACGCCGTCGATCGAGGCGCTCTACGTGCCGAACATCGACAAGGCGCTCGACGAGGAATCGGCCAAACGGGCGTTCTGGTCTGCCTTCAGGGTGCTCGGCGAGTGGTACGCCGACCTTCCGCCGTACTGACGTCGCGCCGCCGCCCCGGGCCGGTCACGCTCGCGCTCGCGGTCCCGCTCGCCGCGCTCGTCTACTTCCTTGCGGCACCGGCCCTGCCCGCGCTGCCCGCGGGGGACGTGACGATCCTCGTCGCGGGCGGCATCGGGGTGGCGCTCGTGGCGGCCACGGCGCTGGCGCTGCTGCCGGCCAGCGAGACGCTGATCGGGCCGCTGCTGATCGTCCTGGGCAGCGGCCTGCTCGTCGCGGCGCTCAACAGCGAGGGCCAGGCAGGCGTCGGCGCCGGCGCGAACGTCGTCGAGGCGCTGCTGGCAAGCGCCGTCGGCCTGATCCTGGCGCGCCTGTTCGCGGTCCCGATGAGCGCGATCGCCGTGCCGCTGTTCGCCGCCGCGATCGATGCCGCGTCGGTCTGGAACGGGCCGACGGCGCGCCTGCTCGACGGCGGCACCGACCGCGTCGACCCGCTGAGCTTCGACCTCCCGGCGTGGGGTGACGGCGGCAGCGCCGGTCACCTGGGGCTGTCGGACGCGCTGTTTCTCTCGATGTTCGCGTCGTGGTCGGAGCGTTACGGCTTTCGCCGCCGGCCGACGCTCCTGGGGATGGTGCTCGGCCTGGCGTCGTCGCCCGCGCTCAGCGTCGCGTTCGACCAGGCGATCCCGGCGCTGCCGCTGATCGCGGCGGGCTACCTGCTGCCCAACCTCGACCGGATCGGCCGGCTGCTGGGCCACGAGGAGGCGGCGGCCGGGTAGGGGCACCGCGCCGGTCGCGGGTTCAGGGCTGAAGGATGATCTTGCCGAGCTTGCCGCCCGCGGCAAAGTGGTCGTAGGCGGCGGCGACGTCATCCAGCGCGAAGGTCTCGGCGACCGGCACGCGCAGGTCGCCGCGCGCAAACCACGGCAGCACCTCCTTCTCCATCGCGCGCGCCGTCGCCGCCTTCTGCTCGAGCGGTCGCGCGCGCAGCGTCGAGGCCATGATCCGGGCGCGCTTGGCCATCAGCGCGGCGAGGTTCAGCTCGGCCTTGGCGCCCGCGCCGACGCCGATCACGACGATCCGGCCCTCCGTCTCGAGCGCCTTGACGTTTGCCCCGAGGTTCGGCGCGCCGACAAGCTCGAGGATGACGTCGAACGGACCGTGTTCCTCGAAGCCCTGCGGTTCGAGCAGCTCGTCGGCACCGAGCCCCGCGACTGCATCCCACGCATCGCCGTTGCGGACCGTCGCCGTCACGTGCGCGCCGAGCAGGTGGCCGAGCTGGACGGCCGCCGTGCCGACGCCGCCCGCCGCGCCGTGGACGAGCAGGCGCTCGCCCGGCCGCAGCCCGGCACGCGTGAAGACGGCGTCGTGCGCCGTCGTGAAGACCTCCGGCAGCCCGCCCGCGTCGGGAAACGCGACGCTGTCAGGCACCGGCATGAGCTGGCGCTCGTGGACGACGGCCAGCTCGCCCTGCCCGCCGCCGCCGACGATGCCCATGACGCGGTCACCGGGCGAGAACCGGGTGGCGCCGGCACCGAGCGCCTCGACCGTGCCGGCGAGCTCGAGACCGGGGATGTCCTGCGGGCTGCCGGGGGGCGCGGGATAGCGTCCCCGGCGCTGGAGCATGTCGGCGCCGTTGATGCCTGCCGCCGCGACGCTGACGAGCACCTCGCCCGCGCCGGGCGCGGGATCGGGATGCTCCTCGACGAGGACCTCGCCGTCGCGGATCGTGGCGGCACGCACTTGGCGCGGGAGTCTAGTGTCGTCCGGCGGGGCGGCGGGGCCTGCCGCCCCGCCGGCTCAGGAGACCGTCCGCCGCCGGGGCGTGAACGGCCGCGCGGCCTGCGGATCGACCTCCACCCGCAGCCACTCGGCGGTGGTCTCGCCCTGCACCACGATGCGCGTGACGTTCGGTGCCGCCACCGGGCGGTCGACGAGGTACTGATGCGTATCGCCGTTGAGCAGCAGGACCGCGCCGTCGAGCGCGCGCGCCCGGCGCGTCAGTCGTGCGACGATCCGCGCGTAGCCGCCGGCGCGCGCGCCGGCGAACATGTCTGCCTGCATCGCCAGCACGACGGCGGCCGCGTCGCTGCGGGTTGCCTCCCGGAACGTCTCGTCGATCCACGCCAAGTCGGCCGCGACGCGCGCTGTGACCTCCGCCTGCCGGGTGGCGGTCTGGCGCGCCGTCTCGTTGCCCTCGAACCATGGCTCGCGCCCGTTGTCGCTGCCGACGACGTGCAGCATCGACACCACGACGTCGCGATCGCTCCAGAGCACGTTCTCGGGAACGCCGCGACGGCCGCGCCCGCGCGCCTGCGTCCTCACCGGCTCGGGCTCGCCGCCCAGCGACATCCCGGGCCGCGCGAAGAAGACGCGCCGCAGGCGGGCGAGGCGCTCGGTCGGGACGTGGCCGCCGGCCGCCGGCCTGTGGCAGTCGGTCCACTCGTTGTCGCCGGGCGTGTAGAGAACGGGGAACGCGAACGAGTCCAGCAGCATGCGGACGTGGCGGTAGTAGCGCACGTCGCAGGGACTGCCGCCCGTCTTGATGTCGCCGAGGTGCAGGACCAGGTCGACGCTGCCCTGGCTGTTGATCGATTCGACGAGGGTCGGAAAGGACGCGAGCTGCTCGTCGCCGTAGGGCGTGTCGCCGATGACGGCGAGCGTCAGCGTCGGCGCGGGCGCGACCTCGATGCTCTCCTGCGAGCCGCCGCAGCCGGCGGCGCCGGCGAGAACGATCATGAGGACGAGACCCGCAGCGGCCCGAAGGCGACCCGGCATCGGCCAACTGTAGCGCCGGCTCGCACCGCGGCGCGGCTCAGTCCCGTAAGCTGACCTGCGTGTCGACGCCTGCGGAGGCCTACCGGCTGCCCGGCATCTCGCCGAAGGCCTACGAGCATCCTGCCGACCGCGCGGCGACAGCCGCGCTGGCGTCGATCCCGATGCTCGACTACGTCGTGCGCAAGCTCATCGAGTTCGGCTACGAGCGGGCGCTGCGCCAGACCTACCTCGGCGCCGGCGTGCGGCTCGGAACCGACCAGCTGCCGGACATCTGGACGCGCTACCAGCACGTGCTCGGCGTCCTCGACATGCCCGAGGAGTACCACCTCTACCTGACCGCCGAGCCGCTGCTCAACGCGATGGCGATCGGCGCGGGCAAGCCGATCCTCGTGCTCAACAGCGCCACCGTCGAGCTGCTCGGTGACGACCAGCTCGAGGCCGTCATCGCGCACGAGGTCGCGCACATCCTCTCCGACCACGTCCTGTACCGCACGGCCCTGCAGATCCTGCTGCGGCTCACCACGCAGTCGCGGCTGCCGACCGTCGCGGGAATGCCGCTGATGGCCGTGCAGTACGCGCTGCTGGAGTGGTCGCGCGCGACCGAGCTGACCTGCGACCGCGCGGCCGCGATCGTCACGCGCGACCCGCGCCTGGTCTGCAAGATGCTCATGACGATGTCCGCCGGCGCGAAGGCCTCCGACCTGAACCTCGACGCCTTCATGCGCCAGTCGATGGAGTACACCGAGAGCGGCGAGGGCCTGGATCGCCTGCAGCGGCTGCTGACCGACCTGCGCCAGACGCACTCGCTGCCGGTCAAGCGCGTGCACGAGCTGCTGGCCTGGGTGCGCGGGGGCGAGTACGACCGCATCATCGGCGGCGAGTACGTCCGCCGCGGCCAGGAGCGCCCGGTGCGCGAGGAGGCCGCCGACGCGGCGTCGCACTACTCCGAGCGCTTCAAGGACCTGTTCAACCAGGCCGGCGAGCACGTCTCCGGCGCCGGCCAGCAGCTGTCGGACTGGCTGCGCAACCTGCAAGACGACGACAAGCCGTCCAAGGACGATCCGAACTCGCAATAGCGCGAGGATGCCGGCCTGATGGACCTCTCCGCGGCCGAGATCCGCGTCCTCGGCTGCCTCCTCGAGAAGCAGCGCACGACGCCGGACACCTACCCGCTGACGCTCAACGCGCTGCGCGCGGCCTGCAACCAGTCGACGAACCGCGATCCCGTCGTTGCCTACGACGAGGCGACGATCCGCGACGCGATCACGCGCCTGAGCCGGCGGCGCTGGGCGCGGCTGGCGAGCGGCGCCGGCAGCCGCGCCTCGAAGTACCGCCACCTGCTCGACGAGTCGCTGACGGGCGCGCCCGACGAGCTCGCGATGCTGTGCCTGCTCATGCTGCGCGGTCCGCAGACGCCGGGGGAGCTGAAGGGCCGCGCCGAGCGCCTGCACCCCTTCACCGACCTCGCCGCCGTGCACACGACGCTCGAGCGGCTGATCGAGCGCGAGCTCGTCGAGCAGCTGCCGCGCCGGCCCGGGCAGAAGGAGGAGCGCTACGCGCACCGGCTGTCGGATGACGAGGCGCCGGAGCCGAGCTACGCCGCGGCGTCGATGAGCGTGCCGGCGTCTGCCGCCGAGCCGGTGGTCATCCGCCCCGCGCCCGGGCGCCCGATGCCGGCCGCGCCGGAGGCTGCCCCCCGGACCGAGCTGCCGCTCGCCGATCGTGTGGCGCGGCTGGAGGACGAGGTGGCGCAGCTGCGGGCCGAGTTGCGGGCATTGCGGGGCCGTTGACGGGCAGTGCCGCCAGCCGCGACGTGCGCCACCTTTGCCGCGCGTACCGCGGCAAACGTGGCGCAGGGCTCCCTCAGGCGCGCTCGAGCAGCGCGACGCACTCGATGTGCGGCGTCTGCGGGAACATGTCGACGGGCGTGACGCGGCGCAGCGCGTAGCCGGCCTCGACGAGCTGGGCGGCGTTCGGCGCGAGCGTCGTCGGGTTGCAGGAGATGTAGACGATCCGTCGCGGCGAGGCCTCGATGACGCGCCGCACGATCTTCTGCGACAGGCCCGCGCGGGGCGGGTCGACGACCATGACGTCGGGGCGGCTGGCCTGCTCGACGAGATCGCGCAGCGCCAGGCGCACGTCCCCCGCGAAGAACTTCGCGTTCTTGATCTCGTTGCGGCGCGCGTTGGAGATCGCGTCCGCGACCGCCTGTTCGACGATCTCGAGTCCCCAGACCTCGCCCGCGCGTGCCGCCAGGCTCAGTCCGACGGTGCCGATCCCGCAGTACAGGTCATAGACGCGCTCCCAGCCCTTGAGGTCCGCGCGCTGGGCGGCGATCGCGTACAGCTGCTCGGCCATCTCGGTGTTCGTCTGAAAGAACGCGTGCGGCGAGATCGAGAACTGCAGGCCGCAGAGCTCCTCCTGCAGCGACTTGTTGCCCGCGACGATCTCCGTGACGCCGCCCTGCGTCGTCTCGGCGAGCGCCTCGGTGCGCGTCCACATGAGGCCTTCGCAGTCGACCGCGGCGGCAAGGCTCATCCCGTCGAGCTCGCCCGGGCCGGTGACGAGGCGCACCTGCAGCTCGCCGCTGCGGCGCCCTTCGCGGACGACGAGGTTGCGCAGAAAGCCAGTGTGCGTGCGGCGATCGAACGCCGTGAGTCCCTGCTCGCGACACCAGGCGAGGACCTGGTCGCGCGCGACGTTCGAGCGCTCCGATGCGAGCAGGCAGTCGCCGATCGGGACGATCTCGTGCCAGGAGCCCGGCGCGTGGAAGCCGCAGACGAGGGCGCCGTCCTCACCCGTTCCGAACGAGTACTCGAGCTTGTTGCGATAGCGCCACTGCGCCGGCGCGGGCACGATGTCGTCGAGCACGTACCCGTCGAGGTGGCCGATCCGCGTCAGCGCGTCGTTGACCTGCTCCTGCTTGACGGCGAGCTGGCGCTCGTAGGGCAGCACCTGCCACGGGGCGCCGGGATGGTCTGCGACCGGCGCGATCCGCTCCGGGCTCGGCTCGAGCACCTCGCGCGTTCGCGCCTCGGCGTACGCCTTCTTGCGCTTCGTGACGACCGCGCGCACGCGATCGCCCGGCACGGCGCCGGAGACGAAGACGACGTAGCCCTCCATGCGCGCGACGCCGTTGCCGCCGTAGGCCAGCGCGTCGATGGTCAGCTCAAGCTCGGCGCCCTTCTCGGGGCGGATGAACGTGGAGGACTCCATGGCCTCCCAGGATAGGGGCGCCCTACGGGCGGGCCGGCTGCGACCGCCGGGCGCGCCGGTTCGCCGCTATCGGCGAGTACAGGACGTGCCGGCGCAGATGCTCCTCGCGGACGGCCGGGTGGTCGAAGTCGTCGGCGCGGTCGTGGCGCATGCCGAGCCGTCGCATCACCGGGCCTGCACTGCCGCAGCGACAAGCGCGTTGTCGAGCGCTCGGCGACGCGGAGGGTGCTCCCACGGGCTACTGCAGCTTGCGCTCGATCGCCGTCAGCACCGACTTGCGGTTGGCGGTGCGCCGCTCGTGGTCGCGGACCTTGCGCAGCTCGGCGGGATCGAGGTCGTCGAGGCGCGCCTTGACCTGCGCGCTCGTCAGGTCGTCGTAGCCCGTCACCGGAAAGGCGTGTCCGAGTCCCGTCGCGCGGCGCACGCGATCGACCGTGCGCAGCGCACGATCGGTTCCGGGAGCGCGGCGCGCGACGGCGCTCACGCCCTTGACGCGGGCGTCCACCTGGCGGCGGGTCTGCTTCGCCGAGCGCTCGACGAGACCCTCGAGCTCGGCGAGCGCGTCCAGCGTCTGGCGCCGGCCGATCGCGACGAGGTTCTGGGCGAGCTCCTCGGCGTCCTGGCGCGTCATCCGGCCGCGCCTGACGGCGTCGTCGACGGTCTCCTGGAGGAGATCGCTCGTGATGACGACGCCCTTGGAGAGCATGTCGCGCAGCGCGGCCGCCGCCGCCGGCAGCTGGTCCTCGCCGCTCCCGGCGCCGCTCGACGCGACGCCGCCGGCCTGGCCGGCGCCCGACGCGTGGGCCCGGGACCGCCGCGCGCGCGGCGTCTGCTTGTTCGCGGACGCCTTGCGGCCGTTCTTCGCCCCAGCGGCCTGCTTCGCGCCAGCGGGCTTCGTCGCAGCCGCGGGCCGCTTCGCCGCGGGCTTGCGGGCAGACGCGGGCTTCTTGGGCTGCGGCATCGCAGCGGACGCTAGCGAACGAGCAGCTCGAGCAGCGCTTTCTGGGCGTGGCGGCGGTTCTCCGCCTGATCCCAGATGCGCTGGCGCGAGCCGTAGAGCACCTCGGGGGTGATCTCCTCGCCGGGGTGCGCCGGCAGGCAGTGCAGCGCGATCGCCCCGGGCGCCGCGCGATCCAGCAGCGCGTCGTCGATCCGGAACGGGGCAAGCGCGCTGCGGCGGGCGTCGGCGGTCTGCTCGTCGCCCATGCTGACCCAGACGTCGGCGTACACCGCATGGGCACCGGCGACCGCCTCGGCGGGGTCGTCGGTCAGCGTTGCGTGGGCGCTGTCACCGGCCAGCGCATAGCCCGCGGGCGACGCGACGGTCACCTCGACGCCCGCGATCGCGCCCACGAGCGCCAGCGAGCGTGCCACGTTGTTGCCATCGCCGACGTAGGCGAGCTTCAGCCCCTCCAGGCGGCCGAACTGCGCGCGCAGCGTCATGAGGTCGGCCAGCGCCTGGCAGGGGTGATGACCCGCGGTGAGCATGTTGAAGACGGGCACGTCGGAGGCCGCGGCGAGCTCCTCGAGCAGAGCGTCGGGACCGGTGCGCAGCCCGATCGCCGCGACGTGGCGCGAGAGCACGCGCGCGGTGTCGCCGACGGACTCGCCGCGCGCGAGGTGAAGCTCGTCGCGGCGCAGCACGATCGGCTGCCCGCCGAGCTCGAAGATCCCGGCCTCGAACGACAGGCGGGTGCGCGTGGAATGCTTCTCGAAGATCAGCGCGACGCTGCGACCCTCCAGCGCGCGCGACGACAGCGGCGCGGCCTTCAGCGCGTCGGCGCGGTCGAGCAGGGCACCCAGCTCGTCGCGATCGAGCTCGGTCCCCGTGAGCAGGTGGCGCGTCAAGTCGGGCAGTCTATGGGCACGATGCGCGTCCTGACCTGGAACCTCTTCCATGGTCGCGCGGTACCGCCGGCCGGCCGCGATCTGGAGGGCGAGTTCGCCGCCGCGCTCGCGAGCTGGGACTGGGATGTCGCCCTGCTGCAGGAGGTGCCGCCGTGGTGGCCGCCCGCGCTCGCCGGCGCATGCGACGCGCAGCAGTGCACCGCCCTGACCTCGCGCAACGCGCTGCCGGCGGCGCGCCGGGCGATCGCCCGGCGCGCGCCCGACGTCATCAAGTCAAACGGCGGCGGCGCCAACGCGATCCTCGTGCGGCCCGCGGCCGGCGCGATCGACGACCACCGGCGCGTGCTGCTGCGCGGCTGGCCGGAGCGGCGCGTCTGCCATGCGGTCGCGCTCGCCGACGGGCGCTGGATCGCCAACCTCCACGCGCAGGTCCAATCGGCGCAGCGCGCGCAGGCCGACATCGAGCGTGCGGCAGCCGCGACGCTGTCGTGGGCCGGTGAGCGGCCCGCGTTGCTGGGCGGTGACCTCAACGTCCGCGACCCCCGCGCGACCGGCTTCGAGCAGCTCGGCGGCCATCGCGTCGACCACGTCATGGGACGCGGCTTCGTCGCCGTTGGCGCGCCCGAGCTACCCGGCCGCGGGCGGCTCTCCGATCACGCGCCGGTGATCGTCTGCGTTGTGCCGCGACCGGGCTAAGCTCGCGGGACCTCGAACTTCAGGAGAACCATGTTCCGCATCCCCTTGATCGCGCTCGCCGGCGTCCTGCTGGCACTGCTCGTGTCCGCCTGCGGTGATGACAAGGCGAGCAACAGCGGGCGCAACGCCGGTGACGACGGCGCGACCGTCACGACGAACCCCACCCCCCAGGCGCAGACGAGCACGCAGAGCGAGGCGCGCGCGTCCAACGACATCGTCAGCGTCGGGATGAAGGACATCAAGTTCGAGCCGGCGAGCATCACCGCGAACGTCGGCCAGAAGATCGTCTGGACGAACAACGAGGACGTGCCGCACAACGTGACCGCCACCGAAGGCGCGAAGTTCGCCTCCGACACGATGCGCAAGGGCGACACCTTCGAGTACACGCCGACGAAGGCCGGCACGATCAAGTACGTCTGCACGATCCACCCCAATCAGCGGGGCGAGATCCAGGTGACGGGCTAGTCTCACACGCCGCGCAGGCCGAAGCCGCGCAGCAGCATGAGCGCGCGCTGGCCGACCGACCCCGGCTTCGGCAGGACGCCGAGCTGGATCGCCGCGTCGTAGAGATCGAAGAACGCCCGCACGCGCCACAGCCGCGTGCGGGCTTCGTCGAGCTCGCAGTAGAAGATCGCCTGCACGACGATCGCGCGGCCGGTCGGCGGGAAGCTCTCGAGCTCGCCGGTGTGCGTCGCCAGCAGCCGCACGGGCGCGGCGACGAAGTGCCCGTCGCTCAGCCGCGGCCCGGTGGGCTCGATGCGGGCGTCGGGTGCGAAGGTGCGCAGCAGCGCCGCGTGCTGCGCGAGCGCGCCCGGCCCGTGCAGCGGGCCCTTGAACGTCAGCGGGTCCTCGTAGTGCAGGTCCGGTGCGCACGTCGTCGCGAGCTCATGCGCGAGATCGGCCGCCGACCATGCCGCCTCGAAACGCTCGGCGAGCCGCAGCGCGGCGGCCCCCGCGCCGCTGCTCACTCGGCGAACTCCGGCATGCCCTCCAGCGGCGAGCTCGCGCGCGCGTGCGTGCGGCGCGGGATCCGCCCGGCGTCACGGGCGAGCACGCCGGCGACGACCGCATGGCGGATCGCGTGCGCCATCGCGACCGGATCGGTCGCGCGCGAGATCGCGCTCGCGCAGAGGACGGCGTCGCAGCCGAGCTCCATCGCGAGCGCCGCGTCGGAGGCCGTGCCGACGCCGGCGTCGAGGATCACCGGCACGCCCGCCGCCTCGACGATGAGCGTGAGGTTCGCCGGGTTCGCGATTCCCTGGCCGCTGCCGATCGGCGAGCCGAGCGGCATGACCGCGGCGCAGCCGACGTCCTCCAGGCGGCGCGCGAGGACGGGGTCGTCGCTCGTGTAGGGCAGCACGACGAAGCCTTCGTCGACGAGCTGCTCGGCTGCGACGAGCAGCTCGGGCGCGTCGGGCAGCAGCGTGCGCTCGTCGCCGATGACCTCGAGCTTGACCCAGTCCGTGCCGAGCGCCTCGCGCGCGAGCTGTGCGGTGAGGACGGCGTCTCGGGCGGTGAAGCAGCCGGCGGTGTTCGGCAGGACGTCGACGCCCTTGGCCGTGACGACGTCCAGCAGCGACCCCTCGGAGGCCGGATCGACGCGCCGCATCGCGACGGTGACGAGCTCCGTCTGGCTGGCGTCGATCGCGTCGCCGAGCGTCTCCATGCGCGTGAAGCCGCCCGTGCCGAGCAGCAGCCGGGAGGCGAACGTGCGCCCGGCGATCTGCAGCGGCCGCAGGCGCGTCATCCGCCCTGCACCGCCCGCACGATCTCGACGTGTGCGCCATCGGCCAGCGTGCGCGTGCGCCAGACGCCGCGGCGCGCGACCTCGGCATCGACGGCGACAGCGATTCCCGCGGCCTCGGGATCGATCTCGAGCGCGAGCAGGACGTCGCGGATCGTCGGCTCGCCGCCCGCCTCGACGGGCTCTCCGTTGACGAAGATCATGCGTGCACTCCGCTGAAGCGGGCGGCGGCGAAGGCGGAGCCGACGCCCTCGCCGCCACCTGTCAGGCCGTCGACGACGATGTCCGCGCTGACGGGCGCCAGCAGGATGCCGTTGCGGTGATGGCCGGTCGCCCAGTGCAGGCCCTCGAGCTCCGCGGCAGGGCCGAGCAGCGGGGCGTTGTCGGGCGTCGCCGGGCGCAGGCCGGCCGACATCTCCTCGATCACGAGCTCGTGGACGCCCGGAACGAGCTCGCCGGCGTCACGCAGCAGCTCGTACAGCCCGCCGGCTGACACGGTCGTGTCGAAGCCGCGCTCCTCCATCGTCGCGCCGAGCACGTAGCGCCCGTCGCCGCGCGGCACGAGGTAGCCGCCCTCGAAGCGCACGATCCGCTCGAGCAATCCCCGCCCTGGGCCGTGGTCGGGATCGCGCAGGCGCAGGATCTGGCCCTTGACGGGACGCAGCGGTATCCGCGGCAACCCGGCGATCGCGCCGCTCCACGCGCCCGCGGCGGCGACGACCCGCCGCGCTCGCACGACGTCGCCGCCGGCGAGTGCCACGCCGGTCACGCGGCCGGCGTCCTGCTCGACGCGCTCGACGGTGGCGCCCGTGCGCAGCGTCACGCCGGCGCGGCGGGCCGCCTGCGCGAGCGCATGGACGACGGCGCGCGGATCGGCGCAGTGGTCGCCGGGCACGTCGAGCGCCAGCCGCACCGTCGGGGCAAGCGCCGGCTCCAGGCGCCGCGCGGCGCTCGGCAGCAGGCGCTGCACCTCGAGACCGAGCTCGATCCGCAGCCCGAGCTCGCGCTCCAGCGCCTCCGCCTCGTCGCGGTCGCGCGCCACGACGAGCGCGCCGCTGCGGCGCAGGCCGGGATCGGCGCCGGAAGCCTGCTCGAGCTCGTGCGCGAACGCGGGCCACGCGCGCGCGCTGCGCAGGCCGAGCTCGAGCAGCGCAAGCTCGCCGGCATCGGCCTCCGTGACCGGGGCGAGCATGCCCGCGGCGACACGCGACGCGCCCGTCCCGGGCTGCTCACCGCGCTCGAGCACGCAGACCGTGAGGCCGCGCTGCGCCGCGCGCCAGGCGATCGCCAGGCCGATGATGCCCCCGCCGATGACGGCGACGTCGGTCGTTGCGGTTGGGTCCTGCGGCATGACACCTCGCTTCGCCGGCATGATCCGGATCAGCTGTTGACGGTCGGCGCAATCGCCCTCTCAGCCCGCACGCACGGGCTCCCGTATACACCCATCGTAGACGTCGTCGTGGGTGCGCAGTCCAACTCCTTTTCGCAACACTCTGGCTGTGGCCTCGGGAACCCGCGCCGTGACCCCCATCGCGAACCCGGACAGCTCCGAGGTCTCGCGGCGCAGCCTGCTCGCGGGGCCGGTGGTGGCGGCCATCACGCTGCTCGCTGCGCTGATCGCGACCAACGAGGCGGGGGTGGCCTTCACCGACCCCGATCGCGTCGGCGCGCGCCGCCTGGCGGCACTGTGCGGCTTCGTCGCGGTCCTCGTCGCGCTCGACATCGTGGTGCGGGCCGCCCGGCGCTCGGGCAGGGCGATCCCCTCGCTGGGCGACATCCGCGCCGTGCGCTGCGAGCGCTGGACGCGCCATCGCGGCGTCGTCGTCGTGAGCGCGCTCGTCGCCTTCTACGTGACCTACGTGGCGTACCGCAATCTCAAGAGCGTCGTGCCGCTGCTCAGACCCGGGGATCTCTTCGATCGCCAGCTGGCGGACCTCGATCGCAGCCTGTTCGGCGGCAGCGATCCTGCCGAGCTGCTGCACACCCTCCTGGGCACCGGCGTCTCGACGCAGATCCTCTCGAGCGTCTACGTCACCTTCGTCTTCTTCCTGCCGCTGTCGCTCGCGATCGCGCTCGTGTTCTCGCCCGACCTGGAGGGCGGCATCTACTACGCGACGGCGCTTTCGGTCAACTGGACGATCGGCGCCGCGAGCTACTTCATGCTGCCTGCGCTCGGCCCGATCTACTTCGTGCCCGCCGACTTCGCGGACCTGCCCGACTCGCACGCCTCCTACCTGCAGGACCTCCTGCTCGACCAGCGTCGAGAGTTCCTCGCCGATCCGACGGCGCCGGGCGTGGCGCAGAGCATCGCGGCCTTCGCGTCGCTGCACGTCTCGCTGCTGTTCACGGCGGCGCTGGCAGCCCATCTGATCGGGCTGGGCCCTCGGGTGCGGATCGCGCTGTGGCTGTTGTTCGTGCTCAGCGCGATCTCCACCATCCACCTCGGCTGGCACTACGTCCTCGACGCTGCCGCGGGCATCGTCATCGGGCTGGCGGCGCTCGCGATCGCGAAGGCGCTCACCGGCTTTCAGTGGCGCACCGGGCGCGTGCAGCCGGCGCCGGAGCGCGCCGCGTGAGGTTCGGCAGGCCGCTGGCCGTTGACAGAATGGGCGATGGATGACGAGCCTCAGCGACCGCCGCGCGCGACTGCAGGACGCTCGCCTGTACCTCGTCTGCGACCTGCAGCCGGGCGGGCGCGCATTGGCGGACGTCCTTGCGCCGGCGCTCGCCGGCGGCGTCGACGTCGTGCAGCTGCGCGACAAGCAGGCGTCGGCGCAGGAGCTGATCGCGGCGGCGAGGGTCGCGCGCGGCCTCTGCGACGAGGCCGGCGCGCTGCTGATCCTCAACGACCGCCCTGATCTCGTGCAGGACGCGGGCGCCGACGGCTGTCACGTCGGCCAGGACGACATGGAGCCCGCGGCGGCACGCGCGCTCGCCGGCGCCGATGCGCTCGTCGGGCAGTCGACGCACTTTCCCGACGAGGTCGACGGGGCGACGGCGGTCGACTACATCGGCGTCGGCCCGGTGTATGCAACGCCGACGAAGCCCGGCCGCCATCCCGTCGGCGTCGAGCTCGTGCGCTTCGCCGCGTTTCATGCGCCGGTGCCCTTCTTCGCGATCGGCGGAATCGACACGGCCAACGTCGGCGAGATCGTGGCCGCGGGCGCCGACCGGATCGCCGTCGTGCGCGCGATCACGCAGGCCGCCGATCCTCGCGGCGCGGCCGCGCAGCTGCGCGCGGCGCTGCCGGCGGTCGCGACGCCATGAGCCAGCCGCGGCGCAAGCGCAAGCGCTCGGGCAGC
>CADCVQ010000054.1 GCA_902806175.1 uncultured Solirubrobacteraceae bacterium
CGCGGCGCGCCCGCGGCTGGCGCACGTCCTGAGCGGCCGCGTGCGCCGCCGCGTGCGCTTCGTCGCCGACGACCGCGTGCCCGGGTATCGCCACAAGTGGCTGCGCCGCCTCACGGCGTTCGTGCCGCGGTTGCAGTCGACGATCGAGACGTGGCTCGGCCGCGGCCTGTCGGCCCAGCCCGACCTCCGACGTCAGTTCTCCGAGGCGGCGGCGAAGGACGCCGACGGCGTGACCGTGATCGTGCGCTTCGAGCAGGTCGCCGGGCTGGACGCGATCGGCAAGGTGATCAGGCTGCAGTCCCCTGGCGTCAAGCTGAAGGACGTGGCGTTCGGCCCGCCACAGCGCACGGTCGTCGAGGTCGTGGCGGGGTTTCGGTGCTGATGGCCGCCGACGGCGCCGCACCGCGCCTGCACGTGGCGTCCCAGGTCGCGCACTGGCGCGTGGCCGCGATGAAGCTCGAGGATCTCGAGAGCTTCGCTCCGGCCGCGGCGTGGGCCGGGCTGGAGCGCTACCTCGGCATCGCGCTGCGCCACCAGCTGCGCGAGGCGGTCACGCGGCTGATCGGCGACGCGCGGCTGCTGCAGGCCCAGCTCGACGGCGCCCGCAGCGACGAGGACCTCGAGCGCGTGCGCCGTCGGGTGATCGCCTTTCGCCGCCAGTACCTGCGCACCGAGACTATGCTCGACTTCTACGGCGATGCGCTGAGCACGCGGACAAGCCCGCAGCTCGCCGGGCTGCTGGCCGGCTGCGACGCGCTCATCGTGCGCAGCATCCAGCGCGCCCTGGACCCGCTCGGCAAGCGCTGCCCGCCGGTCCTGACCTACGTCGACAAGGGCCTCGGCGCGTCGATCCTGCGCGCCGGCCTGCGGCTGTGGGACGGTGGATCGCCGAGCGCTGTCGCGGCGGTGAAGATCGCGCGCCACAACCTCAGCCGGCCGACGGCGCTGATCCACGAGGCGGGCCACCAGGTCGGCCACATGACGGACTTCAACGCCGAGCTGGCGGCGCTGCTGGCAGAGCAGCTCGAAGCCCGTCCGTCGGAGATCTCGGCGGCGTGGAGCTCGTGGGCGTCGGAGATCGCCGCCGACGCGTTCGCGTTCGTCATCGCTGGCTACGGAAGCGTTGCCGCGCTGCGTGACGTCGTCGCGGGCGAGCACGACGCCGTCTTTCGCCATCTCATCGGCGACCCGCACCCGATCGCCTACCTGCGCGTCCTGCTCGGAGTCGAGATGTGCCGCGCCCACTTCGGACGTGGGCCGTGGGACGGCCTCGCCGAATTCTGGGTGCGGGCGCATCCCGCGCACGGCGCGCCGGCGGCTGTGCGGGCGCTCGTCGAAGGCTCGCTGCAAGTGCTGCCGCGCGTCGCCGAGCTGGCGCTGACGCAGCCCGTGCGCGCCTTCGGCGGGCGCGCCCTGGCGGCGCTGATCGACCCGGCCGCGGTCCGGCCGCAGACGCTCGAGACCCTTGAGCGCGAGGCGGGCGCGGCGCTCTACACGTCGTCGCACTGGCTGCGCGAGGAGTGCCTGCGGCTCCTGGCGCTCGGCAGCCTGCGCACCGCGACCGAACCGCACCGCTCGGTCGAGCTGGCGGCGCTGCAGCAGGAGTGGATGGTGCGACTCGGCACCGGCGCGTCGGTGCGCGCCGAAGCCGCCTAATCGATTGGCGAAGGAGATCACGCAATGCCCGTATCCAAGAGCCCCAGCACCCACGAAGAGAGCGGCGGCTACACGCCGGCACCGCAGCACCCCGGCCAGTCCGGCGAGAGCCGCCTCGTCACCGAGCTGATCGGCGCGCTGCGCGGCCTCGGGCCGGGACCGGGCGAGGTGACGAGCTTCCAGCAGGCGATCATCGAGGAGCACGCCGAGCTCAAGCGCGCGCTGCGCGGCCCGCAGCTGCTCTCGGCGGGACCGGTCATCGCCGGCTTCTCGCCCGCAAGCGGAAAGGCGGGCACGACGGCGCTGGAGATCTCCGGCGAGCGGCTCGCCGACGCGACCCTCGTACGAATCGGAGCGGCACGCATCACGAGCTTCACCGTCACCCCGACGACCCTCGCGCTGACGGTGCCTCCCGAGGCGACGAGCAGCGAGATCACGGTGTTCACTCCGCTGGGCGTCGCCGCGAGCGCGAGCAGGTTCGAGGTCACCACCTAGCGCCCCAGCGGCGTCACCGACAAGGAGCCGACGATGTACCGACAGCTGGCACGATGGTTTCAGGAGAGTTCTCAGGTGGGCCCGCCGCCCACGTCCGCGGATACCCAGAACGCGGCGCTCAAGGTCTTTGACCTTCATCCCCTGCAGCTGGCACGGCTGCTGGAGGAGACCTGGTTCATGCGCACCGACACGAACGGACGCCCGAGCCTCGCCCTGCCGCCCGAGCTGCTCCTCGACCAGCTCGAGTCGGGGATCCAGCTCAACGGCCCGAACGACATCTTCCCGATCTTCCCCGACAACGAGACCGGCGACGTGGGCCGCCGCGCGATCTGGAATCACCTCATCTACGCCTACATGATCGAGAACACCCGCATCTTCGAGATCATGGGCCGCGTCCTGCAGGAGTACCTGCACGGCGAGACGCTCGAGGTGCCCTCCGACGCGACGCAGCGCTGGCTGCGCGCAACCGAGGATCTCTTCTACCGCGATGCGCCGTCGGCCGGCGTCCACGCCCTGACGAGCTGGGTGCGACCGGACATCCGGGCGTCGCGTCGCAACGCGTACTTCCGCTTCTTCGGCATGGACCTCAACCACGGCACCCCCGACAACCGCCCGTACCCGTTCGAGAAGGCCAAGGCCGCCAACCGCGAGTTCGTCGCGATCCTCGAGGAGTTCCTGCGCGAGATCTGGAAGGGGATCGAGAACTCGATCAACACGAGCGGCGTCAACGCCACCGACGACGCAGCGATCGCCAGCCTCGCCAAGCAGCTGTTCGACATGCTGCGCGTCCGGCGCCGCAACGGCAACCTCTCGCGCGAGGAGTTCGTCCACGTCACGACGCTCTCGTGGTTTCACCTGACCGTCGAGTTCGACTCGCCGCTCGTGCGCGACCTCAAGGCCGAGGCGTCGAGCCCCGAGGAGCGGCTGCGCAAGATCGGCGAACGCGTCAGCCTTCCCGCGCACGCGAAGTCCGAGAGCTACTTCATCCTCTCCGAGACGCTGTCGCGGCTGCTGATCGCGGTCGAGCTGGGCCTGTTCAACTCACCCGCCAACGTCCGCGGGCTCTACGCGCCGCCGACGCCGGCGACGCCCAACGCGCTGCGCGAGGACGTCATGGCGATCATCACGCACTGGTCGATGGCAACCGGCCGCGACCTCAAGGCGGGCAAGGTCACGGCGTCGCCGCGCGCGATCGCGAGCACAAACGGCCACAGGCCCGGCGCGCCGGTCCCGGCGCCGGTGGCCTGAACCGAGCGGAGGCGGCGATGAGCTACGTCGATCCCGAGCTCGAGGAGCCGGTCGACGCGTTCGAGGACGCGCGCGAGGACGAGGAGGGTCTCGAGCCTGCGGCGCTGCCCGAGGCGCTGGACGTCGAGCTCGACATGGTCGAGGAGTTCCTCGAGGCGCGCTACGCGTTCGGCGCGCCGGCGGCCGAGCGCGTCGTGTTCCCGAGCGGCGTCGCGCTGCCGATCGTCACGGACGACGCGCTCGCGGCGGCGCAGCCTGACGGGGGCGGGGCCGGAGTCCCGCTGCTCGACACGCGTCCGGCCAACCAATCGCTGCGGCTGGCCGCCGACTTCACGGTCGGCGAGTTCGCGCGCAGCGGCGCGACGACGTTCGATCGCGCGCGCATCGATCCAGAGCTCGTGCGCTGCGTCCAAGCGCTGCGCAACAGCATCGGCCGACCGGTGCAGATCACGTCGGGGTATCGGCCCGCGCCGCTTGACGCCGAACTGCGAGACGACCAGCACCTCGCGCCGACGACGGGCCCGCACGCCAGCGGCCGCGCGGTGGACATCCGCGTCGAGGGCCTGAGCGGCGCCGCGCTGGCCCGCGCGGCGACACGGGCGTGCGGCGGTGCGGTCACAGTGCATCCGGGGCCGGGGTTCGCGCACCTCCATCTCCGCCCGCAACCGGCGGCGGGCGTGGAGCTCGATCCGCTGGAGCGCCGGCTCGAGAGCGATTCGGCCATTCCGCCGGCGCGCACGTCAGGCGGGGCTGCGGCAGGGCCATGGGTCTTTCTCGTGTCGGGCTTCGACTACCAGCTGCGCGGCCTCGACTACCAACGTTCAGCTCTCAACAGGAGGAGCCACCTCATCGAGCGTCACCGAGCGGCGCACGCGGGTGACACCGCGACGATGATCGCGACGATGCCGCGCTTTCGCTTCTTCGACGTCGGGACGGGCCTCATCAGGGAACACACCGCCACCGGCCGCAACGGCACGTGGACGTGGAACGAGGTCGAGCGCTTCAGGCCCGTCACGATCAAGGAGAACTACGCCCGGCGTGGCAGCAGCCGCGCGTTCACTCGCAACGCGGAGGGGCGAATGTCGATCACGGACGTCTACCGTCACGTCCGGGCGCTCGGCATCACCGAGCCCGGATCGCTGAAGGAGCTGAGCTTCTTCAGTCACGGAGCGCCACAGAGCGTTGTGCTGGTCAACAGCTTCGAGCCGTCCCCGGAGCCGGCCACGCGTGACCCGTCCGACAAGGACGGACGGACGAAGGACTTCGACGCGATCAACATGAGCCCGCAGGCACTTCGCGACTTGCGTGCGGCGTTCAGCACGGATGGTTTCGTCTGGGTCTGGGGCTGCGCGATGGCACGCTCGGCCCATCAGGTCCTCGCTCGCGTGCTGAAGAACGAGAAGTTCCGCACGGCGCGTGCGGGCGGATTGGCCGACACCGACGAGGTCACGCTGGTGTTCTCGCGCGACGAGGCCAAGAAGATCTTCCATGTCGACCCAGACTTCTTCCCACCGCCCGGGCCCGACGGCCGGCAGCCACTGCGGTTCCGGCGCTCGTTCGCCCAGATCCGCGCGTTCTTGCTGGACCGAATCGGCTCGACGTATGCGGCGGCGATCGCCGTCGGGGCCGGCGTGCCGTGCTTCGGCGCACTGCCCGGCACGTACTCAGAGGACGACAAGCGTAGTCCGCGGCCGCTTCCGCTGATCCCGGCGAGCCGCCACCAGTCAGACGACTTCAGGCCCACGATCCGCTTCTACACCAGGCACCTCGGGGTGAAGCTCGATCCCGAGGGTCGCAACTACGGACGGTACGAGCCCTAGCCATGGACCGTTCCCCGTTCATCGACGAAGTCGAACAGGTCGCCCGGCCCGCGGGCGCGCTCGCGCCCGCCGGCAGCGCCCGCTCGCCGTTCGCCGACGAAGCGGCCGCCGGCGGCGGCGCGCGATACCAGAGCGCGCCAGACGAGCTGTCGGACGACGCGTTCGCGCAGGACGTAGACGAGCTGGTTGCCGACTCAGAGGACCTCGAGGACGTAGACGAGCTGGTTGCCGACTCAGAGGACCTCGAGGACGTAGACGAGCTGGTTGCCGACTCAGACGACTTCGAGCCCGAAGACGATCTCGAGACCGGGCAGGAGGCGCGGCTGGCTGAGGAGTCGGCCGCCGAACTCGACGAGGCCATGCGCCTCGAGCGCTGGACGCTCGCGGCCGCGCTCGGTCGCGATGCCGGCTACGCCGCAGAGCGGCCGAACGGCGTTCAACCGCGAGACACGCTGCTTGCAGCCGTCGGCCAGGTCAGCCAGCTCGGGCCGATCGAGGCGACCGCATCCGAGGCCGCGGACGAGGCGAGGAAGTTCGAGTCCGAGTCGACGCAGCCCGATGACGAGGAGGCGTGGACCGTCCCCGCGCAGGGCGCCGGGGGAGACCGCGAGGTGCCTGGCGTCTTCGACGCGGAGGAGCACGACCGCGACGAGGCACAGCTCGCGGTGCGGTGGTCGACGGAGCTCGCCGTCCACGAGGACGTCGACCCCGCGAACGATCCCGAGTGGAAGCTGATCGAATGGGCGCTGCTGCGGGGCGGGAGCCCGTCGGAGAACATCATCACCGATCACCTGTTCCAACGCCGCCACCCGGAGCTCAAAGGGCGTGCGCTGCGGGCCTCCGAGAAGGCGTTGATCCGCGAATGGCGGGACATCCGAGACAAGAAGGTGCATCCGTACATCCGTCACAGCCTGCGGATGTACAAGGGCCTGGACCCGGTGCTCCTCGCAACGTACCTCAGCCAGTACGAGGACGACGACCGGGTCCCCGCCGACGCCAGGATGGAGTTCCTGCTCGATCCTCCAAAGCTCTCGATGGGGCGCTCGCTTCGCGACCGCGTCCTGCGGAATTGGAGCAGCGGCCAGCCGCCCCTGACGGTGGGCCGCTTCTTCGATCTCGCGTACGGCCTGTGTGGCAACGTCGGCTATGCGGCATTGCTCTGCCACAACGTCGCCAAGGCGTTCTCCAAGGGCGGGAAGGCGATTCACTGGCAGAAGCTCGACGATGGCGAGGGCCGCTACACAGGCAGCGGTAAGAACTGGACGGCACGGCGGATTCATCCCCGTGGCGTGCTCCTGCGCTCCCCGACCGGACCTTCGATCTTCTACGTGCTGTTCTCGGCGAAGGAGTTCGGCACGGTGGACCATGGCGACTGGTACCACCACTTCGTCGCGGCGACGATGACGTCGTTCGGCACGCTCAATGACCGTGCCGCCGCCCGTGCGGCCGGCCACATCCGCGGCGAACGGCGCGAGACGCTTGAGGCGAACACGAGTGTCGATGCGGTCCTCAACGAGCGGCCGAACCCTGCGCGCATGGTGGAGCGGATCGCCTATCCGATCCTGCTACGGGACGCGCTCAGTGCGCTGACGCGTCAGATGAGCGTTGCGCCGAGCGCCGCTACGGCTGGCCATACCGGGTGGGTCTTCGCCAACGGTCTGAGCTTCCTCGAGGGCGCCTTCTACGGCAAGAGCCAGCAGGAGGTCGCGCGCGAGAGCCGGACGCATCTGCGCGGCGCGATCTTCGGCGTGAAGCGGGCCGGCGAGGTACCCCATCCGTCGTGGCGCTGGTTTGTGCCCAAGGCCGGCAGTGTCGGCAAGCTCTCGCTCGTCAGCGGGTTCTCGCTCGCCGACAAGACTGCTGAGGTGCTGTCAGCGTCCCCGGCGCCGAAAGCGGCTGTCGCTGCCGGCACCGTCCCCGCAGCCTCGCACGGACACGGACGGTGACGCGTCCGCCCGTGTCGGTGCGCCGACGTCGCAAGCCCCTGTCCCCCATGCTGCGAGAGGCGACACGCGCGCGACGGGTCGGTGCCGCAGAACCCATCGGCGATGCGCAGCCTCATCGGGATCAGCCATCACGGCAAATGGCGACGTGGAGTACCTGCTTAGACGACAGACCAACTAGGCTGGCTAGTATCCTGATGCATTAATTCATTGCCAGGCGGGAATGCGCGTTCTGGGACTTGGGCTGCTCGCGCGACGCGGTTGGCGATCTACGATCGACCGCGCTGCGTTCTCGGGACGTGTCAGAGGCGCTACCGCTGATGTACGTGTCACGGCGCGCCCCCGATGCTTGACGCCGTCCTGTGGTGGCTGCGTTCTCGCGTTCCGGGGGCGCGGCAGCGGACGACGTCAGCTGCCGCTTGGTCAGCCGCAGACGGCGCAGACCGTCCACCGGGGCCGGTGATGACCGCGGTCGCCGGCAGCGATCATGGACCCGCGGCTCGAGCAGTGGCCGTTGTAGCGCACTGCGCCGGCCCGCCGAAGACCTCCGATCACCAGGCGATCACGTGCACGCGGTGCTCCTCGTGAACGCCACCGGGAAACAGCGGGGAGAGCAGGTCGTCGTTCTCGACACGGTCATAGAACGCGTTGATCAGCCGCGCGAAGGACTCGCCGCCGCCGGCCCACTCGTAGAGCGTCGTCATGGGCCGCGATGCTAACCGCTGGCGCGCCGGCCGCGGCTTGAGATCAGGCGGCGCGGCGCAGCGGCCGGCCGAGCCACTCGTCCGCCAGCCGGAGCACCTGACCGGGCGCCTCCTCGGGCAGGAAGTGGCCCGCGCGGGGAATGACCTCGACGCGCACCCCTGGCCGGGGCCGCGGGTCCAGGACGCGACGCAGCGGGCTCGCCTCGCCCATCACGAGCAGGGTCGGGACGTCGAGCTCGCGCGAGCGGTCCCCGCGCGACACGGTGGCCGGCAGTTCGCGGGTGAGGAACGTCCGGTAGCAGGCCGCGCTCGCGCGAGCGCGCGCCGGCTGCTGCAGCACCGACGCGTAGGTGTCGATCTCCTCGTCGGTCCAGCTCGCCTCCGGCCCGCTGCCCATCCGGATCACGGTGCGCACGAGCGCCGGGCCGCGCGCCAGCGCCGCGGCGCCGAGGACCGGCGTCGCGAGCAGCAGCTGGTAGGACGCCAGCAACGGGAGGGCGAGGTGACGCGGCCTGGGCAGCGAGCGATGTGACCACGGCGGCGCGATGTCCAGCGCGACGAGGCCGTCGACGCGCTGCGGGTGCTCGAGCGCGAGCAGAAACGACGCGTACGCGCCCCAGTCGTGGCCGATCAGCTGCACGCGATCGACGCCCTCGGCATCGAGCAGCGCGAGCAGGTCGTCGGCGAACGTCGACTTCGCATAGCTGCCCGGCGGTGCATCTGACCAGCCGAAGCCGCGCAGGTCGGGCACCAGAACACGATGCGTCCGCGCCAGCGCCGGGATCATCCGTCGCCAGCACCACCAGTGCTGCGGCCAGCCGTGCACGAGCACGAGCGGCGGCCCGCTGCCCGCCTCGGCGACGTGCAAGCGGACGTCGCCGACATCGACGTAGCGGTGGCGCACGCCGCGCAGCGGCGGAGGATCTGCCAGGTTCACGCGCGCCACACCGCCGCCCGACCCAGTCAGTGCGACGTGCGCTCGCCGAGCAGCCGCGCCCGCACGCCGCCGCTGCTGCGGCGCAGCTCGGCGCCGTCACCCGGTGCCTCACCGAGCGCCGCGGCGCCGGCCGCCAGCCGGAAGGGCTCGAGCTCGTCGCGCTGGCGCTGGGCGCGCGCGATCAGCTCGGCGAAGTTGATGTCGGGCAGGCGCTCGCCGAGCCGCGCGCAGTCGCGCAGGTTCTGCCAGAGCACCTTCTTGCCCTCGATCCCGTACGTGAGGAACTCGAGCTCCGCGAAGCGGCTCAGCGGCGAGTAGGACCTCAGGCGGCCGTTGGGTTTCAGCCGCCCGCCGCGTTCGGCTGCGACCGCCAGCGCCGTCTTGACCGGGTTCCTGCGCACGCCGAGACGCTGCATGATCTGCTCGAACATCTCGACGTCCTCGCTGATCGCCGTCGCCACGCGCGCGAGCGCGTCGCCGAGGTCGCTGCCGTCGTTGTTGCGCTGCGCTCGGCGAGCGGTCTCGCGCCAGAGCACGCCCGCCGCGAGCTGGTCGTTGAGGTAGATGCCAAGCAGGCTGTTCTCCATGCGCGTCGGCTACCCGCAGCGCGTCCCGCGCGCACCGGTTTTGGCGCCCGCGCGCGATGGGTACGCGACGATCGTGGCCGACCAGATCATCCTCCAGAAGCTCGACGGCTCCGCGGACGCCGAGCGCATCCTCGACGAGTTCGAGCGCCGGACGGGCCTCGCGGGCGACGTTCAGGACGACGACCGCTACTACGAACTGCACGACGAAGAGCACCGCACGCAGATCGTCCAGACGCTCACCGAGATCGACGCGCGCTGGACAGACCACCTCGGCTTCAAGCTGCCGGGCTGACGCAGCCGGCGCCCGCGGCAGACGGGGCCGACACTCCGGGCACGCGCCTGCCTACGCTGGGGCGCCGGGCGCGGTCGCGCAGGTGCTAACGTAAAAGGCCCGAATCTGAGCAGGTTTTTGCCCATTTCGCGCATTGGAGGATGCACATGGCTCTGACGATTGGAGACACGGCCCCGGACTTCGAGGCCGAGACGACCGAAGGCCACATCTCGTTTCACGAGTGGCTCGGCGACTCGTGGGGCGTGCTGTTCTCGCACCCGCGCGACTTCACGCCGGTCTGCTCGACGGAGCTCGGCTACATGGCGTCGATCAAGCCCGAGTTCGACAAGCGCAACACGAAGATCATCGGCCTCTCGGTCGACCCCGTCGGCAACCACGAGAAGTGGTCTGAGGACATCGAGGCGATCGCCGGCACCGCGCCGAACTACCCGCTGATCGGCGACGACGACTTCAACGTGTCCAAGCTCTACGGCATGCTGCCGGCCGACGTCGAGGGCGATTCGGCGGCGCGCACGCCCGCCGACAACCAGACCGTCCGCAACGTCTTCGTCGTCGGGCCCGACAAGAAGATCAAGCTCGTGCTCGTCTATCCGATGACGACCGGGCGCAACTTCGACGAGGTCCTGCGCGTCATCGACTCGCTGCAGCTGACGGCCAAGCACAAGGTCGCGACGCCGGCCCAGTGGGAGCAGGGCGACAAGGTGATCATCACCGCCGCGGTGTCAGACGAGCAGGCCAAGGAGACCTATCCCGACGGCTGGGAGGCCCCGCGGCCGTACATCCGGATCGTCCCGCAGCCCAGTTAAGACGGTCTCAGGTGCATCGGCGCGCGGGGGCGATCCGCTCCCGCGCGACCGGTGAGTCCGTAGAGTCGGCGCAGCGATGCCTCGCCTGCCGAACATCAAACCCGTCCCGGTCGCCTTCGCGGTCGTGGCGCTCGTCGTGCTGTGGCTCGTGCGCCCGATCTGGCACGGGCTGGCGATGTTCTTCTGGACGCAGCCGCTCGTGTGGCTTCTGCCGCTGGCGCTGCTGTTCGCCGGCGGCGTGCTGCTGCGCCGCTCACAGCGCAGCTGGAGGACGCTCGAGGACCTGCGCACCGGCGTGCGGCCGCCGACGTACCTCTTCGCGTTCCCGGCGCTGGCGTTCTTCGCCTTCATCCTCGCGGCGGCGCTGAACACGCCGCTCGTCGGCAAGGCGATCGTCGACAACACGAGCTATGACTCGATCCCCGGGCTGCCGGCGGGCGGCAAGGTGCGGCTGATCCCGCGCGAGGTCGCCGAGGTCAACGCGTCGAGCGCGTTCAACTCGCCGACCGAGACGCTCACGAACTTCCGCATCGTCAACACCGACGACGGTCTCGTCTGGACCGCGCTGCGCACCCCCCAGGGCGCGTTTCGGATCTTCAGCAAGAAGAGCCAGGGAATCGTCGAGCTCCCCGCCGAGCAGACGGCGCGCTCGCTGAACTACGTCGACGCCGAGTTGCAGGTCGCGCCGGGGCTGCAGATCACCGACAACCTGCGCTGGCGGTTGCTGAAGAAGCGCTTCCTCATCACGCTCGAGGAGCCGGTCGGGATCGAGACGGCGGATGGACCGCGGATCGTGGTCCCCTACCTCGAGTACAAGGGGCTTCTGATCCGGCGCCCGGTGCTCGGCGGCGCATTCGTCGTCGCCCCGGACGGAAAGATCGAGGACCTCGAGCCCGAGGAGGCCGCCCGCCGGCCCGAGCTCGCTGAGACCGGGCGGATCTTCTCCGACACGCAGGCACGGCGGATCCAGGAGGCCTACCAGTACAAGGGCGGCCTGTGGAACGCGTGGTTCGTGCACGAGAACCAGACCCGCATCACCGACACGGAGACCAACCGCCAGCCCTACCTCGTCGACTTCGGCGCCGCCGGCCTGGGCACCCAGTGGGTCTCGGTGGCCGAACCCTACGGCCGCGCGTTCGCCGCGAGCGCGATCTTCCTCACCGATGCGACGACCGGCAAGACGCGGATCTGGCGCGTGCCGGCGCGCACGTCGCTGAGCGGCAACCGGCGCGCGCTGCAGGCCGTGCGCGCGGTCTCGATACCGGGCATCGACTACGGCGACGGCGGGCCCGGCACGACCGGGTCGGGCAACTTCCGCGTCGTCGAGCCGCGTCCCGTCTTCGTCGAGGGGCGCCTCGTCTACCTGACCTCGATCATCCCCAAGGAGCTCAACGCGGTCTCCAAGACGGTCGTCGTCGACGCCGAGACGAACAAGCTCGTCGCGATCTTCGACAACGACCGCGACCCGCAGGCCGAGACCAAGACGCTGCGCTACATCGAAACCGGGGAGATCGCCGACGACGCTGCCGCGGCCGGCGCGACCGATCCGGAGAACGAGGAGCAGGACCCCGGCACGACCACCACCCCGGGCACCGCGACCACGCCGGGCACGACCACGACGCCGAACACGACGACCACGCCCGGCGGCGTCGGCCGGCGCCTGGACGACGTCATCCGCCGCCAGCGCGAGCTGCTGCGCGAGATCGAGCGCCTGCGCGACGAGGTGCGGCGTGGCGGATAGGAGGATGTGACCGTCATCGCCGCGCCGTCACGAGGTAGCGCCCGGCCTTGTCGGCCGGGACGCTCGCGCCCTCGGGCTCGAGGCCTGCGGCGCGCAGGTCCTCCTGCAGCTGCGTCTCGGTGAACGGCCAGAACGCGAAGCGCTCGCGGTAGGCGTCGACCGCGCCGTCGTCGCCGACGAGGGCGACGGCGACCTCGAAGACGTGCGGCGCGTCCCAGGCCCGCGGGATCGTCCAGCTGTGGATCGGCAGGCCGCGCCTGCCGTCGCGCACGACGAGGTGCTCGGCGACCTGCAGCCGCGAGCCGGCGGCGCGTACCTGCTCCCACGCGCGCGAGGTCACGACGAGCCGCCCGCCGGGGCGCAGCGTGCGCGCCATCGCACGCAGCGCGATCCGGCGCGCGTCGCGGCCGGCGGCGTGGGCCAGCGAGTTGCCGACGCAGAAGACGACGTCGAAGCGCTCCTCCCAGCCGCGCTCGCCGATCTGCTCCCAGGTGCTCCTATGTGCCTGCAGCTCGCGGGCGCCATGCTCAGCCGCCAGCCGCGCCGTGCGCGCCACCATCGCCTCACTCGCGTCCGTCGCGACGACCGCGCAGCCGCGCAGGGCGAGACCGACGGCGAGGGTGCCGGTGCCGCACGCGCAGTCGAGCACTCGCGCCCCTGGCGGCACGTGCGCGGCGAAGGCATCGGCGCTGCCCTGCGGCGTCAGCAGCGCATCCGGCACGAGGAACTCGTAGACGGCAGCGATCGTGTCGTAGCCGCCCTCAGCCATCGCGGTCGAGCTCCGAGCGCCACGCGGGC
Source organism: uncultured Solirubrobacteraceae bacterium (assembly GCA_902806175.1). Lineage (GTDB taxonomy): Bacteria > Actinomycetota > Thermoleophilia > Solirubrobacterales > Solirubrobacteraceae > CADCVQ01. Next base: position 13,028 of record CADCVQ010000054.1, read on the forward strand.
GCGCGGACGCCGGCGCCGGCCTCGATCGGCGGCGACACCCACCCGTCCACGACGCGGATCCCGTGCAGCGCGCTCGTCAGCCACGTCTCGCGCCCGTCGAGCTCGGCGGGACGTGGCGCGCGTCTGCGCACTTCGACGCCCTGCTGGCGCGCGCGCTCGAGCAGCAGCGCCCGGGTCACGCCGGGCAGCGCGTGCTCGTCCAGGGTCGTGCACAGGACGTCGTCCTCCCACCACAGCAGGCTCGACAGGGCACCCTCCAGCAGCGCGCCCTGCGCGTCGCACAGCAGCAGCTCGTCCGCCCCGCGTTCGCGCGCGCCGGCGCGCAGCGACGCGAGCAGGTGCAGATCGGGGCCCTTGCGCAGCGGCGCGACGCGCGGGTCGCCCGGCGCACCCACGAGCACGCGCGCGGTCCGCCGTGCCGCGGGCGCGGGCCGCAGCCGCAGCGCGAGCCCGGCTGCCGTCAGCTCGACGCGCGGAAACCAGCGCCCGTGCGGCGGCAGCGCGGCGCTTGCGGCGACCTGGAAGCGACGCAGCTCGTCGCGCTGCACGCCGAGCTGCAGGCACGAGCCGGTGAAGCGCGTCCAATGCGCGGCCGCGGCGCGCGCGCGACCGTCGTCGACGAGCCACGAATCGGCCACGAGCAGCCCGGCCGCGGGCGCGGGCGCCGGCGCGAGCTCATGCCCCGTCCAGCGCAGGAGGGTGTCTAGGGTGTTGACCACTCGTGACGACGTTGCTGATCGACAACTACGACTCGTACACGTTCAACCTCTACCAGCTCCTCGCGAGCGTGGCGGGTGAGGAACCGGTCGTCGTGCGCAACGACGAGACGCAGTGGGGCACGCTGGCCGCGCATCCCTGGGACCGGATCGTCGTATCGCCCGGCCCTGGGCGCCCCGAGCGCGAGCGCGACCTCGGCATCGGCCGCGACGCGCTGGCCCAGCGCGAGATCCCGGTCCTCGGCGTCTGCCTCGGCCATCAGGGCCTCGCGCACGTCCACGGCGCCAGCGTCGTGCGCGCCGAGCAGATCGTGCACGGCCAGATCAGCCGGGTGTTCCACAGCGGCGAGGGCCTGTTCGAAAACATCCCGCAGGGCTTTCACGCCGTGCGCTACCACTCGCTCGTCGTCGAGCCGGCGCTGCCGGCGCAGCTCGAGGCAGTCGCCTGGGCCGACGACGGCACGCTCATGGCGCTCTGCGACCGCGAACGGCCCGCCTGGGGCGTGCAGTTTCATCCCGAGTCGATCGGCACCGAGCACGGCGAGCAGCTTGTCGCGAACTTCATCGCGCTGTCGCCCGGCCGGCGGAGCCCGCGCAGTGCGACGGCGCTACCGCACAGCACGGTCGTCCCGGGCGGTCGCGCCCCCGCGCACAGCAGCGGCGCCGTGCAGGTCGCCCACCGCGTGGTCGACGCCATCGCGGACGCCGAGAGCTCGTTCGCGACGCTGTTCGGCGATCGCGCGCACGCCTTCTGGCTGGATTCGAGCCGCGTCGATCGCGCGCTGTCGCGCTTCAGCTTCATGGGCGCGGCGATCGGCGGCCTCGGCGCCCAGGTGCGCTACAGCGTCGCCGGCTCGCTGCTGAGCGTGACCCGCGGCGGCGAGACCCGCGTCCACGCAGAGAAGCTCTTGGAGTACCTCAGCCGCGAGCTCGCGCGCCTGCACACCGCCAGTCCCGAGCTGCCCTTTGACCTCAACGGCGGCTTCGTCGGCTACCTGGGCTACGAGCTGAAGGCCGACTGCGGCGCGACCGCCGCGCACGAGTCCGACCTGCCGGACGCGTTCCTGCTGCTCGCCGACCGGATCGTCGCGCTCGACCACGAGCTCGGGCGGACGCACCTGCTCGCGCTCAGCGACGGCAGCCCGCGGGAGGTCGCGAGCGCAGAGGATTGGCTGGCGGCGACCGCCGAGACGCTCGACGCGCTGCCCGTCCTCGGCGAGCCGCGGATGCTCGATCACGGGCAGGCGGCGCTCGAGTTCACGCTCAGCCGCGGTCGCGAGCACTACAAGGCGAACATCGAGACCTGCAAGCGCCTGCTCGAATCCGGCGAGAGCTACGAGATCTGCCTGACCAACAAGCTCACGGTACCGGCGCTGAACGACACGTTCGAGCTCTACCGCGTGCTGCGGCGCGTCAACCCGGCGCCCTACAGCGCCTACCTGCGCATGCAGGAGGGCGCGGTGCTGAGCTCCTCGCCCGAGCGCTTCCTGCGCGCGACGCGCGACCGCATGGTCGAGGCCAAGCCGATCAAGGGGACCGCCCGCCGCGGCGCCGACCCCGCCGCCGACGGCGCCGCGCGCGAGGCGCTCGCGCGCAGCCCGAAGGACCGCGCCGAGCACCTGATGATCGTCGACCTGCTGCGCAACGATCTCGGCCTCGTGTCGCAGATCGGCAGCGTCCACGTCTCCAGGCTCATGGCCGTCGAGAGCTACGAGACCGTGCACCAGCTCGTCTCGACGATCCGCGGACGCCTGCGTGACGACGTCGACCTCGTCGACTGCATCCGCGCGACGTTCCCCGGCGGCTCGATGACCGGGGCGCCGAAGCTGCGCACGATGGAGATCATCGACGCGCTGGAAGGCGCCGCGCGCGGCGTGTACTCAGGAGCGCTGGGCTACCTCGCGCTCAACGGGACGGCCGACCTGAGCATCGTCATCCGAACGCTCGTCACCACCCAGGCCGGCGCGGCGATCGGCTCGGGGGGCGCGATCGTGATGCTCTCCGATGCCGAGGACGAGTACGACGAGATGCTGCTCAAGGCCCAGCCGCTGCTCGACGCGGTGAGCATGAGCGGCGCTGCGCTGGCGCCCGCGCCCGGCGCGGGGATCGCTCCCGCTTCCGGCCGCCCCGGGCGCCGGCCGCGCGACTAGACGTTCGCGTCAGCCGATCAGGACGGGCGTGCCGAGCGGGACGCGCTTGTAGAGCGCGATCACGTCGTCGACGTGCATGCGGATGCAGCCGTGCGACGCGCGCGTGCCGATCGAGTAGTCCTGACCGGTGCCGTGGATCCCGACGCTGCCGCTCACGCCGAGCCAGCGCGCCTTGAGCGGGTTCTGCGCGCTGCCGCCGGTGACGGTCGTGCCGGCAAGCTCGCCTGCCCACGGACTGTTCGGGACCGACCAGACCGGGTTGACCTGCTTGCTCTGGATCGCGAACAGCCCGCGCGGCGTCGGATAGTCGGGCAGACCCACGGCGACCTTGTAGCGCTTGACGACCTTCAGGCGCTTGAACAGCCGCAGCGTGAAGCTCGACTGCTCGATCGTGATGACGGTCGAGGCGCTCTTGCGCAGCTTGTCGGCGTTGACCTTGGGCTTGACGGAGATGAGCCTGGGCTTGAAGACGCGCGTGATGCGGGGGTCGACGAGGGCCGCCGCGACCTGTTTGGCAAGGGTCTTGTCGCCGATGTCGCGACCGCGCCTGGAGTGCGTGACGCGCACACGGCGGATCGAGATCCTCAACTCGGAATCGCGCGCCGGGCGGTGCAGGCGCCGCTGGATGCGCCTGACGAAGCGGTCGACGGCGCTCTGCGTGAAGCTCACCTGCAGCGGGACGTCGACCGGCTTGCCCGCCGAGGTTCGGCCGGCGTAGAGCGCGCGCTTGGCGCTCGTCAGCACGTCGAACTTCACGTCGGCGTTCGCGGTCTTGAGCTTCCAGGTGATGTCCGCCGCCTGCACCGTGATCGTGCCGCGCTCCAGGCGCTCGCCGTGGACGCTCTGCAGCCGTGCGGCAGCCTCCTCGAAGGTCAGCCCCGACAGGTCGGTTCCGGCGGCCGAGATACCGGCCGCGATCCGCTCGCCGGGCAGCGGCTGCTGAGCGCGTGCCGGGCTGGGCGCAATGGCTGCCGCGGCGAGGCAGCAGGCGGTGACGATCCTCCGTGTCGACATCGCAAGTGAATGTACCCGCCGACGTGCCTCGGCTACGCAGGTCTGCTGTCAGGCGCGGCCGTACACGGCACGTACGCCGCTGACGACGCCCGCGTCGTCCTCGCCGAGAAAGCGACCGCGACCCCCGAGGCCGCCGGTCGCGGTCTGTCCGCGACTCTTGCCACCGTGTCGCCCCATGTTCGTGCGAGAGCTGCAGGAGGGGGCGGAGGTCGACTGCGTGCTCGTCGTCCGCGAGACCGAGCTGCGCGCCATGCGCGACGGCGGCCAGTATCTGCACCTCACGCTCGGCGATCGCACCGCAAGCCTGCCGGCGAAGGTCTGGGACGACGTCGCGGAGATCGCCGAGATCGCCGTCGTCGGCGCCCCTGTCCGCGTGAGCGGGCGGCTGCAGGCCAGCGGTCGCCACGGCAGCGAGCTGAAGCTGCGCACGCTCTGCGCGGCCGCGCCGGGCTCCTACGACATCGCCGACCTCGTCGACGGGCCGCCGCGCTCACCCGTGCAGATGGAGGCCGACCTGCGCGAGCTGCTCGCGACGGTGCAGGATCGCGACCTGCGCCGCCTGCTCGACGCGGTCTTCGGGCCAGAATCGTCGCTGTGGGCGCGATACCGCGCAGCGCCCGCGGCCAAGCACTTCCACCAGGCCTACCGCCACGGGCTGCTCGAGCACTCGCTTTCGGTCGCGCAGGCAGTCAGCGCGATCAGCGCGACCTTCAGCGAGGTCGACCGCGATGTCGCTGTTGCCGGCGCGCTGCTGCACGACATCGGCAAGCTCGACGCTTACGCCTTCGCGGGGAGCGCGATCGAGATGACCGACGCCGGCAAGCTGCAGGGCGAGATCCCGCTTGGCTACTACCGCGTGCGGCGGCTTATCGAGCGCATCGAGGGCTTCGACGCACGCACCGCCGAGGCCGTGCTGCACATCATCCTCAGCCACCACGGCTCGCTCGAGCACGGCAGTCCGATCGTGCCCTGTACGCGCGAGGCGACGCTCGTGCATTTCTGCGACAACCTCGGCGGTCGCCTGGGCTCGTTTGACCGGCTCGAGAAGGAGCTGCCCCTCGGCGAGCGCTGGTCGCGCTTGGACCGCGTGATCGGCGCCAGCGCGTACTTCGCCCGGCCCGCCGTCGCGCAGGAGGAGCGCGAGGCGGCGTAGGGGCGGCCCGCGCAGCGCCGCCAGCAGCAGCTCGTCGAGGGTCGGGAAGTAGTAGAAGGTTAACCTTTCGCTTGAACGGTCGATCAAACTTCTCTCCCGGAGCGAGACGATGACCCAATCGCTGCCGATGGACCACAACGACGCGATCCGCGCCTCCGATGCAGACCGCGAGCGGGCGCTCGGACTGCTGCGCGACCACTGGCTCGCGGGACGGCTGACGCTCGAGGAGTACGAGGAGCGCTGCGACGAAGCCACGCGCGGACGCTTCGTCGACGACCTGCGCCGCGCGATCCGCGAGCTGCCCTACCCGCTGCCCGAGCAGGCGATCGACGCCGTGGCGCCCGCGCCCGGGGTCGCGCCCCAGCCCGCGGCCGTTCCGGCGTCGGGTAGCGCGATCGCGTCGGTCGTCCTCGGGACGCTGGCGCTGCTCGGCATCATCGGCTCGTTCGGGATGCTCTTCATCCTGACGCTGCCCGCGAGCACCTGGGCGTGGGGCCTCGGGCGCCGCGCGCGGCGCAGCGGCACGTCGGAGATGCGCGTCCTGGGCACGGTCGGTGAGGTGCTCGGGATCGTCGCGACGGCGCTCGGCTGCCTGGCGTTGAGCGCCTGCGCGGTGATCATCGGCGCGGCCTGAGCGCGGCGCGAACGCGTCAATCTCCGCAAAAAGCGGGACGATCCACCCCTGAGGGGCGAGATCGGCCGCGAACGGTCCCTATCGTGTCGCCCATGGCCAAGGACACGGAGAAGCTCATCCGCCAGCTCTCCCTGATCTCGTACCTCATGGCGGAGCGCCGGCCGGTGACTGCGCTCGAGATCCGCCGCGACGTCGAGGGATACAGCGCGATGAACGAGGACGCCTTCGCGCGGCGCTTCTACGCCGACCGCTCCGAGCTCGATTCGCTGGGCATCGCGCTGACCGTGGAACGCCCCGTCGACGGCGTCGCCGAGCAGGAGAACTACTCGCTGCGGCCCGAGAACTTCCACCTGCCGGCGATCGCGTTCTCCGATGCCGAGCTCGCTGCGCTGCAGACGGCGCTGTCGCTGCTCGACGGCGAGTTCGCCTACGCCGAGCCGCTGCGCCTGGCGCTGCAGCAGATCTCCTGGGGTCGCGCGAACCCGCTGCGCGAGCCCGCCCAGCGCTCCGTTGCGCTCGCGATCACCGCCTCGGCCGGCGGCCACGACCTCTCACAGCGCCTGGCGAAGATCGAGACCGCGATCTTCCGCAACAAGACGATCACCTTCGACTACTACACGATGGCGTCCGACCAGACCGGCACGCGCAAGGTCGACCCGTACCACCTGCTCTTCAAGGGCGAGTTCTACCTCCTCGGCTACGCGCACGAGCGCCAGGCGCTGCGCGTCTTTCGCCTGTCGCGGATTCAGGGCAAGGTCGCCTACGCGACGAAGGCCGAGCACGACTTCAAGGGCCCTCCGGAGGGGTTTGACCCGCGCCCGTACGCCAACCGCGCCGAGTGGCAGTTCGGCGACGTCGCCGGCGGCGCCGAGATCGAGATCTCCGAGCGGATCGCCTGGCAGATCGAACGCCACTTCGGCCGCTTCGGCGAGATCCAGCCGTCCGGCACGAACGGCGACATCGTGTTCGCGACGCCGTATGCCGACCGCCGTCAGCTCGCGGCCTGGGTCCTGCGCCTGGGCGAGCACGGGCGCGTGCTCGGGCCGCCCGAGCTCGAGCGCGAGCTCGCCGACCGCATCGAGCTGCTCTACGAGCGCCATCGCGGGCCCTCGCTCGACCTCGCCGCCCCGATCGTCGTCAGCGCCGACGAGCAGGACGAGGCGGACGTCGCCGCGGCGATCGCGGCGACGGGCGCCGCTCGGCGCACGGAGACCTCGATCCGACCCGAGCGCTTCGCGCGCCTCGTGACGCTCGCCTCGATCCTGATCCAGGCCGGCCGCGCCGGGGTGAAGCTCGACGCCCGCGAGATCTGCGAGCGCATGCAGATCTCCGACGCAGAGCTGCGCGAGGACATCAACGTGCTCAACGTCGTGAACTTCGGCGGGGGCTCGTACGTGCTGTACGCCGAGATCGACGACGAGGGTCGAATCGAGGTCGACCCGGAGCCCTACTCGGACAACTTCGCGCGCCCCGCGCGGTTGTTGCCCGTGGAGGCCAAGGCGCTCGTCGCCGCGATCGACCTCATCGGCGAGCACCTGCCCGAGGGCTCGCTTGCCTCCGCGCGCGAGAAGATCGTCGCGGCGCTCGGCGCCGATCCCATGCAGCAGGGCCTGCACGTCGCCGACGCCGGCGGCGACGACTCGGCGATCGCACGCGTCGCATCGGAGGCGATCAACGAGCGCAAGCTGCTGGCGCTGCACTACTACAAGCCCAACGAGGACGAGTTCACGACGCGCGTCGTCGAGCCGTACGCGCTCGTCAACGGTCGCGAGGGCTGGTACGTCGCGGCGTTTGATCCCGAGCGCGACGACGTGCGCCACTTCCGCCTGGACCGCATCCGCCACGCCGAGGTGACGGACACGTCCTACGAGCCGCGCCCCGAGGTCAACCCGGCGGCCGAGATCGACGGCTGGCTGCGCACGGGCGAGGTCGAGGCCTCGCGGATCGCGCGGGTCTGGGTCTCCTGCGAGCGCGCGCGCTGGGCGCGCGAGGAGCGCCGCGTCGCGCAGGAGCTTGCCGACGGGTCGGTGATCGTCGAGCATCCCTTCAAGGGCACGGACTTCCTCGTCCGCGACATCCTCGGCGAGGCCGGCGACGCCGTCGTGCTCGAGCCGGCCGACGCGCGCGAGGCGGTGCTGGCGACAGTGCAGCGGCTGCGCGCGGCCGCCGTCCGCTAGCGGCCGGCCACAAACGTTGGGGCACGACGTTCCTGCGACCCACTAGGTCTCGACGGAGAATTCCGGTAGAACAGCGGTCGACGCGTCCGTCGGCGTCGTCGTGCAGGGGAGGTTTCAACGCAGGGAAATGACGCGCTCCGGACGAATGTTCGGTCTGAGAAACGGATGAGAAAGGCAGCAACTGCGACACCGTGCGGGACGATTCGTGTTCGTGCGGGTACACGTTGTTGGTCACACTCGCGCGCCGCTGCATGGCGCGCTAGGGGCTATCTACAAGCGGCGAAGCCACGGATGTCGTCGGCGCTGCCATAACGATCGGAGAAGCATGTACCGCAGAGTTCTCGTTGTCCTCGTAGGGGCGGCCGTAGCGCTGGTCCTTGCGCCGGCCGTCGCGTCGGCGTTTACGACGGTGCCCGTCTGGCAGTGCCGCGGCAGCGCCGCGTTTACGTCGGTATCAGGGCAGAATCGTGTTGAGCCGATTGTCGCCAACGGCAACATCAACACGGCCAATGGTGCCAGCCCCGATCGCGCGCAGTGCGTCAACAGCGAGACCGGGCTTGGCAACACGGCGACGCAGCTTGGGATCTCCCCGGACTTTTTGGGCGCGGTGACCGGTCAGGCGAGGACCGCGATCGTGCCGGAGCTGGGCCGCGCGATCGACCAGAAGGTCGCGGCCGAGGGTCGAGTAGAAGACCTGACGCTGCTCGTCGGCGCCGGCGGTCCGACGCTGGGTGTGGGTGCAGCGAACTCGATCGCGACAGGGACCTGCGTGCCGGGTTCGACGACGCCGGTGTTCGCGGGCGACAGCCGCGTCGCGGACATCACGCTTGGCGGCACGGTGGTTCCGCTTGACAGGCTGGTGACGGAGCTGACGAACCTGCTCAACCCGCTGATCGGCGATCTCGTCGAGGTCGTCGCGGACGAGCGCATCCAGACGGCGAACTCGCTGACGATCAACGCGCTGCACGTCCGCGTGCTGCGCCGGGGAACCCCAGCTCCGCTGGTCGACCTCGTCGTCGGCCAGGCGAAGGTCGGCGCAAACGGCCCGGTCTGCGATCCCAACCAGCAGAACACGGGCTCTGGCAACACCGGCGCGCAGCCCTGCCCGCCCGGCTCGACCTACGACCAGCCGCGCAACCTGTGCATCATCGCGGCGGGCACCGGTGGCTCGAGTCTGGGTGAGATCATCATCGGGCGCCCGTTTCAGGGTCCGAGCGGCGGCACGGTGATCCCGATCGACGTCGCGCGCCAGCGCTTCGGGCGCAGCCCGTGCCTCGGCTTTGCCGGCAATCCGAAGTTCGCGATCGTCGGCACCAACCGCGGTGACCGGATCACGGGCACGAACGTCGCAGATCGCATCATCGGTCTGGGCGGCAACGACCGGCTTGACGGCGGTCGCGGCAACGACTGCATCGAGGGTCGCACCGGCGGAGACAACATCTCCGGCGCGCTGGGCAACGACAGGCTGTTCGGCAGCACGGGCAAGGACCACCTCAACGGCGGTCCGGGCACCGACTACATGTCGGCCGGCAGCGGCAACGACTCGATCAACGCCGCCTTCGGCCGCGACCGCGCGCTCGGCGGCTCCGGAGTCGACTTCATCAACATCGCGACGGCCGGACCGGCCGCCCAGGCGAACTGCGGAGCGGGTCGCGACAAGGTCCGCATCAACCGCAACGAGCGCAGAAGGATCCGCGGCTGCGAGACGGTGTACGTCTTCAACGACCGCTAGCCAGCACATCGCAACGGAGCGCGGGCGGGGCTGGTTACAGTCCCGCCCGTGAGCCGTCGCGAGCAGATCAGGATGTCCGACGCGGAGGTGGCGGCGTTCCTCGAGGAGGAGCGCACCGTCATCTGCGCGACGATCGGCCACGACGGCTTCGCGCACCTCATGCCACTGTGGTACGTGGTGCGTGGCGAAGACGTCTGGTCCTGGACCTTCGCCAAGTCCCAGAAGGTGCGAAACCTCGAGCGCGACCCACGGGCGACGCTTCAGGTCGAAGCCGGCGAGGCATATCCCGAGCTGCGCGGCGTGATGCTCAAGTGCGACGTCACGGTGCACCGCGAAGCCGAGCGCGTGGCCGATCTCGGCATCGAGCTGTTCACGCGATACCGGCCCGACGGGCCGGATGCACCGGGCGCACTGGACGAGGACGTGCGCCAGATGGTGCTCGAGCAGGCGCCCAAGCGTGTCGCGCTGCAGTTCCGCGCGCGCTCACGAGCGACGTGGGATCACCGCAAGCTCGCCGCCGGGGTGTACTGAGCGCGATGAAAGGCCTGATTCTCTCCGGGGGCAAGGGCACGCGCCTGCGCCCGATCACCCACACGAGCGCCAAGCAGCTCGTCCCCGTCGCCAACAAGCCGGTGCTCTTCTACGGCATCGAGGCGATGGCGGCCGCCGGCATCGGGCAGATCGGGATCATCATCGCGCCCGAGACCGGCGCCGAGATCCGCGCGGCCGTCGGCGACGGCTCGCAGTTCGGCGTAACGGTCACCTACGTCGAGCAGGACCGGCCGGGCGGGCTGGCGCACGCGTCGCTGACCGCCGAGAGGTACCTCGACGGCGACCCGTTCGTCATGTATCTCGGCGACAACCTCCTGCAGGGCGGGATCACCGGCCTCGTCGACTCCTTCCGGGCCAACCGCCCCGACGCGCTGATCCTGCTCACGCCCGTCGACGATCCTCAGAACTACGGCGTCGCCGAGCTCGACGGCGACCGCGTCATGCGGCTTGTCGAGAAGCCGCCCGCGCCGGCGACGAACCTCGCCCTCGTCGGCGTCTACATGTTCACCGCCGAGATCCACGCGGCCGCCCGCGCGATCGAGCCCAGCGCGCGCGGCGAGCTCGAGATCACCGACGCGATCCAGTACCTCGTCGACGACGGCAAGCGCGTGGAACCGCACATCGTGCGCGGCTGGTGGAAGGACACCGGCCGGCTCGACGACATGCTCGAGGCCAACCGGCTCGTGCTGGACCGCATCGAATCGCAGATCGACGGCGAGCTGATCGACTCGCAGTGCGACGGGCGCGTCATCCTCGAGCGCGGCGCCGTGCTCGAGCGCACGACCGTGCGCGGCCCGGCCATCATCGGCGCCGGCGCGCGGATCTGCGACGCCTACATCGGGCCGTACACCGCGATCGGCGAGGGCTGCGAGATCACGGCCGCCGAGATCGAGCACTCGATCCTGCTCGAGTGCTCGAAGGTCCAGAACCTCGAGGGCCGGATGGAGTCCTCCCTGCTCGGGCGCAACGTCACGATCGCCCGCGGCGTGCGCCAGCCGCGCGCCTACCGCTTCATGGTCGGCGACAACTCGGAGATCGGGATCCTGTGAGGCTGCTCGTCACCGGAGCGGGCGGGATGCTCGGACGCGCCGTGGTCGACAGCGCCGCGCAGCGCGGCCACGACGTGCTGCCCTGTCTGCGCGCCGACGTCGACATCACCGATGCCGAGGCGACCCGCGCGGCCGTGACCGCGGCGCGGCCGCAGGCGGTGGTCAACTGCGCGGCCTACACGGACGTCGACGGGGCCGAGGCCGATCCGCGCGGCGCCGAGGCCGTCAACGCGCGCGGTGCGCGCAACGTGGCCGCGGCGGCGGCGCACGTCGGCGCGCTCGTCGTGCACGTATCGACGGACTACGTCTTCGACGGTTCCAAGCGCGAGCCTTGGGTCGAGTCAGACCCCGTCGCGCCGCTTGGCGTCTACGGCGCCACGAAGCTCGCGGGAGAGCGCGCCGTGGCGTCGGCGGACCCCGCCCACGCCATCGTCCGCACGGCGTGGCTGTTCGGCGCCGGCGGCAAGAACTTCGTCGACACGATGCTCGCGCTCGGCGCGCAGCGCGATGAGGTTGCAGTCGTCACCGACCAGGTCGGGTGCCCGACGTGGACCGGCCACCTCGCCGGGGCGCTCGTCGAGCTCGCCGCGTGTCCGGAGCAGACCGGTATCCACCACGTCGCAGGCAGCGGCTCGTGCTCGTGGAACGAGCTGGCGCTCGAGATCTTCGCGCGCGCCGGGATCGACTGCCGCGTGCTGCCGGCGACGAGCGAGCAGTTCGCGCGCCCCGCGAAGCGTCCGGCCTACAGCGTGCTCGGCTCGCAGCGGCGCGACCCGCTCGTGCTGCCGCGCTGGCAGGACGGCCTGGCGGAGTACCTCGCGACGAGGGTCGCGGCATGAAGCTGCTGGTCTGCGGCGGCGCCGGGTTCATCGGCTCGGCATTCGTCCGCGTGCGCCTCGACGACCACGGCGATGCGGTGACCGTGCTCGACAAGCTCACGTACGCCGGCCGGCGCGAGAACCTCGAGGGGCTGGACGTCGGCTTCGTGCATGCCGGCATCGAGGACGCCGACGCCGTCGCCGACGCGATGCAGGGCGTCGACGCGGTCGTGAACTTCGCCGCCGAGACGCACGTCGACCGCTCGATCGCCGAGCCCGGCGCGTTCGTCACGACGCACGCCGTCGGGACGTGGGTGCTGCTGGAGGCCGCGCGCGCGGCCGGCGTGCGCTACCTGCAGGTCTCGACCGACGAGGTCTACGGCTCGATCGAGCAGGGCTCGTTCACGGAGTCCTCGCCGCTCGCGCCCTCCTCCCCCTACAGCGCGACGAAGGCGGGCGCCGACCTGCTCGTCGCCTCGTACTTCCACACGTACGGCCTCGAGACGCTGATCTGCCGCGGCTCGAACAACTACGGCCCGCGCCAGTACCCCGAGAAGCTCATCCCGCTGATGGTGCTCAACGCGCTGCACGGCGACCCGCTGCCGGTGTACGGCGACGGCCTGCAGGTGCGCAACTGGCTCTACGTCGAGGACTTCGCGCGCGGGATCGGCCACGTCCTCGCGCACGGGGCGCCAGGCGAGGCCTACAACGTCGGCGGCCCCGACGAGTGCCCGAACATCGAGGTCGTGCAGCGGATCCTCGAGCTGACGGGGGCCGACGAGTCGCTGCTGACCTACGTCCAGGACCGCCCGGGGCACGACCGCCGCTACTCGCTGGGCTCCGAGAAGGTCCGCGCGCTCGGCTGGGAGGCGCAGGTGCGCTTTGCCGAGGGGCTCGCCCAGACCGTCGCCTGGTATGAGGACAACCGCGCCTGGTGGGGGCCGGTTCGCTCAGGCGCCTACCGCGAATACTACGAGCGCCAGTACGGCTCGCGCATCGGCGAGTAGCGTCTTACGAACGCGCCTGCTGCCAGGCCGGCGGATCTTCGGCCAGTGCGTCGGCGATCAGGCCCGTCGTGAACGCGTAGACGGACTTGTGCAGGACGTCGATGACCTGCTCGTCGCGCGGCCAGGTCCACGGCGGCGCGCCCTGCCCGGTGATGTTCTCGAGCGTCTGGTCGTTGGCGAGGCGGATGACGGTGAACATCGCCGACGCCCGCGGCCCGCGCAGGCCGCCCTCGGCCATCAGGCCGCGCCAGGCGCCGAGCAGGATCGCCTGTCCGAAATGCATGGTGAGGTTCAGGGCGTGGCGCTCGCGGTCGGGCCGCTGCCTGCGTCCGAGGACGCGCTCGAGGGTGTGCGCCGGCATGTACGAGCTCGGGCGGCGCGTCAGGCGTTGCTCGAGCTTCTCGCCGAGCGTCATGACGGCGACGCCGCCCGCGCCGGCGAGCATGCCCTTCCAGACGCCGGCGCGGACGCGGGCGCCGACGTCGATGCGACCGGGATCGTCATGGCGGATCCAGCGAGCGCGATTGCGCAGCGCGCGCATGTCGCGATTCACGAGCTGTTCGGTCAGGGTCGCCACAGCTGCCTCCTGGTCGCGTCGGTCGCGCGCGGATACCACGTCCGGGCAGATGGATAACGGCGTGGTTGAGGCCGCCGCGCCCGAAGAACTGGCGGCGCGCGGGCGAACTACGACTGCAGCGAGGAGATCCGCCAGCCCGCTCCGGCCCTCTCGAGCTGGAGCGTGTCCGTCTTCTCGTTGGAGCCCGAGCCGGAGATCACCTTGGCTGTGGCCGTGTCGCCACGGATCGTGACGTCGTCGACCGTCAGGTCCTTCGACGAGGCGTCCTCGAAGGCCTCGCGGGCCGCGGTCGTGCAGGTGGTCCCCTGCTCCTTGAGCGCCGCGAGCAGCTTCTCGCTGAGCAGCTTCGTGCACAACCGCTCGGCGTCGTCCTCGCGCGCGGCCTCCTCCATCGCCTCGACGGCCACCGCGACGGCCTTGTCTGGGCCGCTGAACTCCTCGGCGGAGTCGCGCGGCGCGCCGGCCCCGCACGCCGACAGCAGGAGCGCCACAAGACACACTGTGAGGGCCGGTCTCATCGGCCCGGGAGCCTATCTAGACTGCCGCGTGGTGACTCCCGAGCTCGGTCCCTCCGCTCAGCCGATCCCGCGCGGGCGCCACGCGCCGCCGCTCGAGGTGCGCCTGGAAGTCCAGAAGCACCGCCTCTTCGCCGCGGCTGCGATCGTGTTCTCGAAGGTCGGCTACGCCGAGGCGAGCGCCGAGGCGATCAGCCGCCAGGCGGGCATGTCCAAGGCGACCTTCTATGAGCACTTCGCCAACAAGGAGGAGTGCCTCGTCGCGCTCTTCGAGTACGCGATGGCATCGTTCCTGGAGGAGCTCGTGGCGGCGTCGCGCGGCGCCGAGCGCAGGTTCGAGGAGCGCCACAGCGCCGGACTGCACGCGATTCTCGTCTCGATCGAGGACAACCCGATGCTCGCGCAGGCGATCCTCGTCGAGACCGTCGGCGCCGGCCCGCGCCTGGCCGAGCTGCGGATCGCCGCGCTCAACGCGTTCGCGCAGGTCATGTACGAGCAGACCGTGCGCGCCGCCGAGCTGAGCGGCGGGCCGGCGTTCGCCTCTGCCGACGAGGCGTTCGCGATCGTCGGCGCGACGTTCGAGCTCGTGTCGCGCCAGCTGCGCACGGGCGAGCCCGCGCGCCTGCTCGACCTGCAGCCGCTGATCGAGCGGCTGATCATCGGCCTGCTGTCGCAACCGCCGCACGCTTGAGCTCCGGGCGCGAGGAGCTCGAGCTCGAGCGGCTCGAGCGGGCGATCGTCGACTGCCGGCGCTGCCCGCGCCTCGTCGCGTGGCGCGAGCTCGTGGCGCGCGAGAAGCGCGCGTCGTTCGCGCACGAGGACTACTGGGGGCGCCCGATCCCGGGCTTCGGCGACCCGCGGGCGCGGGTGATGGTCCTCGGGCTTGCGCCGGCGGCGCACGGCGGCAATCGCACCGGGCGCGTGTTCACCGGCGACCGCTCGGGCGACTTCCTGTTCGCGGCGCTGCACCGCACCGGCTTCGCCAACCAGCCGCTGTCGCGCCACGCCGGCGACGGTCTGCGCCTGCAGGACGCGTGGATCGCCGCCGCCGTGCGCTGCGCGCCACCCGCCAACAAGCCGACGCCGGTCGAGCGTGACGCCTGCCTGCCCTACGCGCTGCGCGAGCTCGAGCTGCTCGCCGCCGTACGCGTGATCGTCTGCCTCGGCGCGTTCGCCTGGGACGCCGCGCTGCGGATCCTCACCGGGGGCGGCGTCACGGTCCCGCGGCCGCGGCCGCGCTTCGGCCACGCCGCCGAGCTCGTGCTGCCCGACGCGCCGCTGCTGCTGGGCTGCTTTCACCCCAGCCAGCAGAACACGTTCACCGGCAAGCTCACCGAGGCGATGATCGATGCGGTGCTGCTGCGCGCGCGGGAGGTCTGCGCCGGCTAGAGCTCTACGGCTCGACGGCCTTGGCGAGCTGCTCGCCGCGGATCAGCAGCGGCTCGTAGCCCGTGAACTGGATCGAGAGCTGGCCGCCGGAGCGCGCCTCGCCGGGCAGCGCGGACGCAACCGACCAGGCGCCGTTGACGATCCTCGCCCGGTACGTGACGAACGCCGTGTCACCGCCGGCCTGCGCGTAGCCGAGGCGGACGCGCACCACGCCTCGTGCCCGCGCGCTGATCGAGCCCGACACGAGCAGGCGCCCGCGGGTGTCGATGCGCGCGCTGCGGCGCACGAGCAGCGCCTTGCCGCGCGCGGCGCGCAGGGTGACGGTGTCGGGCTGCACCGTCTGGCTGCCGTCGTAGGCGAGCGTGAAGATCCCGGTCGACTTGCGTCGCTGACCTGGCGGCAGCACGCGCGAGATGCGGATCGTTCCGCGCACGACGGGCGCGGTGAACCGCGTCGTCGTGCCCGACGAGCGATACGTGACCGAGACGCGTCCGGAGGCGAGCGTCGTCATGCGGGCGAGCACGTCGAGGCGGCCGGCCTTCACGCCCGCGCGCAGGACCTCGAGCTTGGCCGGCGCGCGCGTGCGGGCGGACGGAGGCGTCGGCGTCGGTGTCGGCGTCGGTGCCGGTGCCGGCGTCGGCGTCGGTGCCGGCGTCGGCGTCGGCGCAGGCGCAGGCGCAGGGTCGATCGGCGTCGTGACGGGAGGGGTCCCGGCCGGCGGCAGGTCGAACGCCTCCTGCGCGGTGGTCGCGGCGGCGCTCGCCGTCGAAGCGCTGAAGCCCATGCCGCGAGCGGCGAACACCCGCCACAACGTGTCGTGGTTCGCGCCGCCCAGCGCCCGGTCGGCCTGGATGATCGCGGTGCGCGCTTCAAGAAACGACGGGTTGATGGGCGACAGGCGCAGGCCGCCGGTGACCAGTGCCCGGGCGGTCTGTGCGCCGAGTGCACGGCGCAGGTCCCAGAGCGTCTGCACCCAGATCTCGCCGTTGTCGTGGACGGGGAACTCGTTATCCGGCGACGTCGGGAACCTGCCGAGGTCGCCAAGGGTGAAGCCGCCCGGTCCGGCCGCTCGGGGACCCTGGCATGCGGGTGCCGACGAACCGACGCGGCAGTCGAGGCCCTGCCAGCGAAAGCCGCCCGGCACGAGATACCCGCCGAGCTCGAGCTCGCCCTCCGTCGCGGTGTCGGGCACGAGCCCCTCACCGACGAGGAAGTCCAGCGCGTACCAGTCGCTCCACCCTTCACCCAGGGCACGCGATTGGATCGCATCGAGCCCCGCCCCGTTGCCAACAGACCGGTTCGTCAAGCCGTGCGTGTACTCGTGGTAGACGACGTCGGCCGTGTCGGCGGCGTTCAGCGACGGGTTCGTGAAGAAGAAGGTCTGCAGCCAGGGCGACTCGCCGTCGGGTGGCGTCGACATGCTGGCGTTGTCGGTGCTCGTCGGCAGGGGAGGATCCTCGCTGTGGTCCGGATTGAGGTAGTTGTCGCTCTCCGCCAGGACGGCGTCGCCGCCCAGTCCGGGACCGCCGGGGCCGTCGGCGTCGGCGAACTCGAAGCCGCGCGCGACGTGGGTGAACCCGATCGGAGCGGCCCTCAGGTGGTCGTGGAACCTGTTGACGAAGTAGAAGAGCTGCGTCGTCGACTGGTTGCGGTTCGTGGCGCGGGTGCTGGCGTCGGTGGAGTTCCAGGTGCAGCCGGGCGGAGGGCAGGTCTGGCCGGGCACGCTGAACGGCACGGTCGGATAATCCCAATCGGTTCCGGAGCTCGGCGGGATGTTGAAATCGCCGCTGCTGGGGCCGTCGACTGCGTCGGCGTCGGCGAAAGCCCACGCGTTGTTTCCGCGCAGCGCGGTGCCGTTGGATCGGTTCAGCCACGCCGGATCGGCGGCGAGGTCGACGACCACGGGCGTCCCGCCGCGCGGCGCGCCCGGATGGTTCTCGTGGACGCGCGCGCGGGACGCGAACTCCGTCAGCGACCGGCGCTTGAGCACCTCGCCGTTCGCCGCGTCGATGACGACCTCGTAGAGGAAGCGATGCTCGCCGGTCACCAGCAGGCGCCACGCCAGCCGCGTCGCCGAGCCGTCGTGGAAGAGCGTCAGCTCGGCGGTGTCGCCGTTGGAGAAGCGCGTCGCGCGCTCGGCGCCACGGCTGCGCTGTGCGCGCGGCGCGATCATCGCGCCATCGACCTCCTGCTTGGCGGCGGCGAGCGCGGCCCCGGCGCCGATGCCGGGTTCGATCGAGGCGACGCGCAGGCCCGCGACGGCCGCGCCGCCGACGTTCAGCAGCCGGCCGTCCTCGTCGAGGTTCGCCAGCAGGACGTTGTCGTAGGCGGCGATCCCGCGGTAGGTCTGCGTGTAGGCCAGATGCGTCACGCCGTCGGGCGAGCGGTAGCGGCTCGTGAGCGCCAGCGCGTCGAGGTCGCCCGCCTGGAGGCCGAAGACAGCGGGACGCGCACGCACGTAGTCCAGCGCGATCTGCGCGGGCGAAGCCGCACGGCGACCGGTCAAGAAGCCATCCGCCCGGGCGACGAGCCGCACGGCACCGCTGACGCGGTCGGTCGCCACGGTGCCCTCGTCGCCGAGCTGGCGCTCCAGCGCCGCCCGCGCCCGCCGCTCGACGGCGGGCACCGGTCCACCGTCCGCCCGGCGAACGTCGACGTTGCGCAGCGGCCGCTCGTCGCGCGACGCAGCAGCCGCTGCCGCAGGTGCGGCGACGACGAGCGCGGCGAAGGCCGTGAGGACGGCGGGCAGGAGACGAATCATGAGAAGACCCACCGCGTAAACGCGCGGGAGACCTCCATCTTGCCCAATCGTCGCGGATAACTCGCAGCGTGCAGACGTCTGTACGACCCGCCAGGTGGTTCATGGCGCATCCGCAGGGCACTAGCCTGCAGCGCATGGCGCTGTCGCAGTTCACGCCCGCCGTCCGTGACTGGTTTCAATCGGCGTTCGACGGGCCGACCGAGGTCCAGATCCAGGCCTGGCCGGCGATCGCGACCGGCGAGCACACCCTGATCTCCGCCCCGACCGGATCGGGCAAGACGCTCGCCGCGTTTCTGTGGGCGCTCGACCGCCTGGCGCGCGACGCCCCCGGCGCGGGGCACACGCGCCTCGTCTACGTCTCCCCGCTGAAGGCGCTCGCCTACGACATCGACCGCAACCTGCGCGCGCCGCTGCGTGGGATCGGCGCCGACCTGACCGTCGGCGTGCGCACAGGGGATACGCCGCAGCGCGACCGCGCCGCGATGCGCCGCAATCCACCAGACATCCTCATCACGACGCCGGAGTCGCTGTACCTCATGCTGTCCAGCGGCGCGCGCGAGATCCTGACGAACGTCGAGGCGGTGATCATCGACGAGATCCACGCCGTCGCCGCCACGAAGCGCGGATCGCACCTCGCGCTGACGCTCGAGCGCCTCGCGGCGCTGCAGGAGGGCGGCCGCAGCGAGCCGCAGCGGATCGGCCTGTCGGCGACGCAGAACCCGCTCGAGGAGGTCGGGCGCTTCATGGTCGGGCCGCGGCGGACGTGCACGATCGTCGACGCGGGCGTACGCAAGCCGCTGGATCTGCAGATCCACGTGCCGGTCGAGTCGATGGTCGAGCCCGAGCAGAGCGCACCCGGCGACCCGCTGGACCCGGTCGACGCGATGCTTGGCGACGAGGCGACGCGCCGCTCGATCTGGCCGGCGATCTATCCGGAGATTCTCAAGCTCGTGCAGGAGCATCGCTCGACGATCGTCTTCGTCAACGCGCGCCGCGGCGCCGAGCGGCTCGCGCTGCGCCTCAACGAACTCGCCAATGCCGACCTGCCCGAGGGCGCGAGCCCGCGCGACATCGCGCGTGCCCACCACGGCTCGCTCGCGCGCGAGGAGCGCCTCGTCGTCGAGGAGATGCTCAAGGCGGGCGAGCTTCCGTGCCTCGTCGCGACCTCGTCGCTGGAGCTCGGCATCGACATGGGCGCGGTCGACCTCGTGCTGCAGGTCGAGTCGCCCAAGTCGGTGGCGCGCGGGCTGCAGCGCATCGGCCGCGCCGGCCACAACGTCGGCGACGTCTCCAAGGGCCGGATCTTCCCGAAGTTCCGCGCCGACCTGCTCGAGTGCGCGGTCGTCTGCAAGCTCATGCGCGGCGGCGAGATCGAGCCGACGGTCGTTCCGCGCAACGCGCTGGACGTGCTCGCGCAGCACATCGTCTCGATCGCGGCCAGCCGTGACGAGGACGATCCAATCGCGGTCGACGACCTCTACGCGCTCGTCACGCGCACCCATTCCTATGCCGAGCTGTCGCGCCCGCTGCTGGAGAACGTGCTCGACATGCTCGACGGGCGCTATCCGTCGCAGGAGTTCGGCGAGCTGCGGGCGCGTATCGTCTGGGACCGCGTCGGCGGCACGATCCGGGCGCGCAAGGGCGCCCGCCAGCTCGCGATCACGAACGCCGGCACGATCCCCGATCGCGGCCTGTTCAGCGTCGTCCTCCCTGACGGCCGCCGCGTCGGCGAGCTCGACGAGGAGATGGTCTACGAGGCGCGGGCCGGCCAGACGTTCCTGCTCGGCGCGAGCACCTGGCGCATCGAGGAGATCGGCCGCGACCGCGTCGTCGTCACGCCCGCCCCGGGCGCGCCGGGCGCGGTCCCGTTCTGGAAGGGCGACGGCGTCGGGCGCCCGAAGGAGCTCGGCAGGGCGATCGGCGCGTTCAGCCGCTGGGCCGTCGAGCAGGACGCCGCGACCCTGCAGGCCGACTACGACCTCGATCCGTATGCAGCGCGCAACCTGCTCGTCTTCCTGCGCGAGCAGCAGGACGCCACACGCGTGCTGCCGTCGGACCGCACGATCGTCGTCGAGCGCTTCCGCGACGAGATCGGCGACTGGCGCCTGTGCGTGCTGTCGCCCTACGGCGGGCGCGTGCACGCCGCCTGGGGCCTGGCGCTGTCGCGCCGCATCCGCGAGCGCTACGGCCTGGAGTCCGACGCGATCTGGTCTGACGACGGGATCATCGTCCACCTGCCCGACGCCGACGAGCCGCCGGGCGCCGAACTCGTCCTCGTCGAGGCCGACGAGGTGCAGGAGGCCGTCGTCGCCGAGCTCGCCTCGTCCGCCCTGTTCGGCGCGCGCTTTCGCGAGAACGCCGGCCGCGCGCTGCTGATCCCGCGCGCGTATCCGGGGAAGCGGACGCCGCTGTGGCAGCAGCGGCTGAAATCCCAGTCGCTGCTGGAGGTCGCCAAGCGCTACCCCGACTTCCCGATCATCCTCGAGACCTACCGCGAGTGCCTGCGTGACGTGCTCGACGTGCCGGGTCTCGAGGAGCTGCTGCGCGGCCTGCATTCGCGCGAGCTGTCCCTGGTGGAGGTCGAGACGCCGACCGCGTCGCCGTTCGCCTCGTCGCTGCTCTTCGACTACGTCGCGACCTACATGTACGAGGGCGACCAGCCCAACGCCGAGCGGCGCGCCGCCGCACTGTCGCTGGACCGCGACCTGCTGCGAGAGCTGCTCGGCCAGGAGGAGCTGCGCGAGCTGATCGACCCGGGCGCGCTGGAGATGGTCGAGGCCGACTTGCAGCATCGGTCGGACCGCACGCGCGCCGAGACGCGCGACGCACTCGGCGACGTGCTGCGCCGCCTCGGTGACCTGACGACCGCCGAGGTCCACGAGCGCGTGCTCGCGGGGATCGACGCCGACAGGATGATCGCGGCGCTCGTCGCCGAGCGGCGCGCGATCTCGCTGCGGGTCGGCGGCGAGCAGCGCTGGGTCGCCGCCGACGACGCCGGCCTGTACCGCGACGCGCTTGGCGCGATGCCCGCCGGCGGGCTGCCCGCGGCGTTCCTCGCCGACGTGCCGGACGCGCTCGTCAAGCTCGTCGCGCGCTACGCGCGCACGCACGGTCCGTTCACGACCGGCGATCTGCGCGCGCGCTACGACGTCGATCTCTCGGCCGTGCTCGAGCGCTTGGAGCGCGAGGGCGCGATCGTCCGCGGCGAGTTGCGGCCCGGCGGCCGTCCCGGCGAGCCGGAGTGGTGTGACAGCGAGGTGCTGCGGCGCCTGCGGCGCGCGTCGCTCGCCGCGTTGCGCAAGGAGATCGAGCCCGCCGATCAGCGCGCGCTGGCAGCCTTCCTGCCGTCCTGGCAGGGCGTCGACCGTCATCCCGCGGCGGGCGCGGGGATCGACCGGCTGCGCGAGGCGCTCGTGGCGCTGCAGGGGCTGGCGCTGCCCGCCGAGGTGTGGGAGCGCGACGTGCTGCCGCGCCGCCTGGGCGCCTACTCGCCGACGTGGATGGACCAGCTGTGCGCGTCGGGCGAGGTCGTGTGGGTCGGTGCCGGCACGCTCGGGCGCTCGACCGGCCGCGTCGCGCTGTACTTCCGCGACGATGCCGAGGCGATCGGCCGGGTCGCGCCGCCGGCGCGGTCGAGCCTGCCCGTCGAGGCCGAGCACGACCTCGTCCGCGACCGCCTGCTCGCCTCGCCGTGCTTCTTCACCGACCTGCTCGCCGACGTGGCGCTCGAGCCCGAGCAGGTGCAGGAGGCGCTGTGGGATCTCGTCTGGGCGGGCGAGGTGACCAACGACGCGTTCGCGCCGCTGCGCGCGCCGCGCCTGACGCTGGCGCGCGCGCGCAGCGGCGGATCGCGCCAGACCGCGCGCCGCTTCGGCGCGCGGCGCAGCGGCTCGCAGCCCACCGTTCAAGGTCGCTGGGCGCTGACCGACACGATCTTCCGCCGCGAGGCCGGGGCGGGTGGGATCGAGTCCCGCCGGCGCACGCTCGCCGAGCTGCTGCTCGAGCGCTACGGCATCGTCACGCGCGAGCAGGTTCTCGCCGAGGGCGTCCCGGGCGGCTTCTCGATCCTCTACGACGCGCTGTCGCAGCTCGAGACGCTCGGCGTCTGTCGCCGCGGCTACTTCGTCGAGGGGCTCGGCGGCGCCCAGTTCGCGCTGCCCGGCGCGGTCGAGCGGCTGCGCGCGCAGAAGGACGTCGAGGAGTCGCCGCCGATCGTGCTCGCGGCAACCGATCCCGCGCAGCCGTATGGAGCGGCGCTGCCGTGGCCGAAGCGGCCCGGCGAGGATCAGCCGTCGCGGCGCGCGGCGCGCGTGCGCGGTGCCTACGTGGTGCTGGCCGGCGCCGAGCCCGTCCTCTATGTCGAGAAGGGCGGGCGCGGGATCGTCACGCTCGCCGACGCCGCCGACGCGCGCCTGTACGCCTCCTTCGAGGCCCTTGCGCAGTTCATCACCGGCGACCGCGGCCGCAAGCTCTCACTGGAGCGCATCGACGGCGAGCCGGTCGTCGGATCTCCGCTGGAGGCCATGCTGATCGAGCTCGGCTTCCGCGCCGGACCGAGCAAGCTCACGCTGAGCGCATAGCGGGTGTCAGCCGGCCTCTGATCCCGCGTCCTAATCGTCACATCGAGGACGGTTCCTGGCCGCGATGCCCGTCAGGCTCGGCCGCACCGATCACCCCGAGCACCCGACAGGAGACACCGATGATCAGCAAGCTCGACTTCGTGGGCATCCCCTCGCAGGACGCGGAGCGCTCGCGCGCGTTCTACGTCGACACGCTCGGGCTGCGGCCCGACGACCGTGCCCGCTTCGAGGTCTGGGCGGGCGACGCGTGCCTCGGCATCTGGGAGCCGGCGCGCTTCGGGATGGAGTTCGCACCGCAGAAGAACGCCCACCCGGCGCTGCACGTCGACGACGTGGCGGCGGCGCGCGCGGAGCTGGAGGGCAAGGGCGTCAGCTTCGCCGGCGAGACGCTCGACACGGGCGTCTGCCACATGGCGTTCTTCACCGACCCCGACGGCAACGACCTCATGCTGCACAGCCGCTACGCGGCACGGGACTGAGGCGGCGACGGTGACGCGGTCAGGCCGGTGACGAGCCGGCCGCCGCCGCCTCGATCTTCGCCAGCCACTGCTTGACCGCATCCTCGCCGAGCAGGTCGGCGGTGAGTCGCGCGGGCAGCTTGAGGAACATCCGCTGCGCCTGCCAGTGGCGGCTGTAGGCCGCCGGACCGAGCAGGATCACACGGTGGCCGTCGAGCAGCGGGATGTCGGACGGCATCCCCTCGTTCCAGATCCACGTGTGGCTGAGCGAGATGTCCGCGGGATCAGGCAGCGTGCCGCCCGGTTGCAGTGCCTCGTACGTGAAGAGGTTCCAGACGCCGGTCACGGTCTCGTCGATCTGCTGCGGCCCCTCGCCGCGCGCGACCGCGACCGCGGCCTTGGAGACGCGTGGCGCGTCGCGCGGGAACTCGTCCATCAGCAGCGTGTTGAGCTGGAAGTTCTCGACGATGCCGCTCATCCGGCCGATGATCCCGGTCCGTGTCCCGGGCTCGAGCGCGACGTAGGGCTCGTCGTGCAGCACGGTCAGCATCGCGCGCAGCCAGCCGGCGGCTTCGTGGACGTCCTCGACGCGCTCGGCGATCGGCGCGAGATCCTGCGCCTCGGCGCGAGCCTCCGGATCGACCGAGAAGAGCGCGATCGCCCCGGGCCAGACCTCGTGCAGGCGCTGCCAGGCGATCGCTGCCGCCGGCCGCCGGGCGGCCGCCTCGTTGAGCGCCTCCGCCGCGCGCTCGACGAGCCACTCCTCGGCCTCGTCCTCGTCGAGGTCCTCGGGCGGCTCGCCGATCTCCGCGCGCGCCTGCTCGGCGAGGCTCGCGCAGACAGGCAGCGTCTGCTGCAGCGCGCCGAGCATCGCGGGACGCGCCGGGCGCGGGTCGTGGCCGGCCTCGATCATCGCCCCGACGACGCGCGAGGTGACGCCGGCCGGCTCGGGGTCGAGGGAGTGCAGCCCCGACGCGAGCGTCGCCATCGCCTGGCGTGACGCTTGCGGCGAAGCCTGGCCGATCGACTCACCGAGCGCCTGGATGAGGCCGTCGGCGCGCCCGTCGGTCCAGGTGTTGCTGGCGAGCGCGTCGAGCAGCTCGCGCGCGGTCGAGACGATGTCGGTGGCCACGCGCGGGACAGTAGTCGGTTGTGCTCGACCGCAGGTCACGGCGTGATGGCGCATGCTCGGATGCCTGCAACGTCTGTGCGCCATAGAGCGCAACGTGACGGTCGTGCGCGGGTAGGCACGTCTCATCGCACCCATCGACCTCGACCCGGACACCGCGGTCGCGCGCTCACGGCGCGCGTCCCCGCCAGAACCCGACGACGGCCTGGGCGAGCCGGTCGCAGTTGCGCGCGGCAGCCGCCGCGACCGGATCCGCTCCAAGCCCGGGCTGGCGCAGGCCTACCGCATCGGCGTCTTCCTCGCCGGGCTGCTGTTCATCGCCCTCGGCTTCGCGCTCGCGGTCCTGCCGGGACCGCTGACGATTCCTCCGGTGCTGCTCGGCCTCTGGATCTGGTCGACGGAGTTTCGCTTCGCCGAACGCCTCTTCGACAGCTTCAGCCGTAAAGCACGGGAGGCGTGGGCGCACGCCAAGCGCCACCCTGTGAGCTCCGCCGCGATCACGATCGGCGGGCTCGCCGCCGCCGGCGTCGCGGCGTGGGCGATCACGCACTACGAGCTCGTCGGCAAGGCAAAGGACGCCATCGGCATCTGAACGGGATCCTGCGGCGGGCGCGGCGGCGCGGCTCAGGGAAGCTTCTTGCCCGGGTTGAGCAGACCCTTGGGGTCCAGGGCCAGCTTGATCGCGCGCTGCGCCGCGACGGCGGCGGGCGCCCACTGGCGCGTGAGCTGTCCGCGCTTGAGCACGCCGATCCCGTGCTCGCCGGTGACGGTGCCGCCAAGGCGCAGGGCCAGATCGAACAGCTCCTGCGCAGCCACGTCGGCGCGCGCGCGCTGGGCGTGGTCGCCCGGCGCCAGCAGGAAGCTCGCGTGCACGTTGCCGTCGCCGGCGTGGCCCCACGAGCAGG
Source organism: uncultured Solirubrobacteraceae bacterium (assembly GCA_902806175.1). Classification (GTDB taxonomy): domain Bacteria; phylum Actinomycetota; class Thermoleophilia; order Solirubrobacterales; family Solirubrobacteraceae; genus CADCVQ01. The sequence continues at coordinate 38,344 of CADCVQ010000054.1, forward strand.
CCTCGAGATCGTGGCGCGCGCCGATCGCGACCGTCTGCGCGATCGCCTCCTCGAGGCACTCGACCGGCACCGCGATGTCCTCCGACAGCTTGGCGCCGCGCGGGGCGGGGACCGCGAGCGACACGCCGTCGCGCCAGCGCCACAGCGCTCGCGCGGCGCCATCCGGTGCGTGTAGCGCGTGCGCCTGCGGGGCGAGCGCCTCGCGTAGCTCGTTGCGCACGCGGGCCGCTTCGGACGCCGAGCCGTCGGCCTCGGCGAACACGACGAAGCCGTCCAGTGCGCCGAGCGGGAAGGCCGCGCCCGCCGCGCGCATCGCGCCGTCGTCGAAGAACTCGAGCGCGGCGGGCACGATGCCGCTCTCCAGCACCCGCAGGATCGCCGCGCAGCCCGCCTGCGCGTCGGGATACGCGGCGACGACCGCGAGCTGCGCCGCGGGCGCCGGTGTCAGTCGCAGCCAGGCGGCGGTGACGATCCCGAGCGTTCCCTCCGAGCCCGTCAGCAGCGCGCGCAGGTCATAGCCGGCGACGTCCTTGCGCAGCGCGCCGCCGACGCGCACGAGCTCGCCGGGCGCGAGCACGGCCTCCAGGCCGGTCACCCAGTCTCCGGTGACGCCGTACTTGAACGCGTGCGGCCCGCCGGCGTTCGTGGCGATCGTGCCGCCGAGCTGCGACTGCTCGGGGGCGCCCGGGTCGGGCGGGAAGAGCAGGCCGTTCTCGCGCGCGCGGCGCGCGATCGTCGCCGTCGTCACGCCGGCCTCGGCCTGCATGCGCCACAGCGCGGGCTCGAAGGAGCGGATCGCGTTGAGGCGCTGCAGCGACAGCGCCACCGCGTCGCGGTCGAGCACGGCGGCGCCGCCCGCCAGGCCGCTGCGCCCGCCGACCGGCACGATCGCGACGTCGTGCGCGTAGCACCAGGCGACCGCATCGGCGACCTCCTGCGCGTTGCCCGGACGCACGAGGGTCGCCGGCACGCCTGCGACCCCGATGTCGCCGACGACGACGTCGTGCTCGACGTGGGCGGCGCCGACGATGCGGGCAAGCTCGTGCATCTGGCCCGGATGGTGACTGCACAGGACCGCCCGCGCGGCTTCTAGGCTCACGACATGCCCGAGGGCGACACGATCCACTACGCGGCGCGGCGCATCCGGCCGCTTGTCGAGGGCCGCCTGCCGGAGATCGCGCACCCCCACCCGCGCCTGCGCGGCGAGCGCTGGCCGCAGAAGCTCGCCGGTCGCGCCGTCACCCGCGTCGACGCGCACGGCAAGCACCTCTTCGTGCACTTCGAAGGTGACCTCGCGATCCACTCGCACCTGCGCATGACCGGCTCCTGGGGCACGTATCGCCGCGGCCAGCGCTGGCGCCGCGCGCACCGCCGCGCGTGGCTCGTCCTGCGCACCGACGAGGGCGAGGTCGTCCAGTTCGACGGGCCCGTGCTCGAGCTGCTGACCGAGTCGCGCACGCGTTTTGATCGCCGCCTGGCGATGCTCGGGCCCGACATCCTCGCTGCCGTGCTCGACGAGCAGGCGATCCTCAGGCGCCTGCGCGCCGACGACGGGACGCGCCCGATCGGCGACGCCCTGCTCGACCAGCGCACGGTCGCCGGCATCGGCAACCTCTGGAAGTGCGAGGGCTGCTTCGCCGCGGCGATCGACCCGTGGCGGCCGACCGCGAGCCTCGGCGACGAGGAGGTGCTCGCGATCCTGCGCGCCACCCGGCCGGGCATGCAGCAGTCCGCGCTGGACGGGATGCAGGATCTGCACCGCGTCATCTACGGCCAGGCCGGGCGCCCGTGCCCGCGCTGCGGCGAGCCGATCCGCAGCCGCGGCCAGGGCGACGACAACCGGCTGACGTACTGGTGCGCGGGGTGCCAGCGATGAGCCGCGCGCCGCGCGAGCACCACTCGCTGCGCCGCGTCGGCCACAAGGGCGCCGACCACATCGCGCCCGGCAACACGTTCGGCTCCTTCGCCGCGGCGCTGGATCAGGGCGTCGACATGATCGAGTTCGACGTCCTCTCCGAGCGCGAGGACGGAACCGGCGAGCTGCTGCTCGCGCACGACTGGCACGACGTCACCAAGCGCAGGCCGCACACGCTCCAGGAGGGCCTCGCGCACTTCGCCGAGGCGGCCTACGACGGCGTCGAGCTGCTCGTCGACCTCAAGACGCGCGGCTACGAGGAGCGCGTCGTCGCGGCGTTGCAGGAGCGTGGCCTGGAGGACCGCGTGCTGATCTCGACGACCGAGGACTCGTCGCTGCAGCTGCTGCGCCGCCGCCACCCGCAGATCGCGATCAGCTGGACGCTGCCGCGCCTGCATCGCAACCCGCTGCAGAACCCCTTCACCGCCGTGCCCGCGGTGGCGGTCCTGGCGTACGTCCGCCAGGCGCTGCCGGGGGTCGCCGCCAACCGCATCAGACGCGGCGAGATCGACGCGCTGACGGTGCATTGGCGGCTCGCCAGCCCGCGCCTGGCCGACGCGATCCGGCGCGCCGGCGGCGAGCTCTACGCCTGGACGGTCGACGACCCGGCGCGGATCGACAGGCTCGAGCTGATGGGCGTGACGGGCGTCATCTCCAACGACCCGCGCCTGTTCAGTCGCCCGGGCTGATCGTGCAGGTCGACGCCGAGTAGCCGGCCGGGTCGGCGCCGGCGTTGGAGCGATGTCCCTTCTGCGTGCGCGCGCTGGCGCGCTGCAGGATGTCGCCGCCCTCGGTGCGCCAGTGAAAGTACACGCGGCCGCGCAGCAGCACGGGCCGGCCGCCCGTCGGCTCGATGCGCAGGGAGCGCCCGAACTGGCGCGGCAGGCGCCCCTTGCCGACGCGCAGGAAGCCCGAGTCGCCACCGTCAAGGCGATACCAGCGGTCGTTCGCCTCCGAGTAGTACTCGACGACGAAGCGCATCCAGCGCATCTCCGCGCCGCTGCGCGAGCCCGGCATCGACGCGCGGATCCCGATCGTGTTCGGCGCGTCCTTCGTATCGCAGACGTTGACGGTCGCCCATACCTCGCGCGTGTCGTCGGAGGCCAGCGCGACCTGCGTCGCCGCGATCGGTGCCACGCACAGCGCGAACAGCGTGATGATCTGTCGACGGCGTCGTAGTAGTCGCATGAGCGCAGCTCTGAGCATGGCAACCCCCATCAACACGTCAAGCGGGAGTTTCGATGCGCTGTACCGCGACAGCGCGCGCGACCTGTATGCGTACGTGCGCACGCTCCTCTGCGATGACGCGGCCGCCGAGGACGTCACCGCGCTTGCGTTCGAGCGCGCATACAGGCGCCGCGCGAGCTTCGACGCCGGTCGCGGCAGCCAACGCGGCTGGCTCTTCGGCATCGCACGCAACGCGGCCCTCGACGAGCTGCGCCGCCGCAAGCGCGCCGCGCCGCTCGTCGGCGAACTGCCCGACGAGCACGCGCCGGCACCCGACGAGGAGGCCGACCTCGCGGTGCGGCGCACGACGGTCCGCGCCGCGCTGGCGAACCTCTCGCCGCGCGATCGCGAGCTCGTCGCGCTGAAGTTCCACGGCGGCCTGACGAATGCCGAGCTCGCCGCCGTGCTCGGCACGAGCGAATCCAACGCCGGAACCCGAGTGCATCGGGCCGTCGCGAAGCTGAGGGAGGCCTGCAATGCGCCCGCGTGACATCCTGACCCCGGAGCAGAGGCAGGACCTGGAGGCAATCGACCGCGCGATCGCCGGCGAGCCGGTGCAGTACGAGCTGCGTGAGCTCGAGGAGCTCGTGCTCGACATCCGCGCCACGGCGCCGGAGATGACGCCGGCGTTCGCCGCGCGCCTGGAGCAGGAGGTGGGCGAGGGCTTCCCGACGCCGCGCGAGCCGGCGCGGGCGCTGAGCCGCCGGCCGCGGCGGCGCTGGCTGCTGCTGCCGGCGGTCGGGTCGCTTGCGGCGGTGCTCGTTGCGCTCCTGGTGGTGTTCGGAAGCGAGACGCGTTCGCTGAGCGAGAGGGGCGGCGACGCGGCCGACGACGACGTTGCCGCGGTCCATGGCGAGGAGGCATCGCCCGCCGCCACGACGGCGCGTGAAAGGCCCGGCGCCAGCGTCGACCAGGCCGCGGGCGTACCGGCCGAACCCGCGCCGTCGGCATCCCCCGCGTCTCGCGCGGCGCCCCCGCCCGCCATCGCGCCGACGCGGTCACCCCGCAAGGTCGAGCGCAGCGCGGCGATCGCGATCCAGACGCCCGAGGAGGATTTCGCCGAGACGACCGCGGCCGTGAACGCGACCGTAGCCCGCTTCGGCGGCATCGTGGCGAGCGCGCAGACCGGGGAGAGCGACGGCAGCGGCGGCGAGGCGACATACGACCTGCGCATCCCGACCAACCGCCTCGACCGCGCGCTCGCCGCCCTCGCGAAGCTCGGCCACGTGACCGAGCGCAGCCAGGGCCTGCAGGACATCACGGGCTCGTTTGAGTCGGCGCAGGACCGCCTGACCGACGCGCGCGCCGAGCGCCGCGGCCTGCTGCGCGACCTCGAGCGCGCGACGACGCAGGCGCAGATCGACAGCCTCAGGGCGCAGCTGCGCAGCATCGGCAGCCAGATCAGCGCCCTCAAGGGCCAGCTCGCGTCGCTGCGCCGCCGAGCGGACCTCGCGCGCGTGGATCTCACCGTCCGCGGCACCGGAGAGAGCACGCAGCCCGGCGGCGGCGGCAGCTGGACGCCCGGTGACGCGGCGGGCGACGCCGTGCGCGTGCTCGAGGTGCTGGCGGGCGGGCTGCTGATCGCGCTGGCGGTCCTGGTGCCGGCGGGCCTGGTCGGCGCGGCCGTCGCGCTCGCCGTGAGGTTGCACCGGCGCCGGCGCCGCGAGGCGGCGCTGGACCCGGCCTGACGAGCAGGGCAGTGGCGCGCGCGGACCCCGCCGCGCGAGCCGTACACCGCAGCACCAGGTGAGCACATCGATCTCCGCGCGCGGAGCTTGTGTGCTATTGCTCACACGATGGGGACGCAGGAGCAAGACGCGATCGAGCTGCTGGCGCACGTTCCCGTCTTCGAGACGCTCGGCCCTCGGGATCTGACGAAGGTCGCCGCCGTCACCGTGCCGCGGGCCTTCGACGCGGGCCATGTCATCTTCCGCGAGGGCGACCAGAGCGACACGTGCTACATCGTCCGCAGCGGCCACGCCCGCGCGGTCCGCGAGCACGGCGACGGGCGCACGCTGACGCTCGCGCACTTCGGTCCGGGCGACATCTTCGGCGAGCTTGCGATGTTCGACGACGAGCGCCGCTCGGCGACCGTCGAGACGCTCGATCAGGTCGACGCGATCGCCGTGCTGGGCACCGACATGCGACGGCTGCTGCGCGAGCACCCGGACATCTCCGTCAAGCTCGTCATCTCGCTCGGGCGGCGGCTGCGCGAGGCCAACGAGCGAATCGCGCGCCAGTCCTTTCAGACGGTCCAGAGCCGCGTCGCGGGCGTCCTGGGCCAGCTCGTGGTCCAGGCACGGGCGGAGGGCGCGGGCGACCGCGACGTGCTGGTGACCGTCACCCAGTCCGACGTCGCGCAGCTCGCGGGCTCCTCGCGCGAGTCCGCCAGCCGGTTTCTCGCGGTGCTCGAGCGCGCCGGCGTCGTGACCCAGGGCCGCGGCCGCGTGACCGTCCACGACCCGGCCGCGCTCGAACGCTACGTCTTCTGATGGCGGCGACCGAGTTCTCCGCCGGCGGCGTCGTCGTCAACGCCGATCGGGAGGTCATCGTGATCGTGCCGACGCGGCGCGCGGCCGACGGTTCGCGCGTGCTGGCGCTGCCCAAGGGACACCCCGACGGCACCGAGTCCTCCGCTGAGGCCGCGCTGCGCGAGGTGCGCGAGGAGGCGGGCGTCGACGCGGAGGTCGTCGGATCGCTGGGGGAGGTGCGCTACTGGTATCAGCGCAGCGGCAAGCGCATCGCGAAGGTCGTCGAGTTCTTTCTCCTGCGCTACGTCTCGGGCGACGTCGAAGACCACGATCACGAGGTCGAACACGCCCGCTGGGTGCCTGCCGCGGAGGCCGTCGATACGCTCACCTACGCCGGCGAGCGCAACATGGTGCGCGCGGCGCTGTCGCGGTTGGAGCAAGCCTCGTGACCGGCTCCGCGCATCAGGCTCTTGCCGGGCTGCTGGACGGCGTCCGGGCCTGCGGCGCCGACCACTAGTAGTCTGCGCGTCCGTGCAGGTCCTGAACTTCTACTCGACGATCTTCGCCGACCAGCTCAAGCGCGGCCGCAAGACGGCCACGATCCGGCTCGGCGACAAGTCGCACAAGTACCGCAAGAACCAGGCGGTGCTCGTGACGATCGGCTACCAGCACTCGCCGCGCGAGAAGGTCTTCATGGCGGTCATCGACACGGTCGAGGTCAAGCGCGTCAAGGAACTCTCGCCGCGCGACATCGAGCACGACAACCCGGAGTTTCGCCGCACCGAGGAGATGATCCACTTCCTCGAGCAGATCTACGGCCGCGACGTCGGTCTCGAGGACACCGTCACGGTGGTGCGCTTCAGCCAGATCATCGAGAACCCGCCCACGATGTCCGAGCGCATGCACGGCATCGGCGGGGCGCAGAACTAGGCTTCGCCAAAGACCGTGTTGGCACTCTTCTCGCGAGAGTGCCAAGTGCGCTAGAGTCGAAGCACGTTGGCACTCTGACCGTGCGAGTGCCAAAGACCACGCGATAGATCTTTGGAGGTCACACACATGAAGCTCAAGCCCCTGGGCGACCGGCTCATCGTGCGGGCGATCGAGGAAGAGGAGACCACCGCGAGTGGGCTCGTCCTCCCCGACACTGCGAAGGAGAAGCCGCAGAAGGGCAAGGTCATCGCCGTCGGCGACGGCAAGTTCGACGACGAAGGCGAGAAGCGCATCCCGCTCGACGTGGCCGAGGGCGACGAGGTCCTCTACTCGAAGTACGGCGGCACGGAAATCAAGGTCGACGGCGAGGAGCTGCTCGTGCTCCGCGAGTCCGACGTTCTCGCCAAGATCCTTTAGTCAGGAGATTTGAACTCATGCCTCACAAGGAACTGCTGTACGACGTAGACGCACGCAACGCGCTGCAGAACGGCGTCGACGCCGTCGCAAACGCGGTCAAGGTCACGCTCGGCCCGAAGGGCCGTTACGTCGTCCTCGACAAGAAGTTCGGCGCCCCCACGATCACGAACGACGGTGTCACCATCGCGCGTGAGATCGAGGTCGAGGACGTCTTCCAGAACCAGGGCGCGCAGCTCGTCCGCGAGGTCGCCACGGCGACCAACGACGTGGCCGGCGACGGCACGACGACCGCCACGGTGCTCGCTCAGCAGATCGTGCGCAGCGGTCTGAAGAACGTCACGGCCGGCGCCAACCCGCTCGCCCTCAAGCGCGGCATCGAGCGCGCCGTCGAGGACGTCGTCGCGAACATCGCCAAGCAGAGCAAGGACGTCGCCGGCAAGGACCAGATCGCTCGCGTCGCGACGATCTCCGCCGGTGACGACGAGATCGGCGACGTCATCGCCGACGCCATCGAGAAGGTCGGCAAGGACGGCGTCGTCAACGTCGAGGAGGGCCAGACCTTCGGCATGGACCTCGAGTTCACCGAGGGCATGCTCTTCGACAAGGGCTACATCTCCCCCTACATGGTCACCGACCAGGAGCGCATGGAGGCCGTCCTCGACGACCCCTACATCCTGATCGCCAACCAGAAGATCACCTCGGTGCGCGACGTGCTGCCGGTCCTCGAGGCCGTCATCCAGTCCGCCAAGCCGCTGCTGATCATCGCCGAGGACGTCGAGGGCGAGTCCCTCGCGACGCTCGTCGTCAACAAGCTGCGCGGCACGTTCACTGGGGTCGCCGTCAAGGCTCCCGGCTTCGGCGACCGCCGCAAGCGGATGCTCGAGGACATCGCGATCCTGACCAACGCCGAGGTCATCACCGAGGACATGGGCCTCAAGCTCGAGAACACCACGATCTCGCAGCTCGGGCGCGCACGCCGCGTCGTCGTCGGCAAGGACACCACCACGATCGTCGACGGCTCGGGCGACGCGGCCGCCATCAAGGGCCGCATCAACCAGCTCAAGGCCGAGATCGAGACGACGGACTCCGACTTCGACCGCGAGAAGCTCCAGGAGCGCCTCGCCAAGCTGTCGGGCGGCGTCGCCGTCGTCAAGGTCGGCGCGGCCACCGAGACGGAGATGAAGGAGAAGAAGCACCGCGTCGAGGACGCGCTGCAGGCAACCCGCGCCGCGCTCGAGGAGGGCATCGTGCCCGGCGGTGGCGTCGCGCTGCTGCAGGCCGAGTCGGCGATCGACCTCGACACCTACGACGACGACGAGAAGACCGGCGCGAAGATCGTCCTGCGTGCGCTCGAGGAGCCGCTGCGCCAGATCGCGCACAACGCCGGCCTGGAGGGCTCGGTCGTCATCAACGACGTCCGCAAGGCCAAGAAGGGCTGGGGCCTGAACGCCGCCACGAACGAGATCGAGGATCTCGTCGCGGCCGGCGTCATCGACCCCGCCATGGTCACGCGCTCGGCGCTGCAGAACGCCGCGTCGATCGCGAAGAACATCCTCACCACCGAGGCGATCGTCGCCGAGATCGAGGACAAGAACGGCGGCGGCGCCATGGGCGGCATGGGCGACGGCGGCATGGGCGGCATGGGCGGCATGATGTAGCCGGCTTTGCGGTTCGCGATCGCGAGCCGACAGCAGGTGCTCGCCCAAGCGTGAGCCGAAGTGCAGAGGGCCCGGCGATCAGCGCCGGGCCCTCGCCCGTTGACGGCGATGACCGCCGGGCACCCGTGGTCCGTCTCGCACGCTACCGTTGCGCCTCGGGCATGAGCGATGCGCCTTCTCTCCAGCGGTCATACGCGCGCCGGCTGCTCGCAGCGCTCGTGCTGCTCGGCGCCGTTGCGGTCGCTCCCGCGCAGGCGGCGTCCTGGAAGCTCGAGCCAATCGCCGTCTCGGGCGGCGTCGCCGAGTTGCAGGACCTCGCGTTCGACGCCGAGGGTCGCGCGCTGCTGAGCTGGGCGGGAGAGGCGCGCGGGCGCGTGACGCCGCTGTTCGGCGGGCTCGCGACACGCGATCCGGCCGGCGGCTGGCAGCGGCCGCCGGACCTCGTCGCGGTGCAGCCCGCGACGTCCGACGTCCACATGCTGGCGGTCGGGCGCACGCTGCTCGTCGCGCGCGAGGCGAGCACGCCGGCCAACCTGCGCCGGCTCGTGTTCGCCGACGGGCAATCCGACGGCGGCTTCGGCGCGCTCACCCCGCTCGACGACTTCGTCACCGCGCACTGGTCCGACGCCAATGCGGCGGGCGATGCGATCGTCGCCTGGAAGGGCGAGCGCACCCCCTTCCTGCGCGTCGCCGAGCGCCGCGCCGGCCAGGCGGTCGCCGCCGCCCGCGAGCTCGCCGTCGGGCAGACGGCCGCGGTCGCGATCAACGCCCGCGGCGACAGCGTGCTGGCCTGGCGCGCCGGCCGGCGCCTGGCCGCGCGCGTGCGGCGCGCCGGTGGCGAGTGGGGACAGACGGCGCGCTTCGGGCGCATCACCGCGATCCCGAACCTGCGGCTGAGCGCGCTGATCGCCCGCAACGGGCGCGCCCTGGTGACCTGGGGCAGCGTCGGGCGACCGTGCGGCGTGTCCGTCGGCGACAGCGCGGGGCGCTGGCGCACCCGCACGTTGGAGCGCCGCTGCGGTCCCACGAGCGTTGACGAGCGCGGCGCACCGGTGCTGCCGGTCGCCGACGGTCGCGGCGCGACGTACGTCGCCTGGACCGGTCGCACGCGCACCGGCCGCCGCGCCGTGAAGTTCGCCCGCGTCGGACCCGGCGCGTCGACCCGCCCGCTCGTACTGTCGCGCGAGCGCGGCGCGGTGCTCGACCACATCGCTGCCGGCCCGCGCCGCGCGCTCGCGGTGACGTACGCGGCACCACGGCCCACGCGCGCCAACCCGCTGATCGTCGCGACGTTCGCGGCGCTGCGACGCGGCGGTGGGACCTTCGAGCACGACCGGTTGACGCCGCTGGGCTTCGCGGCGCGACACGGCAGCCGCGTCGCGTTTCATCCGCTGACCGGCGCGCCGGTCGTCGCGCTGCCGTTTCTGATCGGGCTCGACGTCGCGGTCGTCGCGGCGATCGGCCCGGCCCTGCCGGCCGCCGCCCCGTGACGGCGCGCGACCTCATGTTCCGGCCCGCCGACGAGCTTGCGGCGCTCGTGCGCGGCGGCGAGCTGTCGGCTGCCGCGCTCGTCGACGCCGCCCTCGAGAGCATCGCGGCGCTGCAGCCACAGATCAACGCGTTCGTCGACGTCGACGAGGACGCGGCGCGGGCAGCGGCCGCGGCGATCGGCGCGGGCGACGAGCGCCCGTTCGCGGGCGTTCCGATCGCGATCAAGAACAACCGTGCGGTCGCCGGACGGCGGCTGACGCGCGGCGCCGACCTGATGGGCGACCACACGCCAAGCTATGACCACAACGTCACGCGCCGCCTACGCGCGGCCGGCTTCGTGATCGTCGGCACGACGACGCTGCCGGAGTGGGGCATCCTGCCCGTGACCGAGGGCCGCCGCTGCGGACCCACGCGCAATCCCTGGGATCTCGAGCGCACGCCCGGCGGATCGTCGGGCGGCTCTGCGGCGGCGGTCGCGGCGGGAATGGTCCCGCTCGCGCACGGCAACGACGGCGGCGGCTCGCTGCGGATCCCGGCGTCCTGCTGCGGGCTCGTCGGCCTCAAGCCCCAGCGCGGGAGGATCTCGCTGGCGCCGGAGGCGGGCGAGCAGTTCCTCGTCCAGGACGGTGTGCTGACCCGCACGGTCCGCGAGACGGCGCTGGTGCTCGACGTGCTCGCGGGTCCGGAGCCGGGCGATGCGTCCTGGGCGCCGCCTCCCGCCGAGCCGTTCGCGAGCGCCGCGGCGCGCGCACCGAGCCGGCTGCGGATCGGTTTCACGACGCTCATGCCGCTGCTCGACGCGCAGCTTGACCGTGCCTGCGAGCGCGCCGCGCAGGACGCGGCGGCGCTGCTGCAATCGCTCGGCCACGAGGTCGAGGAGGTCCAGCCGCCGTGGCAGCGGCCCGGCCTGCTGGAGCTCTTCACACAGGCGTTCGGCCCCGCGATCTCCTCGTCGATCGCGGCCGCCGGGCTGCTGGCGGGGCGCGAGCCGCGCGCAGACGACATGGAGGCGCTGAGCTGGGAGCTGTGGCAGAGCTCGAAGCGGATCGACGCGGTCCAGGCCGAACTCGCGCGCTACGCGCTGCAGGCCTTCGCGCGCTCGGTGACCCGCTGGGCGGCGCCCTACGACGCGCTGCTGACACCGGCCCTCGCCCAGCCGCCGCTGCCGATCGGCACGCTTGACCCGTGCGGGCCGGACCCGAGGGGCACGTTCGAGCGCTCCGGCCACTTCACGCCATACACCGCGATCGCGAACGTCACCGGCTCGCCGGCGATCTCGCTGCCGCTGTACGCGCGCGAGGACGGCCTGCCACTGGCGGTGCAGCTCGTCGGCCGCCCGGCACAGGAGGGCGCGCTGCTCGCCCTCGCGGCGCAGGTCGAGGCCGCGGCACCGTGGGGCGACCGGCGCCCGGTGCTGCTCGCCGCCTGACCGCTACGCGCCGAGCACCTCGCCCATCGCGCGCGGCGTGACACCGAGCCCCGCGGCATCCGCGGTGCCGATCTTCGAGAGCATCGAGACCTCCAGCAGCTCGGCCTCGTCCCAGGTTGCCGGTGCGCGCGACATCATCAGCGCCTCGACGACGCGCAATGCCCGGCTGGTCAGCGGCGTGGGCACGTTGACGATCCGCCGCGTACGGCCCGCCGCGCGCAGGACGAGCTCGACGATCTGCTCGTAGGAGAGCGTCTGCGGCCCTGCGAGCTCAAAGCGCGCATGCCCGTTCCCCGAGCCGAACTGGCCGGGCGTCGCCGCGAGGGCCGCCATCACGCAGTCGGCGACGTCCTCGGCCCAGATCGGCTGGTAGAGCGCCTGCCCGCGGCCGCTGACCGGCATGACGGGGAGCAGCCGCGCCATGCGCTCGAGCAGGGTGATGAACATGTCGCCCGGCGCGTAGATCATCGACGGCGCCAAGACCGTGTGGCGCACATCGGAGGCAAGCACGGCAGTCTCGGCGAGCGCCTTGGCGCGCAGGAAGCGCGTGCGGTCATGGCGCGCCGCTGCGACCGAGCTCATGAACACGAAGTGCTGCACGCCCGCGCGCTCGGCCGCGCGCACCATGCGCCAGGTCGCGATCCCGTTGAGCTCCTCGATCGAGCCGGCGGGCTGGTCACGGATCGCCGCGGCGAGATGCACGACCGTCGTCACGCCGCGCATCGCGTTGCGAAACGACGGCGGATCGGCAAGGTCGCCCAGCGCGATCTGGACGCGCACGCGATCGGATCCGAGCCCGCGCGGATCGCGCACGAGGCAGCGCACCGGCTCTGCGGTGGCCGTCAGGCGCCGCAGGAGCGCGCGTCCGACGGATCCCGTGGCGCCGGTCAGCAGGAGCACGCTACGGGTCCTTCCCGTGAACCCGCCACCGAGCAAACGGCGACCGGCCGGAGGTCCAGGACACAGCCAGACGGTGGTCGGCGGGTGATCGAGACGAGTGCGGGTTTGCAGGAAGGACCGCCAGATACTATGTCCGGCCCGGCTGAACCCTGAACCAAGCGAGGAAGCGAACTCTTCATGGCCTATGTCATCGCGGAGCCCTGCATCGGCACGAAGGACAACTCCTGCGTCGAGGTCTGCCCCGTCGACTGCATCCATCCCACCACCGACGAAGCCGACTATGACAAGGTCGAGATGCTCTACATCGACCCTGAGGAGTGCATCGACTGCGACGCCTGCGTCGAGGCCTGCCCGGTCGACGCGTGCTTCGCCGAGGATCAGCTTCCGGACGAGTGGGCGCACTTCACGCAGGTCAACGCGGACTACTTCAAGCAGCAGGTGTAGCCGCGCGGCTCGGTGCTGCGGCGGGCGCGTGCCCCCGGCGATGGGTAATCCCTAGTATTCCTGTCGACATTGGCCCTCTTCTGCGGCCACGCAGCCACCCGGAAGATAGGAGCACGACCGTGTCCGTCCTGGATGAAGTTCTCGCAGCAAACAACGCCTACGCAGCCGACTTCGGCGAGAAAGGCGACTTGGGGCTGCCGCCCGCCCGCCGCTTCGCGATCCTGACCTGCATGGATGCCCGGCTGGACCCCGCGAAGTACGCGGGCCTCAGCGAGGGCGACGCCCACGTGATCCGCAACGCCGGCGGGCGCGCCAGCGACGACGCGATTCGCTCGCTCGTCATCTCCTACAAGCTGCTCGGCACGGCCGAGTGGTTCGTCGTGCACCACACGAACTGCGGCATGGAGTTCTTCACGAACGAGCTCATGGGCGACCTGCTCGAGAGCAGCCTCGAGACCGCCGCCCTCGGCGACGAGGGCTTCTACGACGTCGGCAAGGGCCCCGGCTCGCCTGAGGGCAAGAACATCGACTGGCTGACGATCTCCGATCAGCAGCAGGCGGTCGTCGACGACGTCCAGCGGATCCGCAGCCACCCGCTCGTGCCGGGCACCATCCCCGTCTACGGCTACGTCTACCACGTCGAGACGGGGCGCCTCGTCGAGGTTCCCGCGGCGACGGAGGCCGGTCGCGCCAGCGAGACGGCCGACAACTCCGGCTAGCCGCTCACGCTTGCGGCGCTGGGTCAGCCTGCTGCCATCGGCAGGCTGATCCCGGTGGGAGCCGGAGCCTGCAATACCGGCAGCTCGATCGGCGCCAGCGCGACGATGCCCCGGGCCGCATGGCGGATCGCCTGCGCGGCAGGGTCGTCGGGATCGGTGAAGACAAGCGGCGTGCCGTCGTCGGCCTGGGTGCGGAGGGGCATCGTCAGCGGGACCTTGCCGAGCAGCGGCACGTCGAGCTCGTCGGCAAGCGCCTGGCCGCCGCCCTCGCCGAAGATCTGGAAGCGCTCGCCCGACGGCGTCGTGAAGCCGGCCATGTTCTCGACGATGCCCGCGATCTCGAGCGAGACCTTGCCCGCCATCTGCGCGGCGCGGCGGGCGACCTTCTGCGCCGTCGGCTGCGGCGTCGTCACGATCACGAACTGCGCCTGCGGCAGCAGCTGGGCGAGCGTCATCGAGACGTCGCCGGTGCCCGGCGGCAGGTCGACGAGCAGGTAGTCGAGCTCCCCCCACGCGACGTCCTCGAGGAACTGCGTGAGCGCCTTGTGCAGCATCGGCCCGCGCCAGACGACGGCAGCATCCTCCTCGACGAAGAAGCCGATCGACATGACCTTCACGCCGTGGGCCTGCATCGGCAGGATCTTCTTGTCGGGGGAGACCGGCGGGCGCTCGCCGCCGAGGCCGAACATGCGCGGGATCGAGTAGCCCCAGACGTCGGCGTCGAGGATGCCGACCGACTTGCCGTCCAGCGTCAGCGCGGCGGCGAGGTTGGCCGTGAGCGTCGACTTGCCGACACCGCCCTTGCCCGAGCCGACGCACAGGACGTTGGCGACCTGCGCGAGCGCGCCGGCCGGCAACGAGCCGCGACCGAGCGACTTCTGCAGCGTGGACCTCTCGCTGTCGGAGAGGACGTCGAAGGCCACGTTGACGGCCGCGACGCCGGCGACGCTGCTCGCCTCGCGCGTGACGGCCTCCACGAAGTGGTTGCGGATCGGGCATCCGGCGGTCGTCAGCGAGACGGTGACGTCGACCGTCCCCTCCTCGTCGATCGCGATCGAGCGCACCATCCCGAGCTCGACGATCGAGCGGCGCAGCTCGGGGTCGATGACGCGCGCGAGGGCGCTGCGGATCTCGTCTTGGGTCGGCATCGGTTGCAGTCTAGAAAACACCGACGCCGCGCCCGGTGGTAGGCGCGGCGTCGGCTGGGGGAGGAACTACGGTGCTGCGATCTGTGGGGGAGGTGCTATGCCAGGGCGGCGATGCGCTCCTGGACGGAGGTGGACGCCTTCGTGACGGCGGTGCGGCTGCCGGCGTAGGCGTTCTCGAGGCGCGCGCCGACGAGCTCGACGTTCTTCGCGACCGGCTCGGTGCGCAGCTCGAGATCCTTGACGGCGCCCTTGAGCTCGCTCCCGACGCGCGCGCGCCGCTCGCGCAGCTCGCGCTCGACCTGCGTGCGGGTCTTCCTGGCGTCGCGCTCGACGCGGCGCAGCGCGCTCGAGCCGCGGCGCTCGAAGCGGCGCAGCTCGCGCTCGGCCTTCGCACGTGTGCCGTACTTGGCCTTCACGTCACCGAATGTCGAGACGACCTCGTCGCGGGCGATGAGGGCGGCGCCGACCGGTACGAGAACCGCCGTCTCGGCGATCTCGATGACGCGACCGACCGGACCGCGCACCTCCTGCTTGGCCTCGCCCGTCTGGCGGGCGGCGTTCGTGCGCGCACGCGTCGCGGACGCCTTGGTCTTGCTGGCGGCGGTGCTGCGAGCGGCGGCGCCGCGGTTGGCGGCGCGCGTGCCGGCGGCCTTCTTGGCGGCCGTCGAGCGCTTGGTGGCGTTCGTCTTGCGCGTCGTGGCGGCCTTCTCGGCGGCGCCCTTGCGCGTGGTCTTGGTCGTGGTGCTCGTGGTCTCGGCCATGGCTGTGGCTCCTCTTGAGGCTAAGGATATTAGTTCTAAGCTTGTGTCGGAGAAGTATAGTACCGAACGTGTGTTTGTAAACCGCCGCCGCCGGATGGTTACCCACCGCGCGTAGGTTCCGCCGGCGGGGCGGCGCGGTCGAAAGGCATGATGAGCAGCGGGGTTTGGACGCGACCGGCCGCCGCGCCGCGCGGCGGCGCAGGCGTCGTGGCGGCGTTGTGCTCCAGGCCAACACAACCCGCCACACGGTGACCACGGGTCGAGGCGCGAAGGTGTTGTGGCGGGTTTGTGGTCTATGCCAACAGAAACCCGCCACGACAGTGCGCGCGCCGGCTTACGCCGCACCGAAGCGCGATCGCGCGCTGACCCACCAGCAGCGCGCCGCGCAGCCCCGCCCGCGGCTACGCGGCCGCGCGTACCCCCGCGCGGCGCATCCACGCCTGCGGGTCGTGCAGCTCTGCCTGGCTGGGCAGCTGCTCGGGCCCGTCGAAGACGTGATGCAGCGCCTGCGGGCCGGCGGCCGCCACGACGGCGTCGCAGAAGCGCTTGCCGTCCTCGTATTGGCGCATCTTCGCCTCGAGGCCGATCAGCCGCTCGAGCAGCGCCAGCAGCGGCGGGCGCTCGCGGCGGCGGCGGTCCAGCGCCGTGCGCAGCTCATGCAGCGACGGCAGCGCCTCGGCGCCGACGACGTCCATCACGTGCTCGGCGTGCCCCTCGACGACGCCCATGAGGCCCTGCACGCGATCGAAGAGCTCGCGCCGTCCGCCGCCCAATACGGCGACGACGCCGCCCTCCTTCAGCGCGTCGACGAGCGCGCGCACATCGCTGAGCGAGGGTACGCGCAGCAGCGCGCGCCCGTCGACCTTCACCTCCAGCGATGCCAGCAGCTCGCCCAGCAGGCCGGCGAGGTACGGGCGCAGCCACGGGACGCCGGCGAACTGCACGGCATGCGTGACCTCGTGGAAGGCGATCCAGCGCAGCAGCTGCTCCGGATCGGCGTCGAGGCGATGCGCCGCCTGCGCGATGTTCGGGGCGACGAAGAGCAGGCGCGCGGGGGCCTGCGGATCGACCATGACGAACTCGTACTGGCCCAGCACGCGCTGCGAGAGGTAGCCCGTCAGCGCGCCTGCCTCGACGGACAGCAGGGCGCCTGCGGCGCCGCGCGTGGCGCCGCCGAGCAGGCCACCGCGCTGCAGACGGTCGCCCACCCCATCCAGCAGCGCGCCCATCGAGTCGACGTTCGCGGCGATCCAGCCCGAGCGCGCGAGCGCCTCGGGCGCGGGCAGCGGGGCGGCCGGCCGCAGGCCCGTGTACTGCACGACACGCGCCTCGGCGTCGGCGCAGATCGCCGCCAGATCGCCGGGCGGCGCCGCCGGCGGCGCGGGCGAAGCGGCGCGGCCCGCGCTCGCTCCACGCGACACGGCGTTGGCGATCCTCTGGGTGAGAGCTCGATCGATCACCCACCCATCATGGCGAACGCGGCGCGCCGGCTCGCCGCCTGCGCACTGCGGTCAGCCCTCGGGCGTCGCGTCCGACGGCCAGACGACGGTGACCAGCCGTGCCAGCGACTGCGCCGTCCGCGCCGCGACCACCGGCGAGTGCGGCTCGATGTCCAGCGGGGCGCCGAGCGGGTCATCGAAGCCGGGAAACGCGACGAGTGCGCCGGCCTCGCGCACGATCAGCTGGGCGGCCGCCACGTCGACGGCGCGCGTGCGCCAGAGCGTGAGCATGCCGTCCACGCGCGTCGGCGCGAGCTGGCACAGGGAGATCGCGATCGAGCCGATCGCCCGCAGGCGATACACCGCGTCGCCGAGCGCCTGCACCTTGGGCGCGATCCAGCGTGGATCGGCGGACTCGATCGTGATCATCTCCAGGCGGCCGTCGGGCAGCACGCGCTCCTGCGGCGGATCCTCGATCTGCACGTCGTTGAGCCACGCGCCCTCGCCGCGACGCGCGACCCACTCCTCGCGCGCGCCGAAGTCGTAGACGTAGCCGAAGAACACGTCGGCCATCGTCGGCCCGTCGGCCACCGCGACCGACAGCGAGTGGCTGGGCATGCCGCGCTTGGCGTTCAGCGAGCCGTCGAGCGGGTCGATGACGACGAGCAGTCCGTCGCCGTCGTACTCGACGACGCCGCGCTCCTCGCTCACGGCAGTGAAGCGGGCGCCCGCCTCGTGCAGCGCGTCGAGCTGCGCGAAGACCGCGTCCTCGGCCTGCTGGTCGATGACGAGCGTCCGGTCGCCACCCTCGCCCGTCACGCCGGTCTCGACGACGCGCTCGCGGCTGGTCGGGTGCTCGACGAACATCTCGTTCATCCCGTCGACCGCCCTGCGGCAGGCCCCGAGCCAGTCGGGGGCGGTGGAGGGCGATGACATCGCAGGCATACTAGGCAGGTGCCGGATCTCACCCCCGCCCAGGCTCGCGCGGTCGCCCATCCGAACGGGCCGTTGCTCGTACTGGGCGGTGCCGGGAGCGGCAAGACGACGGTGCTCGCGCGCCGCTTCGCCTGGCTCGTCGCGCACGAGCAGGCGGCGCCGGAGTCGATCCTCGCGCTGACGCCGACGGCGGGAGGCGCCGCGGGGCTGCGGCGCGCGGTGGAGGACGCGCTGGACGGCCCGTACGAGGAGCTCGTGATCCACGGCGTGCGCGACTTCTGCGCGCGGCTGCTGCGCGAGGAGACACGCGAGGCGGGCGTGGATCCGTTCTTCGCGCCCGTCTCGCGCGCCGACCGGCTGGCGCTGTTGCTGGACCGGATCGACGACCTGCACCTGCGCAGCCATGACATCGGCGGCCGGCCGGCGGTCCTGCTGGCCGACGTGATCGACCGCATCGACCGCCTGAAGGACGCGCTCGTGACGGCGGCCGACTACGCCGCCTGGGCGGCGTCGCTGCCCGACGCCGGCGATGCCGAGCGCACGCGCGCCGCGCGCGAGGCCGAGTTCGCGCAGCTCTACGTCGACCACGACCGGCTGCTGGGCGCCGCAGGCGCACTCGACGCCGGTGAGCTCGTCCTGCGCGCCGTGGCGCTCCTGCGCGAGCGCCCGCACGTTCGCGCGCGGGTCGCCGAGCGCTACCGGCACGTGCTCGTCGACGGCTGGGCCGACTTCGGCTTCGCGCCGGCCCTGCTCGTCGAGTTGCTCGCGGCCGAGCACGGCCGGCTGACGGTCTGCGCCGACGACGACGGCGCCGTGCGGCGGATGCGCGCCGCGGCGACGAAGAACATCCACGACTTCGTGCGCGGCCATCCCGACGCGCAGATCGTCCGGCTCGAGCGGTCGCTGCGCTGCCCGCAGCAGGTGCTCGACGCCGCCGAAGCGGTGCTCGCGCCGATCGCCGACCGCATCGGCACCCCGCTATCCGCCTCAGAGGGCGAGATGGGGCCGAGCCCGATGTCACCCGAAGACGCCGCCTCAGGGGGCGGGATGGGGCCGAACCCGATGTCACCCGAAGGGCCGGATCGGCCCCATCCCGCCCCCGTCCCACCCGAAGGGCCGGATCGGCCCCATCCCGCCCCCGTCCGGTTCTGGCGCGCCGCCGACGAGCGCGCGCAGGCGCAGGCGGTCGCCGCCGAGGTGGAGCGGCTCGTGCGCGGCGGCTGCCCGCCTGATCGGATCGGCGTGGTCGTGCGCTCGTTGGGCGACGAGGGCCGCCACGTCACGCTGGCCCTCGAGGAGCGCGCGATTGCCCTGCGCGCCGTCGGCGAGGCCGACTTCTTCGCCCAGGCCGAGGTGCGCGACGTGCTGGCCTGGCTGCGCCTGCTGGCCGATCCGGCCGACGCGGCCGCGGTCGTGCGTGCGCTGGCGCGTCCGCCGGTGACGCTGCGCTCCGTCGACATCGCGCGCTGCGTGCAGATCGCGCGGCGCCGCAAGCTCGACATGGTCTCCGCGCTGCAGGCGGCGACCGAGTCGCCGCAGCTTCCGCCCGAGGCGCGCGAGCACATCCACACGTTTCTGCGCCTGTATCGCGACGTCTCGGGAACGCTGGACTCCGCCCGCCCGGACCTCTTCGTACATCGCCTCGTCGACCGCCTCGAGCTACGCCGCCAGCAGGTCTTCTCGGCGCAGGCCGATGTTGTCGAGCGGCTCGTCAACCTCGCCCGGCTCGGCGAGCTGGCGAGCTCATACGCGCAGCGCGCGCCGCATGCCACGCCGCGCGACTTCGCCCGCTACGCGGCCGCGGTGGCCGAGGCCGGGCTGCACGAGGAGGACGGCGCCGGCGCGCCGCCACCCGCCGGCGCAGTGGCGCTCATGGCGTTGGACGCCGCCGGCGAGCGCGACCTCGACTGGGTGTTCGTGCTCGGACTCACGTCGGCGCGGATGCCGGGCGCGCGGCTGCGCGCGGGCGAGAACGTCCCGGACGCGCTGCTCAAGGAGACGCTCGGAGACGACGACCGCACCACGCACACCGACGCGATGCGGCGGCTGCTGAACGTCGCGATGACGCGCGCCGCGAAGGGACTCGTGCTCGCCTATCCGGCGCTGTCGGCGGGCGGGGTCGCGCAGCCCCCGTCGCCGTTCGCCGAGGAGGCACGCGCGGCGCTGGGCGCCGAGTGGGAGGTGCTCGAAGAGGAGCTCTTCGGGCCCGAGGAGGCGCTGCACGCAACGTTCCAGACGCTGCGCGACGACCTGCTGGCCGATGTCGCGCGCGTCGGCAAGGGTCTGGGCGAGCTGCGCCTGGACACCGACCTCGACGTCACCCACGCTGTCGCGCGCTACCTCGAGCTCGTCAAGCTCGCGGCGCTGATCGAGCGGCCCGCGGGGCAGTCGGTCGCCGACGCACTCGGGCCCGTCAACCAGCGCCTCGCCGCCGAGCTCTCGCCGCTGCAGCGCGAGGTGCTCGCGACGTCGTCGCTGGACGCGCTGCTGCTCGACGCCGAGCGCGACGACCGCGCCCGGGCGGCGGCGCGAGCGGCGCGCAGCGAGCCGTCGCTGGAGGTGTTCCTGCCGCGCCGCGGCGACGGCCTCATGCTGTCGGCGTCGGACATCGAGACCTATCGCGGCTGTCCGCTGCGCTACAAGTTCGCGCGCGTGCTGCGGGTGCCGCAGGAGCCGACGCTCAACCAGCGCTTCGGGATCCTCGTTCACCAGGTGCTCGAGCGCTACCACCAGCTGGCCGTCGAATCGCTCGACGAGCTGCTCGGGTTGCTGGACTTCGGTTGGCGGCGCGGCGGCTTCGGCGACTCCGACGAGGAGCGCCAGCTGCGCGCCAAGGCGGCGACAGCGCTGCAGCGCTACTACGCGCGCGTCGCCGAGGAGCCCGTCGAGCCGGTCTGGTTTGAGCGCGCGTTCGCCTTCAAGATCGGCGCCCACACGCTGCGCGGACGCGTCGACCGCGTCGACCGGCTCGCCGACGGCGACTACGAGCTGATCGACTACAAGACCGGCCGGCCGCGCTCGGCCGCGGCGCTGCGCGAGGACGTCCAGCTGTCGCTGTATGCCGTCGGCGCGCGCGAGGCGTGGCAGCTGGACGCCACGCGGCAGGCCTATCTCTACCTGCTCGACGACGAGAAGGTCGGCGTGCCGAGCTCGGAGATCGACGCCGACTGGATCGCCGACACCGTCGAAGAGGTCGCCGGCGGCATCCTCGCGCAGGACTTCGAGCCGACACCGTCCTACGCGGTCTGCTCGATGTGCGACTACCGGATCGCCTGTCCGGCGGCGGAGCGGTAGGCCGGCGCGAGACCTCGCGACGATGTCGTCTTCACCCCGCCACGCGGGATCAATCCGACATCCACGCGCCTCGGCGCCTATACCGGTTGCAGCGCCCGCCGCTCCCCCGCGGGCAGCTCCACGACGATTGAGTCCCCCGCGCGCACCTCGCCGTCGCACACCACCAGGGCCATCACGCCCGCCTTGCGAATCACGGCGCCCTCAGGATCGCGTCCCAGCGTGGCCTTCATCAGGCCCGGCTGGATCTTGTCGAGCTGCGTACACGGATTGCGCAGACCGGTGACCTCCACGACGGCCTCGTCACCGAGTCGCAGGCGCGTCCCCGCCGGCAGCCCGAGCAGGTCGATGCCGGCCGTGGTGACGTTCTCGCCCATCTGACCGGGCCGCAGCCCGGAAAACCCCGCGGCGGCGAGCTCGTCGTGCAGCTCGCCGTGGATGAGGTGCACCTGGCGCAGGTTGGGCTGCGTCGGATCGCGTCGTACGCGCGAGCGGTGCTTCACCGTCTCGCCGAGGTGCGCGTCGCCCTCGACGCCGCGGCCCGCGACGAGCCGGATGGCGTCGGCGACCGTCTTGCCGATGCCGTGGCCGCGCCGCATGCTGACGGCGGCGACGGTCGGGCGCGCGTCGCCCTCCGCGGTCAGCGCTCCGGGCCCTGCTGCTTGAGAAAGCGCTGGAACTCCGAGGCGATCGCGTCCCCCGAAGGCAGGTCGCCCGGGCCCAGCGGCGTCGTGTCGCGCTCGGCCGCCTGCTCGAGGCGCTCGACGAAGCGCTGGACGTCCGGATCGGACTGCACCGCCTGGCCGACCTGGCGCTCGTAGTCCTCCGTCGCGCTCTCCAGCTCGCTCGCGTCGACCGTGACCGCGACGAGGCTCTCGACCTTGCGCACGAGCGCGAGCGCGGCCTTCGGGTTGGGGGCCGCAGCGACGTAGTGCGGCACCGCCGCCCACAGGCTCGCCGACGGCAGCCCCGCATCCATGCACGCCGCGTGCAGCACGCCGACGATGCCCGTCGGCCCCTCGTACGTGGTCTCGCGCAGCGCGATCTTGTCGCCGAGCGTCTCGTCGGAGGCCAGGCCGGTGATCGAGACCGGATGGCTGTGCGGGACGTCGGCCAGCAACGCGCCGATCGTGACGACGAGTTGCGTGTCCAGCGCCTCGGCGAGATCGACGAGGTGGCGGCAGAACGCGCGCCAGCGCATCGACGGCTCGGGGCCCTGCACGAGGATCAGGTCGCGGGGGGCGCGCGGCACGCGCGCCGCGAAGATCTCGATGCCCGGCCACGTCACCTCGCGCTTGCGCTCATCGGTGAACCCGATGTGCGGGCGCGTGGCCTGGAAGTCGTAGAACTCCTCGGGATCCAGGCGCGCGAAGCGCTCGGCGCCGAGCGACTCGCCGATGAACGTCAGGGCCGCGGAAGCCGCGTCGCCGGCATCGTTCCAGCCGCTGAAGGCGGCGACCATCGCCGGGGCGCGCAGTCCGTCGGGCCGGCTCTCCCAGATCAGGGGCTGCATCCGATTCACGGTACATCATGGGCTGATGACGATTGCCACCCTGCGCCAGGGCCAGGAGGTCGATGGCGTCTTCGCGTGCACGCGCAAGGACCGCCTGCTGTCGCGGGCCGGCACGCCGTACCTCGCCGTCGAGCTGCGCGATCGGACGGGGGCGGTGCAGGGCCGCGCGTTCCGCGACGCCGACGTCCTCGCCGGGCGCTTCGAGCGCGGCGACCTCGTCCGCGTCGCCGGCCGCGTCGAGCGCTTTCGCGACGAGCTGCAGGTCGAGCTGCGCGCGATCGGCCGCGCGCGTGAGGGAGAAGCCGATCCGGCGGCATTCCTGCCCGTCGCCTACCGCGACCTCGACGAGCTCGACGGCTTTCTCGAGCACCTCGCGCGGGAGGTGCACGACGCCGGGCTGAAGGCGCTGCTGGACGCGCTGCTCGGCGACGCCGCGCTGCGCGCGCAGTGGCGTCGCGCCCCGTGCAGCCGCAACGGTCACCACGCCTACCTCGGCGGCCTGCTCGAGCACACGGTCGCGGTCGGGACGCTCGTCACCGAGACGTGCACGCTGCATCCGCGGCTGGACAGCGACCTGCTGATGACCGCTGCGCTGGTCCACGATCTCGGCCGCACGCGCGAGTTCACGTACGGCGCCGAGATCGGCCTCACGGACGCGGGGCGGCTGCTCGGCCACATCGAGCTCGGCCTGGCCCTGCTGCGCGAGCACGCCGCGCGCGTGCCGGCGCTCGGCGCGCAACGGCGCGTCGCGCTCGAGCACTGCGTGCTCTGCCACCACGGCCCCGACCCGGCACCGGGGCGCCGCTTCGGCTCGGCCGAGGCGCTCGCGCTGTATCGCCTCAATGCGCTCGACGCGTCGATAAAAGGCGCGCTGGAGCACGGTCTGCCGTAGCCTGCGTCGCGAATGCTGCGCTGGGCCCTACCGCTGTCCGTCGCGCTGGCGGTCCTGTGCGGGGCGCAGATCGCGACGGCCGCGCGCAGCACGACCACCGTCGCAGGTGACGTGCGAGATGTCGCGTTCACCGACCCCGGCCTCGCGGTCGCACATCAGCCGCCGCGCGGCAGCCTGACGGTCGAGCGGTTCGTCGCGGGCTCGCCGCCCCAGCCGCTGCTGGGCACGAGCCTGCGCGGCGCCGACGACCAGGTCCAGCTGGCCGGCTCGGCGCAGGCGCTCGCTGTCGGACTGCTGCCCGACGGCGAGGACGGCACCGCCGCGAGCCGCGTCTTCGCCGGGCCCGCGAGCGGCCCGTTGCGCGAGGTCGCCGGCTGCGAGGCCGGGCTGCTGCTGCCGCCCGTCGCGGTCACCGGCGCCCGGATCGCGTGGCGCGAGGGCGGCTGCGGCGATCCTCCCGCGCGCCCGACCGCGACGACTGCGGCGGCGATCGTGATCGCGGCAGCCGATCCGGCGATCGCGCCGACGCGCGTGGCGCTCGGCCCGGCGGTGCTGCCGGTCTCGATCGTGCTGGCCGGCGCCGGCGGCCTCGTCGGTCTCATGCGGCCGTCGTTCTTCGCGCTCGACAGCGAGGTGCGCAGCTTCGGTCAGGGCGGGGCGGGCGCGACGCTGACCGCGCAACGCGGCGCGCTCGTCCTGCCGGTCGGCGTGCTGGCGGACGGCACGAGGGTCCTGTCGCTCGCCCGGCTCGACCTCGAGGACAGCGACCGTGATGACGACGTCTGCGCCACCACGCTCTTCACGATCGCCGCCGGCTCGGCGCAGCGGCGCGAGCTGCCGACCGGCGGTTGCCTCGTCGCCGCCGATGCTCTCTCGGATCCGCAGGCGGCGCGGGTGGCGGGCGACCGCGTCTACGCGCTCGTGCGCAACGCCGGGCGAGCTCGCAACGCACCGCCGCTGACCTCGCTCGTCAGCATGCGCGCCGACGGCGGCGACCGTCGCGTGCACGCCTCCGGCTCCTACCGGCAACCGCTGGGCGTCGCCGCAGATGGCGACCGCTTCGCGTTTTGGCACGCGCGCTGCAGCGACGCCGACACCGACCTCGTGGTCATCGACGGCGCCACGCAGGATGGTGGCCCGGCACAGATCGCGACGTGCCGCGCGCGGGTGCTCACGCGCGTCGCGCGCGTGCGCGGCGGAAGGATCTCGATCCGCGTGCGCTGCCCGGCGGGCTGTCGCGGCGTCGCCGTCTACGCCCGCGGCAACGGGTCGCGCCGGTTCGCGTTCGCGCCGGGCACGCACGCGCTGCGCCTTGCGGTGTCCAGGCGCACTCGCCGGCGCGGGCGCCTGCGCCTGACGCTGGCGGTCGAGGGGGCTCCCGGCACGTCAGCCGAGATCCGCCTGCGGCGCTGACAGCGCGCGCCGCACGAGCTGCGACGCGACGAAGAGGATGAACAGCGCGAAGCTCACCTCGAGCGCGCGCTGCGCGACGGCGTTGGCAAGTGCCGCGCCGGCGACGGCGCCGGCCGCGCCGAAGAGCGCCAGAAGGGCGGCCGTCCGCAGGTGGACGTTGCCGCGCCCGCGCTGGCGCAGCGCGCCGACAAGCGCCACGGGGATGATCGCCAGCAGCGACGTCGCCTCCGCGTCGAGCTGGCTCAGGCCGAGGCCGATCGTCAGCGCGGGGACGAACAGCGCGCCGCCGCCGACGCCGAGCATCCCCGCGACGATGCCCGCCAGCAGGCCGATGAGGACCGCCTCGATCATCAGGCGACCAGCAGATCGACAGCGACGATCGCCAGCAGCGCGGCGAAGACCAGCGAGATCGCCTTCGTCGTGATGCGCTGCTGCAGCTCGGTGCCGAGCAGCACGCCCGCGACGGCGGGCACGCCGACGAGCAGGCCTTCCTGCAGGCGCACGTTGCCGTAGGCGCCGTGCGTCGCCGCCGCAACGCTCGCAAGCACGACGATCGCCGCGAGCGACGTGCCGATCGCGACGCGCTCGCCGAAGCCGCACCACACGACGAGCAGCGGGACGATGAGAACGCCGCCGCCCACGCCGAAGAGCCCGCTGAACAGCCCCGCGGCGGTGCCGATCGCCGCCAGCCTCAGCGTTCGGCGCGATGGCATGCGCGCCATACTAAAAGCCATGTCCGCCGCCACGCTCGCCGAGGCACTCGAGCCGCTGCGTGCCGATCCGGCGCGCGCCGCGATCCTGCTCGACATCGACGGCACGCTGGCGCCGATCGTGCGCCATGCCGACGACGCGTCGGTTCCCGAGCCGACGCGCACGCAGCTGATCGCGGTCGCCAAGCGCTACGCCGTCGTCGGCTGCATCAGCGGCCGCCGTTCGACGACGGCGCGCCAGATGGTCTCGCTCGGCACGATCGCCTACGCCGGAAACCACGGCGCGGAGCTGCTGCCGGCAGGTGGCACGGAGGTCGAGATCGATCCCGAGATCGCGCCCTACGAGCGCACCGTGCGCGAGTTCGCCGAGGCGGCCTACACCCCCGACGTCCAGCGCCTGCGGGTACGGACGGAGGACAAGCAGGCGATCAAGGCCTTCCACTGGCGCGGCGCGCCGGACGAGGACGCCGCCGAGCGGGCGGTGCGCGCGATCGCCGAGCGCGCGGAGGCCGAGGGCTTGGCGATCCACTGGGGACGCAAGGTGCTCGAGGTCCGCCCGCCCGTCGAGATCAACAAGGGCCGCGGCGTTCGGCGCCTGCTCGACGGGCACGATCTTGCCGCCGGCCTGTACGTCGGCGACGACATGACCGACCTCGACGCGTTCGCCGGGCTGCGCGGTCTCGTCGAGGAGGGGCTGCTCGTGGCGGCCGTCTGCGTCGGCGTGCGCTCCGACGAGACGCCGCCCGCGATCGAGAAGCAGTCCGACCTGCTCGTCGACGGTCCGCTCGGGGTCCGCGGCCTGCTCATGGCGCTGGCGAGCTAAGGCCTGCGCAGAGGATGCGGTTCGTCGACTTTCTGCGTGCCGCCGTCCTGCTGTGCGGCGGCTCGGCGACCGCGCTCGCGACGCTGACCGTGTTGTCTGCCGGCTCGACCGACGACACGGTGCTCGTCGGCTTCATCATCGGCTGGTGGGTCACCGCGGTGACGATCGGAATGTGGCTCGGCCGCCGCGCCGAGACGAACTCGCCGATCGCACGGCTGCTGGCGTCGGCGAAGTCGAGTACGTCGCTGCCCGAGCAGCGACCGAGCAGCCTGCTGCTCAACCGGACGTGGCCGCTGCTGCTGTCGACGATCCTCGCGCTGGGCCTCGGCCTGATCGCCCCGCAGATCCCCGCGATCGCGTGCGGCTTTGCGATCATCGGCGCGCTCGCGTGGCGCCGGCAGGAGGCGGCGGTCAGCGCGATCGAGGAGCGCGACGGCGTCGCCTTCTACGTCGAGCCGACCTCGCCGCTGAAGCCGATCAAGCTCGTCCGCGCGCCCGGCTTCCGGCGCGACCTGGTATCGGTCAACGGTGCAGCGCGCTGAGCCGGCGGCGAACGCCACGCCCGCTCCCAACGGTCAGCGGACCGACGCAGAACAGCAGGCTCGCCGTGAAGAACGTCTCCCGCACGGTGGACGCGTCGCGCGGATCGCGCGCGCGGATGACACGGCCCTGCCGCCGATCGTCGACCCGCGCGAGGCGCGCCTCTATGCCGACCACGAGATGCGCCAGGATGGCAGCCGATGGCCGCGGTCGACCTCCTCATCGTCTCGCTCGGGTCGACTGCGGGTCTGCGCGCCTCCGACGAGGAGCTCGCCGGTGCGCTGCGGCGGGCGGGCGCGCAGGTTCGGGTCGTCGCCGCGAAGGCGCCGCGCGAGGTGCCCACCTACGGCCTGACGGACCTGGCCTGGGCCCATGCGGCGCGGGTCGCGGCAACGGGCGCGATCGCCGCGCACGCCCCGCGCGCCGTCGTCTACTCCACGGTCACCGCGGCGCTGCTCTGGCCGCGCCCGGGAGCGATCCGCTACGACGCCCCCGCGGCCGCCAACCGTCCCGGGCGCCACGGCGCGTGGCAGCGCCCGCTGGAGCGCCGGCGCCTGTGCGAGGCGACGCTGCTCGTGGCCGTCGATCCCGGCACGCTCGACGAGACGCCGCGCCCGCACGCCGAGGCGATCGTCGTGCCGATCCCCGTCGAGCCGTCGCCGCCGACCGTCGCGCCGCGCGACATCGCGGCGATCACGTACGCCGCCAATCCGGAGAAGAAGGGCCTGGACCGCGTGCTCGCCGCCTGGTCGCGCGCCCGGATCGACGACGAGCAGCTCGTCGTGGCGGGCGCCGACCTGCGCCTCGATGCGCCCGGCGTGCGCGTAGCCGGGCGGCTGGCGCCCCAGACCTACCGCGCGCTGCTGCGCCGCGCGCGCGTGTTCGTCACGGCGCCGCGGCGCGAGGACTACGGGATCGCGCAGCTGGAGGCGCTCGCCGACGGCTGCGTGCTCGTGACGACCGCGGCACCGGGTCCCTACGCCGCGTTGCCGCTCGCCCGCGCCCTGGACCCGCGCCTCGTCGTGCGCCGCGACGACAGCGCAGCCGAACTCGCGCGCGCGCTGCGGATCGCGCTCGACACGACGCCGGCGGACTACGCGCAGCGCGCGGCGGCGGCGGTGGCGCCGTTTCGGCGCGCCTGCGTCGACGCCGTCGTTCGCGACGAGCTGCTGCCGCGACTGCTGCGCTGATCTGGAGCTCAGCTCCGTGATCAGCGCGCCCGCTTGCGCAGCGCCGCAAACTCCGCCCACGGGCGGGTGTTCGCCACCTGCTCGGGCGTCAGCCACGCGCGCCGCGCGGTCGCGACGCCCCAGCGCACGTGCTGCAGGCGGTCGGCACCGTGGGCATCGGAGTCGATCAGCACGAGCACGCCGTTCTCGGCGGCCGCGCGAGCATGGACGTCGTTGAGGTCGCGGCGGTCCGGCGCGGAGTTGATCTCGAGCATCGTGCCGGTCCGGGCGGCGGCCGCGATGACCTCGTCGATGTCCAGCGCATAGGGCTGGCGCGACTGGATCTTGCGACCCGTGGGATGGCCGATCGCGTCGATCCAGGGATGCTCGATCGCGGCGACCATGCGCTTGGTCATCTCCGACGACGTCATGCCGAACGCGGTGTGCACCGATCCGATGACCCAGCCCAGTCGCGACAGCAGCTCGTCGTCGTAATCCGGCGAGCCGTCGGGCAGGATGTTCGTCTCGGTGCCGGCGAGCACGGTGATCGCGTCGAGCTGCGCGTCGACGTCGGCGATCCGCTCGATCTGTCGTTCGAGCTCGTCGGGCGGGATGTGGTTGCCGAAGCCGTGCGTCGCGGAGTGGTCGGTGATCGCGATGTACTCATAGCCGCGCGCGCGCGCCGCCAGCGCCATCTGCTCGATCGTGTTGCGCCCGTCCGAGGCGAGCGTGTGCATGTGCAGGTCACCGCGCAGGTCGTCGAGCGTGATCAGCCGCGGGGGCGTGAAGTCCGGCGACAGCTCGCCGCGGTTCTCGCGCAGCTCGGGTTCGGGGTAGGCGAGCCCGAGGCGTTCGTACACCGCCTCCTCGGTCGCGCAGCGCAGCGTCTCGCCGGTCTCGTCGTCGAGGATCCCGTACTCGCTGACGTGCAGCCCGCGCCGCACCGCCGCCTCGCGCAGCGCCATGTTGTGCGCCTGCGATCCGGTGAAGTGCTGCAGCAGGTTGCCGAAGTTCTCGGGCTCGACCACGCGCAGGTCGACCGGCAGCCCGGTATGCGTGCGCCCGCGCGCCGCGTTGTCGTTGGGCGCCGACGCGGATTCGATCAGCTCGAGCTCGCCCAGCGCGCGTGCCAACGCGGCCGGCTCGCTGGCCGTCGCGATGATGTCGAGGTCCTTGACCGAGTCGGCTTGGCGGCGCGCCGACCCGGCGAGCTCGACGCGGTCGGCGGCCGGATGCGCGCGCAGCGCCGCGACGATCTGCTCACCGACGCTCAGGGCGCGGTGCAGCAGCACGCGCTGCGCCGGCTTGTCACCGATGCCGGCGCCGATCGACGACAGCACGGACGCCTCGAACTTCGCGCCGAAGCCCTTGACCTCGCGCAGCTGCTCGCCCTCTGCGGCGGCACGCAGCGCTTGCAGCGAATCGATTCCCAGCTCGTCGAAGAGCCGCCGGGCGCGCTTGGGACCGAGCCCCGGCAGGCGCGTCATCTCCAGCAGGCCGACGGGGTACTTCGCGCGCAGCTTGACCGCTGCGGGGATGTCGCCGGTCTCCAGCAGCGCGACGATCTTCTCCTCGAGCGTCTTGCCGACGCCGGCCAGCGTCGTGACCGTGCCGTTGCGCGTGAGCGCGGCCACCGAGACGGTCGCCTCGCGCGCGGCCTTCGCCGCCGACCGGTAGGCGAGCACGCGGTGGACGATCGCGCCGTCGAGCTCGTAGAGGTCGGCGAGCTCGTCGAAGGCGGCCGCGATCTGGAGGTTCGAGGGGTCCGACGCCATCGGGCACGTAGGGTAGGTAGTCGCGCGCATGCCTGCGGCCGTCTGGCTCATCCTGCCCACGTACGACGAGGCCGAGAACATCGCGGCGATCGTCGCGGCTGTGCGCGCGGTGCTCGAAGAGGCGGCCCCAGGCGCGCATCGGATCCTCGTCGTCGACGACGGATCGCCCGACGGGACGGGTGACATCGCCGACGCCCTCGCGGCCGAGCACGAAGCCGTCGAGGTCCTGCACCGAACGACGCGCGAGGGGCTCGGACCGGCCTATCTCGCCGGTTTTGCGTACGCGCTCGGACGCGGCGCGCAGCTCGTCATGGAGATGGACGCCGACTTCTCGCACGACCCCGCCGACGTCGCGCGGCTGCTCGCCGCCGCGCGCGAGGCCGACCTCGTGCTCGGCTCGCGCTACGTCGCCGGCGGCGGGGTGACGGACTGGGGCCGCATCCGGCGGTTGGTCAGCCGCGGCGGCTCGTGGTACGCGCGGATCGTGCTCGGCCTCGACGTGCGCGACCTGACGGGCGGCTTCAAGTGCTTTCGCCGCGAGGTGCTCGAGGCGATCGACCTGCCGACGGTGCGCTCGCGCGGCTACGCCTTCCAGGTCGAGCTCACGCATCGGGCGCTGCACGCGGGCTTTCGCGTCGTCGAGCTGCCGATCGTCTTTCGCGACCGCCGGCTCGGGCACTCCAAGATGTCATGGCGGATCGCCGGCGAGGCGGCGCTGCTCGTCCCCCAGCTTCGCCTATCCGGCCAGCGTCGCCACCGCTGACCCGGGCGCGGCGCCCGTCGCGCCGATGGCTTGTCTGTGCAGACATCCGATCTGGTACTCGTCCGCGGGCTCGCGGACACGCGCGCGACGCTCGCGGCCTGGCAAGAGCGTCCCGGTCCGGTCGTCGGCCGCTGGCTCGCCGGCGCGCTCGCGATCTCGCTGCTGCTGCTGAGCGCCGTCTGGCTCGTCGCTGTCGTATCGGTGCCGGACGTCACGCACTCCTTCGGCGTGACGTTCTCGCAGCAAGAGCTGGGCCACGTCGGGCGGATCCTGATGGCCAACTCGCTCGTGCTCGCGCTGCACGCGTTCGCCTGCGTCGCGGGCTTCATCGCCGGAAGCGCGCTCCCGCAGGAGGCCGCGCGCTACAGCGGCGCCTGGCGCTGGATCCACGACAAGGCGGGCCCCCTTGCGATCGCGTTCGTGATCGGAGCGACCGGCTTCTCGCTGGTGACACAGGCCTACGTTCTCGGCCAGCTCGCGTCGTCGCTGGCGTGGCGGCTGGACATCTCCTGCGGGCTGCTGCTGGTCGGCCTGCTGCCGCACGCGCTGCCCGAGCTCGTCGCGCTCTTCCTGCCGCTCGCGGCATGGATGATCGCCAGCCGCCAGAAGCAATGGCACGAGCTGCTCGCCGCAACGCTGATCACCGTGGTGCTCGCGGTTCCGGTGCTCGTCGCAGCCGCCTTCGTCGAGGTCTACGTGACGCCGGGCCTGCCGCGGTCGCTCGCCGGGTAGGGCGTAGCTGCGGACGGAGCCGATGGCGCTTCAGTTTGTATAGTGGACACGAAGACTTTCGCCCCGCCGGTCACGCGACCGAGCGACCTGCGGGGACGTGACATAAGGAGAGTGCCGCATGGCCGGATCCATCACCGATGTGACCGACGACAGCTTCCAGGCCGAGGTTCTCGAGTCCGAGACACCGATCCTCGTCGACTTCTGGGCGCCGTGGTGCGGTCCCTGCCGCGCGATCGCCCCGCTGCTCGAGGAGATCGCCGGGGGGCGCGACGACGTCCGGATCGTCAAGGTCAACGTCGACGAGAACCAGCTCACCGCCGCCCAATACCAGATCCTCTCGATCCCGTCGCTGATCCTGTTCCAGAACGGCGTGGAGACCAAGCGCCTGCGCCCGACGCGCTCCAAGAGCCAGCTCGAGGAGCAGCTCGAGCTCGAGCCCGCCGCGTAACACCAGGAGCTCGTAGAACTTCCGGGAGCCGGCTGCGTGCGCAGCCGGCTCTCGCCAGCCCGCTCACACCGCTGCCACGGAGATGCGCAGCTCGCGCCCTTCGATGCTCGCGACCTGGTCGCTGCCGTTGGCGCTGTAGCGCACCGCGACGGCGAGCACCTCGCCGCTGAGGTAGGCCTCGTGCACGCGCGCGGCATCGAGCAGCAGCTCGTCGCCGTCGAGCGTGAGCACGATCCGGTCGGCGATCTCCAGGCCCGCCTCGCGGCGCGCGAGCTGGACGGCGTGCACGATCTCGCGCGCGAGCCCCTCGCGGCGCAGGTCGTCGTCGACCGTGAGCTCCAGCGCGACGGCGTGCGACCCCTCGCGCTCGAGCTGGTAGCCGGCCAGCGGCGCCATCGCGAGCTGCAGGTCATCGGGCCCGAGCGTGTGGTCGTGGCCGTCGATGAAGATGCCGACCGGCCGGCCGGCGCGCAGCGCGTCGGCGACGTGGTCGGCGTCGAGTCCCGCGACGGCCTCGGCGACCTGCGGCATCGCCCTGCCGAAGCGCGGCCCCAGCGTGCGGTAGTTGGGCTTCAGCGTGTACGAGCCCAGCTCGTCGGCCTGCGAGACGAAGCGCACCTGCTTGACGTTGAGCTCGTCGCGCACGACGTCGCCGAGGCGCTCGATCGCGTCACGCTCGCGCCCCGCGGCCACGACGACGGCCTCGTGCAGCGGCTGGCGGACCTTGATCCTCGCGCCGCCGCGCGCGGCGAGCCCCAGGCGCACGGTCTCGCGAGCGATCGCCATCGCCTCCTCGAGCGTCTCGTCGCGCGGCTCGGGCTGGGGCCAGTCGGTGAGATGCACGCTCGGCTCGCTGCCGTCGAGGTTGTCGTAGATCTCGTCGGCGACGAACGGCGTGAACGGCGCGAGCAGCTGGGCGACGGTCACGAGGCTGCGGCGCAGGGTCTCGAGCGCGACCGCATCGCCGTCCCAGAAGCGCGACCGCGAGCGGCGCACGTACCAGTTGGAGAGATCGTCGACGAACTCGCTCACGGCGCGACCGGCGACCGTCGCATCGTAGGCGTCCATTCGCTCGGTGACGACCGTGACCGTCGCGCTCAGGCGCGAGCGGATCCAGCGGTCGAGGTCGGTCTCGCCTGCGGCGGCCGTGTGCGCGGAGGGTTCGTACATCGTCGCCACTCGGTAGGTATTCCAGAGCTGGCGCAGGAACAGCCGCACGCCCTCGCCGACGGCCTCGGGCGAGAAGAGGTAGCCGTCCCACGGCAGCTTGGAGGTGAAGAAATACCACCGCAGGGCATCGGCGCCGAAGCGATCGATGATCTCGTCGGGTGCGACGACGTTGCCCTGAGACTTGGACATCTTCTTGCCGTCAGGGTCGAGGATCAGGCCCAGGCAGACGACGTGGTCATAGGCCAGCTCGCCCCCGCGCAGCAGCGCGCTGACGGCGAGCAGCGAGTAGAACCAGCCGCGCGTCTGGTCAAGGGCCTCGCAAATGAAGTCCGCCGGATAGAGGGCCTCGATCTCCGCCTCGCCCTCGAACGGCGCGTGGCGCTGGGCGAACGGCATCGCCCCCGAGTCAAACCAGACGTCGATCACCTCTGGCACGCGGGTGGCGGTCTCGCCGCACTCGCCGCAGGGGAAGGTCACATCGTCTACGAACGGGCGGTGGGGATCCTCCAGGAGGACGCCGGAGAGTTGCTCGAGCTCGGTGAGCGAGCCCACCACGGTGATGTGCTCGTTGGCGCACCGCCACACCGGCAGCGGGGTGCCCCAGAAGCGCTCGCGCGACAGCGCCCAGTCGATGTTGTTCTCGAGCCAGTTGCCGAAGCGCCCGTGCTTGATGTGCTCCGGATGCCACGTCACCTGCTCGTTTGACGCCAGCAGCTTGTCGCGGATCTGCGACGTGGCGATGTACCACGAGGGCTTGGCGTAGTAGAGCAGCGGCGTGCCACAGCGCCAGCAGTGCGGATAGGAATGCTCGTAGACCTCGGCGCGTAGCAGCCGGCCGCGCTTGCGCAGGTCCTCGACGAGGTCCTCGTCGGCGTCCTTGACGAAGCGCCCCTCGTAGGGCCCGATGCGGTCGTCGTACGTGCCGTCCAGGCGCACCGGGTTGACGACGTTCAGGCCGTACTGTTGGCCCAGACGAAAGTCGTCCTCGCCGAAGGCGATCGCCGTGTGGACGAGCCCGGTGCCGTCGTCGGCGGTGACGAAGTCGCCCAGCAGCACCGTGTGGCCGCGCTCGCCGTACTCCTCGGCGCCGAGGTACGGAAACGGCGGCTCGTAGCGCACGCCGTCGAGCGCCGCACCCGGGAAGCGGTCGATGATCTGCACGCCGTCGCGGTCGCCGAGGACCTTCTCGATGAGCGCCTCGGCGAGCACGACGGGGGCCTCGAGCTTCCCGGTCTTCGCGCGGACGTAGACGAGCTCGGGGTCGACGGCGACCGCCGCGTTGGAGACGAGCGTCCACGGCGTCGTCGTCCAGATGAGCAGCTCGTCGCCCGCCTGCAGCGGGCCGCCGTCCTGCGCCACGCGGAAGCGCACGTAGACCGACGGGTCCTTTACGTTCTTGTAGCCTTGGGCGACCTCGTGACTGGACAGCGCGGTCCCGCAGCGAGGGCAGTACGGCACGACGCGATGGCCCTCGTACAGCAGCCCCTTGTCGGCGATCTGCTTCAGCGACCACCAGACCGACTCGATGTACGTCGGATCCAGCGTGCGGTAGGCGTTGTCGAGATCCAGCCAGAAGCCGATCCGCTCGGTCAGCGCGTTCCAGTCCGCGAGGAAGTCGAAGACCGACTCGCGGCACTGCGCGTTGAAGGCCTCGATCCCGTAGGCCTCGATCTCGGCCTTGGACTTGATTCCGAGCTTCTTCTCGACGGCGATCTCGACCGGCAGGCCGTGCGTGTCCCAGCCGCCGCGGCGCTCGACGTAGTAGCCGCGCATCGTGCGAAAGCGCGGAAAGATGTCCTTGAAGGCGCGGCTCAGGACGTGGTGCACCCCGGGCGGCCCGTTCGCCGTCGGCGGACCCTCCCAGAAGACCCACGGCGGCGCGCCTTCGCGGCGGCGCAGCGACTCGCGGAACACGTCGCGCTCGCGCCAGCGCGCGAGCACCTGCTCCTCGAGCTGCGGGAACGAGACCTGCGCGTCGACGGGCCGCTTCGCCATGCGAGCAGTGTAGGTCGGGTGGCGTCAGGCGCGGCGCTGGCCCGTCAGGCCGCGAGCTTGCGGCAGATGCTCGCGAGCGAGCGCTTCTCGCCTTCGTCGAGGACGGCGAACGTCTGCGCGACGCGCTCGCTGTGCTCGGGAAACAGCCGGTCGACGATCTCCGCGCCACGGTCGGTGATCGCGACGCTCGCCGCGCGGCGGTCGCTCGGCAGGCGCCGGCGATCCACGAGGTCGCGGCCCTCGAGCGTCGTGACGACCTCGGTCGCGTTGGCCTTCGACGTGCGCAGGCGGGCGCGCAGCAGGCGCAGCTCGAGCTCGCCGCCGGCGGTCGTGAGGATCACGAGAACGGAGAAGCCCGTCGCCGACAGCCCCTCGCGCTCGAGGTCGGCGCTCAGCCGGCGGCGCACGGAGGCCTCAGCGCGCAGAAGCGAATCGAGGGCGCGATGCGCAAGCGGGTCGCCGGGAACGAGCGTCATCCTGGCGCCGGACCGTACCGGCAGGAGCGGACGTGTCTGCCGGCCCCGCGCCTACGAGACCTGTGCCAGACCAGGACGACGGCGCACCGTCGCCTCGCGCGCGTTCAGGCGCGCCAGCAGGAGGTCGCGCGCGCCGATCGCGCTCGCGCCGAGCCGCGCTACCGTCGACTGGTCGGACTCCGGCAGGGCGCCGCGAAAGTCGAGGATCTCGACATGTTCGGAGGCGCGCCGCGACTGGTAGGCGATCCTGCCCAGCGCGTCGAGCCATGCGCGGCGGCCGGTCAGGACGACGAGGCGCGGGTTGAGCGCCTGCAGGACGTGAGTCAGGCGCCCGGCGTCGAGCTCGGCGGTCAGCATGAGCGTCCGGATGCCGGCGCGCCGCAGGCAGAGCTCGAGCGCCTGGGCGTGCAGCGCGTCGATGTCACAGGGCGCGCTCGCGTCGAAGATCAGGACGCCCTCCAGCCGCGTGGCCCCGGGCGCCACGCGCTTGGCGGCGGCCAGCCAGCCGGTCGCCCAGCGACAGGCGAAGCCGAGCTCGGCGGAGGGCGGCTCGCCCTCGGGGCCGCCGAGGCCGTCGACCGCCGGCAGCAGCACCTCCTCCACGGTGCGCTCGACGGAGCGCACGGCAAGGCTCTCCTCGAGGATCCGGTCGGCCTCGATCTCCTCGAAGCGGCGCAGCGCGGAGCGCAGGCGCGTCGGCGAGGATGGGCCGCTGCCACGCTCGCGTGCGATCGAGATCGCCGACGACACGTTGTGCGTCTCCTCGAATGCCTGGCGCAGCGCTTCGAGCTCGGTGAGGTCGAATTGGCGGTGACC
This sequence comes from uncultured Solirubrobacteraceae bacterium, assembly GCA_902806175.1. Taxonomy (GTDB): domain Bacteria; phylum Actinomycetota; class Thermoleophilia; order Solirubrobacterales; family Solirubrobacteraceae; genus CADCVQ01. The sequence goes on from CADCVQ010000054.1 coordinate 74,755, forward strand.
GCCCGCCGTGCGACGCGGCGTCGGATAGCCGAACCTGCGCTCCCAGGACCGCAGGGTGTTCGGGCTGACGCCCAACATGGCCGCGGCGGCATGGGTGCGTAGGACACTCATCGTGAGTTGTTATCGAGGCTTGCCTACCGTTGCGCAGGCGGCCACGAGACCTCCTGCGGGCAAGTCGATTGCTGGAGGTTACGCGATTGCGGCCAACTAAGAAAGTATGAGTAGCGCGGCGTGCGGGGGACCACAGGGGCCGATGCGCGCCTTGAAGCGCACACCGAACTCCTGGCGCGGGCGCACGACCGTGCTGCGCGGCTCCCCTGAGCCGCTCGCAACCTCGACCAGCAGCGCCAGCAGGTTCTCCGCGCTGGGTGCATTGGCGTCCGCCGGGACGAGAAAGTCGGCGACGTGCTTGTTGACCGCGTGTGTCTCGTCGATGCCGAGCAGGTCCTCGGCTGCGGCGGAGACCGCGCAGACCGACAGCGTCGTGTCGATCACGAGAAACGGCTCGTCGCGGCGGGGCGCGAGATCGGCGCTCGCCTGCAGCACGAGGCCGAGGCCGCAGTGCCCGCAGACACGCGAGGGCGCCGCGCTCCCAACGGGTGCGGGCGGTAGCGCGCAGTGCCCGCAGAACGACACGACGTCGAGCCCGCGCTCGTCGACTTCGACCGGGCGCAGTGCGCGCAGGCGCCTCATCCCTGCGCCTCCCGGCGCTCGTCGTCAGCATCGAGGACCGACACGGCGGCGACCTCGAGCACGCGCGTGACCTGGCGGTCGTCGATCATGGCCAGCAGCTGGCGGTGTGCGGCGAACGGGGGGTCGGGCAGCATCCGGGTGCCGGTCGTGCGGACCTTCGCGCCGTGCTGTGAGCGGCGAAAGAGGGCCACCGGCAGCGGCCCGGCAGCAGCGCGCACGCGGTAGGCCCAGAGAGCGACGTCGTCGTCGGGCAGGTGCGCGCCGGCGATCACCACCGCGTCGGGTGACACCGACTCGACGACGTCGGACAGGCCCGAGACGCCGCCGACGGGCAGCGCCATGATCCGCGCGCCCGAGCGGCCGCAGAACAACTCGAACGCGCGCACGGCCAGCGCGTCGGGATCGAGCTCGTTGCGCGTGGCATCGCCGACGAGGATCGCCAGGCCGCGTACGGGGGGTGGCGCCACGCGCTGCGCGCGGCGCAGCCAGCCGTCCGCCCAGCGCGCCGCGAACGCCCACGGCGCGCTGTCGGTGCCATAGCGCTGCCCGAGCTCGGCGAGCGAGGGCAGCAGCACCTCCTCGACCGCGCGCTCGACCGAACGCAGCGCCAGCGCGGACTCCATCGCGCTGTCGGCCCGATCGAGCTCGAAGCCGCCCAGCGCGCCGACGAGCGTATGGGTGTCGGTGCTGAGCGCCTCGCGCGCCCGGCTGATGGCGGAGGAGATCGAGAGGCCTTGCTGGAGGGCGTCGCGCAGCGCCGCGACCTCACCGTGCGTGTACAGACGGTGGCGTCCCGCGGACCGCTGCGGCTTGGGGTAGCCGAAGCGGCGCTCCCAGGCACGGAGCGTGTTCGGGCTCACGTTCAGCAGCGCAGCCGCCTCACTCGTCTTCAAGGTCCGCATGCCAGAACATCATCGGGGCTAGCCCAACCCGATGCAAACCTGCCACGGTGCCTTTGCACACCTTCAGAGGGCAAATAACGCTCGTACCCCGTGGTGTTGCGTAAAGCCGGACGATTGTCGTCGTCAGCGCCACTCGCGGCGGGTTGGCGACCGGCGGGCGGCAGTGGCCGCGACGTTCGCGGCACGCCATCGCGCGATGGCCGAAGGCGCAGCCGCCGCAGCGTCTTTAGGCCGCAAACCGATGCACTTTGATCGACGCTCGTTACCCGCCCGCGGAAGGTCCCGGCGAAAAGAGCTGGGCTTCAGATCGCTGGTCTACTTTAGGCGCCCGTTCACTGTCAACACCCCCGGAGGTCGAGATGACCCGCTTCAAGAGCCGCCTGTACCAGCCCGCCCTCGTTGCCGCGATCGCCGTCCTCGCCGCCAACGGCGGTGCCTTCCGCATCACCTGATCCTCAGGCCTACGGGCCACTCCGGCAGCTACCTTTAGGACGTGGAGGACCCTCCGAAGGCCGCGCACCCCGGGGTCGCCGTCGCGGCGTCGCTGCTGCTGTTGCTTGCCGCGCTGCCGGTCCTGCTGCTCTCCTCGACCGCGGCGCTGTTCGAGCCGCTGACGTTCGTGCTCATGGGTGGCGCGATCGTCAGCGTGCTGTACGCGTCCGATTGGGAGGGGATCGTCGACATCTCGGCGGCGTTCGTGTGCTTCATGCTCGCCGCAGCGTTCGTCGGACCGATCGCCGCGTTCTCGATCGCGATCATCGCCGAGGCGATCACCTGGGCCGTGCGGCGCTACCGGCTGGTCGCGCTGCCGGTCAACCTCGCCGCGACCGCGGTTCCGAGTCTGACCGCCGCGCTCGCCTTCCAAGGGCTCACCGGCGGGCTCGAAGAGGGGAGCCTGCGCGACATCGCGCTGCTGGCGGCCGTCGCGATCGGCTTTCTCGTGTTCAACTACGCGCTGCTCAGCGCGCTTGCGACGCTGCTTGACGGCGGCCGCCTGCGCGACGCGCTGCGCCCGCCGCGGGCGCTGCTTCCGTCGCTGGCGATCACGGTGGCGCTCACGGTCTCGATCGCCGCCGTGTTCGCGCAGTTCGGTCTCGCCGCGGGCGTCTTCCTCGTGCTGATCATCGTCGCCTTCAGCTACATGTCGCGCCTGGTCGTCATCGCGCGCGAGCGCACGGCGCAGTACGCGGCGTTGTCGTGGGGCGTGCTGTCCTCGCTCGTGCGCTCGCTGGACCGGCGCGACGACCGCACCGCGCGCCACAGCGCCGCGGTCGCTGCCTTCGCGCGCGACATCGCGCTCGAGTGCGGGATGAGCAAGCGCGAGGCCGAGCTGGCGCACACCGCCGGGCTGCTGCACGACATCGGCCGCTTCGCGCTGCCCGACCGCGTGATGGAGCGCCACGGGACGTTGACGTCAGCCGACTGGGATGCGATCCACCAGCACCCCGAGCTCGGTGCCGAGATGCTGCGCGATCTCGGCGTCTATGGCCCGGTCGCCCAGATCGTCCGCGCGCACCACGAACGGATCGACGGCCGCGGGTATCCCAACCGCCTGAAGGGCGACGAGATCCCCGAGATCGCGCGGATCGTCGCGGTTGCGGAGGTCTACGACACGCTGACCGCCGAGGACACCTACCGCGACCGTATGACCTCCTTTCAGGCGATGACCGAGCTGCGGCGCGTCGCCGGACGTCAGCTCGACGAGCGCTTCGTCGAGGCGCTCGCCGAGCTGCTGGCCGGCCGCGACCTCGAGTATCGCCACGCCGACACCGCCGACTTCGACACCGAGCTTGCGATCGAGGGGCGCATCGCCGACTCGGTGGCGACGGACTCCGCCGCCGGCTCGGGCGGCACGAGCGCCATGACGAGCAAGCCGGCGTAGCGTCGGCCGCCTGGACGAGCTCGACCTCTCGCTGCGCCTGTCGCACGCGCAGGAGCAGGAGCGCGCGTGAAGGTGATGGAGACGACGATCAGCGCGATCGAGGACGGGCTGCGCGAGCGGGCGCACGAGCCACCGCCGCTCCTGTGACCGCCCAGGAGCCGCCGGCAAAGCGCCAGCCGAGCGTGATCAGGCGCACGCCGACGAGCGCCAGCAGCCCGGCCCAGACGCCGGTCAGGCCCCACTCCAGCGCGAGCGCGAGCAGCGCGATCGGGACGTAGACGCACAGCCCGGCGAGCAGCATCGACGCCGCGAGATAGCGCGTGTCGCCCGCGCCGATGAGGATCCCGTCGAGGCCGAAGACGACGGCGGCGGCGGGCTGCATGAGCGCAAGCAGCGTCCAGATCGCGCGGGCGCGCTCGATCACGGCAGGATCGTCGGTGAAGGCCTGCGGCAGCGCGTGCCAGCGCGAGGAGCAGCGCGCCGAACAGGCAGCCCGCGGCGAGCGACCAGGCGAGCGAGCGCAGCCCCACGGCGCGCGCCGCGCCGGCGTCGCCGGCCCCGAGCGCGCGACCGACGAGCACCTGCGCCGCGATCGCGATCGCGTCGAGCACGAGCGCGGCGAAGACGAACAGGCCCATCGCGATCTGGTGCGCGGCCAGCGAGCTCTCGCCGATGCGTGCGATGACCGCGCTCGCCGTCGCAAACGCCGTCAGCAACGCGGCCGACCGCACGAAGAGCTCGCCGGAGATGCGGACGAGCGGCTGCATGAGCAGGCGGCGCGGTCGGCGGCTGCTGCGCGTGCCGGCGCCTGATTGCCGCGGGCGCAGCAGCAGCCAGGCGAACGCCGCGCCCATGCCGAGCTGCGCGATCACCGTTCCCGCCGCCGAGCCGTCGAGGCCGAGCTCGAGGCCGTAGACGAACCACACCTCGAGCCCGACGTTCGCGAGCTGCGCGGCGACGACGATCAGCAGCGGCGTGCGCAGGTCGCCGACCCCGCGCAGGTAGCCCTGGCCCGCGAGTGCGATCAGCGCCATCGGCAGGCCGAGCGCGCTGATGCGCAGGTAGCGCTCGGCCATCGCTGCCGTCTCCCCCGCACCGCCGAACACCGCGACGAGCGGCGCCGCGAGCACGGCGCAGGCGAGCGCGAGCGCGACACCGATCGCGCTCGCAAGCCAGAGCGCCTGCGCTGCGAGCTCGCCGGCGCGAGCGTGGTCGCCGGCACCGTGCAGCCGCGCGACCTGCGCCGTGGTGGCGTAGGTGAGAAAGACGCAGAGCGAGACGAGCGTCGTGAGCACGGTCGCGGCGATCGCGAGCGCCGCGAGCTGCGGGGTACCGAGGTGTCCGACGATGGCCGTGTCGACGAGCAGGTACAGGGGCTCCGCCGCGAGCGCGCCGAGTGCCGGGATCGCCAGGCGCCGGATCTCGCGATCGTGAGGCGATCGCAGCACGCGCCGGACTCTACGATCCCGCCGTGGGTCAAACCGCAAGAGCGCGTCGCGCCGCGTCACGCACGCTCGCCGTCCTCGGCCTGCTGCTGCTCGGCGGCTGCGGGAAGGAGCGCGAGCCGGTTCCACAGGCGTGCTTCGGCGAGCCGGCAGCGATGCTGTCGACGCTGCGCCAGGGCCCGCCGATCGTGCTCGAGGGCCGAACGCGGGTGTCGCGCTGTGTCAGCGCCGCCCGCACGGAGGGCGACCTGCAGTCGCTCGGCGTGCTGTTCGTACGCGTCGCCGACATGCTGCGCGCGCAGGCCTCGGCCGACCCTGAGGCGGCGTTCGCGCTCGGGTATCTCACGGGCGCCGTGACGCGCGGCTCGGCGTCGAGCAGCGGCAGCATCGCCGCGCAGCTCGCGCGCCGCGTCGACCAGGTCGCGAGCCTCGACCCGGGCGCGAGCGCCGCCGCCGTCTCGGCCCTGGCCCGCGGGCGCCTTGCCGGGGCACGCGACGGATGAAGCTTCGCCTGTATCACCACCGCGACGGCGCGCGCATCGCCTACCGCGAAGCGGGTGTCGGACCGGGCCTGTGCCTCGTGCACAGCGCGGCCCTGTCGCACCGCGAGTTCGCGCCGCTCGTCGAGCACCTGGCCGATCGCTTCCGGGTCGTGCTGCCCGACCTGCCGCTGCACGGCGACTCCGAGGATCGCCCGCGCCACCCCTACACGCAGGCCTGGCTCGCGGAGGTGATGGCCGCGTTCTGCCGCGAGACGTGCGGGCCGCATCCGATCGTCGGCGGTCATGGCGCCGGCGCCGAGATCCTCCTGCGCGCGACGGTCACCGGCCAGATCGCGCCCTCGCGCCTGGTGCTCATGCCCAACCGCCTGCACCGCCCGCCGATCCGGTCGCGGATGGCCGTGCCGCTGCGCGCACTGGCGCCCGCGGCAGCGCTGCCCGGGCTGGACCGCGCCGCCTCGCGGGCGGTGCGGCTCGCCTACCGCCCCGAGCACGGGATGAAGCTCACCGCGCGCGGCAATCCCGCGGCCCGCGACCTGCTGCGCCACGCGACGGCGGACGTCGCCGGCAACGCGAACCTCGCGCGCTCGTGGTCGCGCTGGGTGCGCCGCTGGCCGGGCGGCGCGCAGAGCGACCTGCTCGAGGCCTATGGCCGGATCGAGGCGCGCGTCCTGCTGCTGTGGGCCGACCGCGACCGCTACCACCCGCTCGCCGGCGCCGAGGAGGCGCTGGACCTGCTGCCAGACGCGCAGCTGCGCGTGCTGCCCGGCACCGGCTTTCTCATCGCCTACGACGACCCCGTCGGCGTCGCGCGCGAGCTGACGGCGTTCTGCCTGTAGGCGCCGCCTAAGGCTCAGGCGGCCGAGCCGCGCGCCATCTTGCGCAGGTCCATCGCCTCGTCGAACGTCGCCTCGTCGACGCCGTGCTCGAGCGCGACCTCGCGCAGCATCCGTCCCGAGGCGGCTGCCTCCTTGACGATCGCGCCGGCCTTGTCGTAGCCGATGTACGGGTTCAGCGCGGTGGCGGCGGCGAGCGTCGACTCGGCCGAGCGCCGGCAGCCGTCGAGGTTGGCCTCGATGCCCACGACGCACTTGTCGGCGAACAGGCGGCTCGTCGTCGAGAGCAGGTGGATCGAGGCCAGCAGGTTGCGCGCGATCAGCGGGATGCGGACGTTGAGCTCGAAGTTGCCCTGCAGGCCGCCGATCGTGATCGCGGTGTCGTTGCCGATGACCTGGGCGCCGACCTGCATCACGACCTCGGGAATGACCGGGTTGACCTTGCCCGGCATGATCGACGAGCCCTTCTGCAGCTCGGGCAGGAGGATCTCGCCGATCCCGGCGCGCGGCCCCGAGCCCATCAGCGCGAGGTCCTGGGCGATCTTCGTCAGCGAGACCGCGACGACCTTCAGCGCGCCCGACAGCTCGACGAGCGCGTCGCGATTGGCCTGCGCCTCGAAGGGATCCTCCGGCGGCGCGACCTCGAGGCCGCTGGACTCGGTCAGCCGCGCGCGGATGCGCTCGGCGAACTGCGGGTGCGTGTTCAGCCCGTTGCCGACGGCGGTACCACCGAGCGGGATCTGAGCGACCTGAGGCAGGGCGTTGCGCACGCGGCGGGCGCCGAGGCGCACCTGCGCGGCGTAGCCGGCGAACTCCTGGCCGAGCGTGACGGGGACGGCGTCCATGAGGTGCGTGCGGCCGGACTTCACGACGCCCTCGAACTCCGTGGCCTTGCCCGCGAACGCCTGCTCGAGGTACTCGAGCGCGGGCAGCAGCGCGTTCGTCGCCTCGTCGAGCGCGGCGAGGTGCACGGCGCTGGGGAACACGTCGTTGGACGACTGGCCCATGTTCACGTGGTCGTTGGGATGCGCGCCCGCGCCCGCGAGGTTCGCGATGACCTCGTTGGCGTTCATGTTCGTGGAGGTGCCCGAGCCGGTCTGGAAGACGTCGATCGGAAACTGGTCGTCGTGGTTGCCGGCGGCGATCTCGTCGGCGCTGCGCCCGATGCGCTCCGCGAGCTCGCCGTCGAGCTTGCCGAGGTCGGCGTTCACGCGCGCCGCGGCCCCTTTGATCGCGGCGAGCCAGCGCACGACGCTGACCGGCACGCGCTCGCCGGAGACGGGGAAGTTCTCGACCGCCTTGGCCGTCTCGCCACCCCACAACTGCTGGTCAGCCACGCTCATCTCTGCGTCCTCCGCGATCGCGAGTCATCGGCCGCCAACGCTATCGAGCCGCGCGCGCCGGCCACATCTCCGATCCTGTGCCGATGACGACGACCGAGCAGCTCGTTGCCGCCGACGACGGGGTCCGCCTTGGGCGTCCACGTCTGGCGCGGGGCCCGCGGTCGTGCTGTGCCACGGCGGTCCCGGCATCGCGGGTGACCTCGAGCCGGTCGCCGAGATGCTGCAGGACCTCGCCACGGTGCACCGCTTCGATCAGCGCGGCGCGCGCGGCTCGGCTAGCGACCCTCGGCGGCGGCCTGCGCGGTGAAGCGCCCGCTGACGACCTTCACCGCGGGCTTGGCGTCGTTGCGCACGTCGAACAGGCCCTTCTGGTTGAGGCCGCGCACGAGCTTGATGTCGGGCACCTGGGTCTTGATCGAGCCGCCGTAGAAGGTCGGCGCCACGGCGAAGTCGCGCAGGTTCCAGACGAGCGCGCCCGCGAGATTGGGGATCGAGCCGTACGTCGAGAGGTGCAGGTCGAGCAGGTGCGATTGGAAGGCGTAGCCGCCGGGCTTCGTCGTCGTGTTGCGGCCGTTGGCCTCGGCGCCGAACTCCGTCACCGCGATGACCTTGTCGGGGAAGACCTCGCGCAGCTTGGCCAGCCGCGTGCGGATCAACTTGCGCAGCTGCGAGGCGGGCGCGTGCGTCGCCTCGTACCAGCCGATGTAGTTCGTCCAGCCGATCATGTCGATGTTGCTGTAGATCTGCGACCTCTTGCGCGGCGGGTGCGCCCCCCAGATGTCCAGCGCGACCGGGCGGCTGGGGTCGATCCGGTGAAGCTCCTCGGCCATCGAGTCGACGTACGGGATCTGGCCCTCGGGATGGCCGCCGCCCGCGACCTCGTTGGCGAGGTTCCAGGTGATGATCGACGGATGCATCTGGGTCTGGCGAAACGTCGTGCGCACGCGATCCTTCGCGACCCGGACGCGCCGCTCACCGCGCGATGTCCAGGCACCGGGGGCGTCGGTCGGGCCGATCCCCTGCCAGACCATGATCCCGGCTGCGTCGAAGCGCTCGAGCAGGCCCGGGTCGAGCGGGTGCTGCGTGCGCGTGGCATTGGCATCGATCGCCTTGAGCTGCTCGACGATGCGGTCCTGGTCGGAGGGGCGCAGGCCGTCGCCGCGGCCGAAGACGTCCTCGTGGATCGACGCCCCGCGCAGGCGCACGGGCGCGTCGTTGAGCAGCAGCCGGCTGCCTTGCGCCTTGAGCTCGCGCAGGCCGACGCGGGCGCGGTAGCTCGACTCGCCCGGGACCTCGAGCGCAAGCTCCCAGAGGTCCGGCGATCCGGGCGACCACAGCGCGGGATCGGGGATCCGCACCGACGTCTCGAGGACGGCCGTCTCCTCCTTGGCGACGGTGCCGGCCGGGAACTCGAAGGCGACCTTCCGGTCGCCCCGGCTGAGCGTGCCCTTCACGGGCAGCGCGCGCGACTCGCCGTTGTTGTGCACGTGCACCGTCACGTTGACGAGCGCCGCGCCGCCGTCAACGCGCGTGCGGATCGTCGGATGCAGCATCTCGCTGGGGCCGATCCGGCGGATGCTGACGCCGCGGTTGATGCCGCCGAAGTTGAACCACAGGCGATGCCAGCCGTCGCGCTTCATCGCGGTCGGCCCGCGGTAGTCGGCGCGCACCACGAGCGAGTGCCGCGTGCCAGCCTTCAGGAAGGTCTTGGTCTCGAACGGCAGGTACTCGCCTTTGTGCTCGGCGACCCGCTTGCCGTCGATGAAGACCTGCGCCTTGTGGTTGACCGATTCGAAACGGATCGCGTAGGTGCCGTCGACGGGCACGTCGACCTTCGTCCGGTACCAGGCGACGGTGCCGCGGAAGTACGGGATGCCGCGCCGGCCGCTGATCTTCGTCGCATCGGGCACGTAGGGCGTGCGAACGAGCTCGCCGCCGAACTTGCCCGTGTGAAAGCCCCTCTGGAGGCCGCGATCCTCGCGATCGCGGCGAACGCGCCACAGGCCGTCGAGCTGCGCGCGGTCGCCCGGTCCGGCGTAGATCGTCGGCGCGCCGCCGTGGGGAGCCAGGACGACCGGCGGGACCGCGGCCTCGGACTCCGCCGAGGAGACCATGACGAGGACGCCGGCGAGCACGGCGAGGAGCGCACAGACAGCACCGATCACGGCCCGCATCACCAGCTTCGTCACCCGCTCCCGATCATCGTCATACCTCCGGCCCCTGCTGCCGCAATGCGCGCGACGTAGCGCGCGGGCGCGGACAACCCTGCCACTCCCCACGCAAGCGACCGGCAGAATGTAGCGTTCCGGGCCGGGTCATACGCCACCCATACGGGGGTGTCTGACGCGCGCCCGCTCCTCATGGCCCGCCAGTACGACACGATCGACGACCATCTCGCCGGCTGGATCGCGCGCCAGCCGCTGTTCTTCGTCGGCAGCGCGCCGCTCGCGGAGGACGGCCACGTGAACATCTCGCCCAAGGGTCCGATCGGGTCCCTGCGCGTGCTCGGGCCGACGACGGTCGCATACCTCGACATCTACGGCAGCGGGGCAGAGACGATCGCGCATCTTCGTGAGAACGGACGAATCGTCGTGATGTTGTGCGCGTTCTCCGGTCCGCCGCGGATTGTTCGGCTGCACGGCCGCGGCGAGCTGCTGCGACCGGGCGACGACGGCTTCGATGCGTTGCTCGAGCAGGCCGCCTTCGAGGACCCGGCGATCCCCGAGGCGCGGCGCGCGATAGTCCGTGTCGACGTGTCGCGGATCGGCGACTCGTGCGGCTACGGCGTGCCGCTCATGGAGTACGAGGGCCAGCGGCCGCACAGCACGCTCTCGGCGCAGAAGCGCCTGCGCACGCAGGGTCCCCAGGGCTACGCGGAGTTCGTGGCCAGGCGCAACGCCTCCAGCCTCGACGGGCTGCCGGCGGTCGATCCGCCGCCGACCGGCGCCTGAACCTTCGGCTACGGTGCGCGCGAGGCTCAGCGCAGCCGGATGCGGTCGCCGGGCTGCAGCTTCGTCGGCTTGAGCTTGGGGTTCAGCGCCTGCAGCCTGCCGATCGGCTTGCCGGTCTTCGCAGCGACCGACCCGAACGAGTCGCCGCTGCGCAGGGTCACCCACTTCGGCCCCAGCGGCTTGGGCTTGGGCTTGGGCAGGTTCTTGCGCAGCTTCAGGCGCTGACCGGGCTGGATCGTCGAGGGGTCGACGTACGGGTTGAACGTCTCGAGCTCGTCCACGGTGAGTCCCGTGCGCCGCGCGATCCGGACGTACGTGTCACCGCGGCGCACGGTCCAGTAGACCGGCAGGTTGCGAGTCTGCGCCCGGCGCTCGTCAGACGCGCGCGCGGGATCGTCGTCGCCGTCGAACGACGTGACCGCCACCACGATGATGACCAAGAGCAGGACCACCAGCCCGCCGAGGATGAGATACACGAGGTACCGGCGGCCGTCGTCTGCGACGCCGTCGGTCCCATCGGGTGCTCCGGCAAACCCTGGCATGGTCGTCCTCTGCGCGTGTCCCCCGCAAGCAGCATCTCACGCCCAACGTCTACAACGGGTTAATCCGTTGCAAGGGCCACGTACTTCGTGTCCAGGTACTCCGCGATCCCCTCCGGCCCGCCCTCGCGGCCGATGCCGGACTGCTTGATGCCGCCGAAGGGCGCGCCCGCGTTTGACACGAATCCCTGGTTGAGGCCGACCATCCCGGCCTCGATGCGCTCGGTGACGCGCAGCGCGCGCTTGACGTCAGCGGTGTAGACGTACGCGACGAGCCCGAACTCGGTGTCGTTGGCGGCGGCGATCGCCTCGTCCTCCGAAGCGAACGCGCGGATCGGCGCGACGGGGCCGAAGACCTCCTCCTCGAGCAGGCGCGCGCCGGCCGGGACGTCGACGAGCACCGTCGGCTTGTAGAAGTGCCCTGGACCCGCGACCCGCTCTCCGCCGCAGAGCAGGCGCGCGCCCTTGGCAACCGCGTCCTGCACGAGCTCGTCGACCTTCTCGAGCTGCTCCTCGTCGATCAGCGGGCCGACGCCGACGCCCTCCTCGGTGCCGCGGCCGATCTTCAGCCCCTCCATCTTGGCCGCGAGCTTGCGCGCGAACTCGTCGGCGATCGGCTGCGCGACGTGGAAGCGGTTGGCCGCCGTGCACGCCTCGCCCACGTTGCGCATCTTCGCGACCATCGCGCCCTTGACCGCGTCGTCGACGTCGGCGTCGTCGAACACGACGAACGGCGCGTTGCCGCCGAGCTCCATCGAGACGCGCAGAACCCGCTCGGCAGACTGGGCGATGAGCTTGCGGCCGACCTCCGTCGAGCCCGTGAACGAGAGCTTGCGCGTGCGCGGGTCGCGGATGACCGGCTCCATGACCGGCCCCGACGAGCGCGCGGTGACGACGTTCAGCACACCGCCCGGAAGGCCGCACCCCTCGAGGATCTTCGCGAGCATGAGCATCGAGAGCGGGGTCAGCTTCGCGGGCTTGACGACCATCGTGCAGCCCGCCGCGACCGCCGGCCCGATCTTGCGCGTGCCCATCGCGAGCGGGAAGTTCCACGGCGTGATGAAGACGCACGGGCCGACGGGCTGCTTCATCGTCAGCAGCCGTCCGCTGCCGGTCTCGTGCATCGTGAAGCGCCCGTCAAGGCGCACCGCTTCCTCCGAATACCAGCGCAGAAAGCTCGCGCCGTAGGCGATCTCGGCCTTGGACTCCCCCAGCGGCTTGCCCATCTCGAGCGTCATGAGCAGCGCGAGGTCGTCGGCGCGATCCGTGATCGCCTCGTAGGCGCGGCGCAGGATGTCGCTGCGATCGCGCGGCGCGCTGTCGCGCCAGCCCCCGTACCAGGTGTCGTGGGCCGCGCCGAGCGCGGCCAACGCGTCCTCTGGCGTCGCGTCGGCGACCTCGGCGATCGTCTCGCCCGTCGCCGGATCGTCGACGGCGACGGTCTCCCCGCCGGCGCCGTCGCGCCACTCGCCGGCGATGTAGAGCTGCTTGGGAACCGCGTCGAGCACGACCTGCTCGGCGGCCGGACGCTGCGTGGTGCTCATCTGCGGATCACCGTCTCCTCTCCAGGCTGCGCCGATGCGGGCGTGCGTGTCGGCGAAGATGTCTAGGCTCGTCTGGCCCGCATGCGACGTACCCTTCAGCTCAGCAGACGCAACTCGCTGCGCGCCGGCGTGTCCGGACAGGCGATGAGGCGCACGCTTCTGCTCCTGACGCTGCTCGCGGCGTTCGCGGCCGCCCCGGCGCAGGGGGCGTCGCGGCTCGTCATCGACGGCGCCGGCTTCGGGCACGGTGTCGGCATGAGCCAGTACGGCGCGTACGGCTTCGCCGAGAAGGGCGCAGACCACGCGAAGATCCTGCGCCACTACTACACGGGCACGCAGATCGGCAGGCTCGACGGCGGCGGCAGCCAGGTGCGGGTGCTGCTCAAGAGCGCCGGGCGGATCGTGTTGACGAACGCGGCGAGCGTGTCCGGCGAGCGGCGGCTGGATCCGGGCAGGCGCTACATCGCGACGGGCGGGCTTGGCGACGCCGTCACGCTGCGCAGCGCAACCGGCCGCCACCTTGGCAGCTACGGCTCGCCGCTGACGATCACCGGCGCCGGCGGCGGCTTTCAGATCAACGGGCGCAGCGGGCACGCCGCCAGCGACGGCCGCTACCGCGGGGAGTTGCAGATCCGCGCCACGCTCGGCGGCGTGTCGGCGATCAACGCCGTCGCGCTCGACGACTACATCCGCGGTGTCGTCGCCGGCGAGATGCCCTCCGGCTGGCCGCAGGAGGCGTTGCGCGCGCAGGCGGTCGCGGCCCGCACGTACGCGCTGGCGACGAGCAAGCAGGGCGACGGCTTCGACCAGTACGCCGACACGCGCTCGCAGGTCTACAACGGCATCGCCGGAGAGACGGCGGCGACCGACGAGGCCGTCGCGGCGACGAGCGGCGAGGTCGTGACCTATCAGGGCAAGCCGATCGTCACGTACTACTTCTCGACATCCGGCGGGCGCACGGAGGACCTCGAGAACTCCTTCCTCGGCGCCAGCCCGGTGCCGTACCTGCGCTCGGTCGACGATCCCTACGACTCCGCGTCGCCGCGCCACCGCTGGACGCGGCAGATGAGCCTGCGCTCCGCCCAGCGGCGCCTCGGCCGGCTCGTGCAAGGACGGCTGCGGCGAATCAAGGTGCTGCGCCGCGGCGCATCGCCGCGCGTCGTGAGCGCGCAGGTGATCGGCAGCGGCGGGCGCACGAACGTCAGCGGGCCGACGCTGCGCCGCAAGCTCGGCCTGTACGACACGTGGGCGCGCTTCACGGTCATCACCGCCAGCGGCCGGCGCGGCGACGGCAACACCCCGTCCGCCGCGGCGACGCCGTCCGGCGGAGCGACGCCGCGGCTCGCGCGGGCAGCATCACTGGGGATGCGCGTCGGCACGATCGCCGGGCGCGTCGATCCGGTGACCGCGGGACGAAGCTGGGTCTCCGTCCAGCACTGGGACGGCAGGCGCTGGCGGGCGCGCTTCGATCTCCCCGTCCGCGCGAGCGGCCGCTACGCGGGGCGCGTGCGAGCGACCGGGCTGTACCGCGTGCTGTACCGCGGCGTCGTCGGGCCGCGCGTGCTCGTCCGCTGAGCTGAGCCGACGGCCGATGCGAACCGCAGCGCCTCAGCCGGCGGTGTAGACCCGCGTCAGCTGCTCGGCGACGCAGACGGGCTTCAGCGCGCCCTCGCCCTCGAAGGTCAGCTTCATCGTGATCTGCGCGCCGCCGACGACGTCTTCGACGTCGACGAGCGCGGCGCGCATGCGCACGCGGTTACCGACCGGCAGCGGGGCGGGAAAGCGCACCTTGTTGAGGCCGTAGTTGACCGCGAACGCGAAGCCGGCGAAGGCGACGATCTGCGCCGCGCAGCGCGGGTGCAGCGAAAGGGTGTAGTAGCCGTGGGCGATCGTGCCGCCGAAGGGCGTCTGCGTCGCGCGGGCGGGATCGGTGTGGATCCACTGGTGGTCGCCGGTGACCTCGGCGAACGCGTCGACGTCCTCCTGCGTGACGTCGTGCCAGTCGCTGACGCCGAGCTCCTCGCCGACCTTCGCGCGCATCTCGTCAAGCCCCGTGATCGTGAGCATGGCGCGGGAGCATAGCCTTAGCGCAATGGCTTCCCCGCTGCTCGCCGTCGACGCTCCGTCGCTGATGTACCGGGCGTTCTTCGCGCTGCCCAAGAGCATCGCCGACGACGACGGCCACCCCGTCAACGGCCTGCTCGGCACCGCGAACCTCATCCTGTTCGTCATCGAGCGCTACGCGCCGCGCGCGGTCGTGCTCTGCTGGGGCGCCGAGGCGGCGCACTACCGCACCGAGCTGTTCGAGCCCTACCACGCCGACCGCCCGCCGATGCCGCCCGAGCTCGAGCGCCAGTGGAGCGACGCCCCGGAGTTCTTCGCCGCGTTCGGCTGGCAGAGCCTGTCGGCCGGTGATCTGGAGGCCGACGACCTGCTCGGCTCGCTCGCGCAGGTCGAGACCGCCGCGGCCGGCGAAGTGCTGCTGTTCACCGGCGACCGCGACATGTTCCAGTGCGTCGGCGAGAGCGTGACCGTGCTCTTCCCGCGCGGCGGCAAGGACGGCCCCGAGGTCGTCGACGCCGCCGGGGTGCGCGAGCGCTACGGCATCGAGCCCGAGCAGGTGCCCGACTTCATCGCGCTGCGCGGCGATCCGTCCGACGGGCTGCCCGGGGCCAAGGGGATCGGCGCGAAGACCGCGCGCGACCTGCTGCGCGAGCACGGCACGCTGGAGGGTGTCATCGCGGCAGCCGCAAAGCCCGGCAGGATGACGCCGCGCCAGGCGGGCGCGCTGAGCGGCGATCCGAATGCCCTGCGCGCGTTCAAGGACATCGCGACGCTGCGCGCGATCGAGCTCGAGCGGCCCGCCGACGCGCCGCTCGACGGCCATGGCGCCGCGGCCGCCGCGCGCAAGCGCGGCATGAACCGCCTCGCCGAGCGGCTCGAGGCCTGGCCGAGGGGCTAGTACACGCGCCCACAAGGCTCAGAGGATCTCGACCGGCGTGCCGATCGGCATGAGCCGCGCGAGCTGCTTGATCTTGTCGTTGGGCACCCGGATGCAGCCGTGCGATGGGCGGCCGGGGATGAGCTGCGGCTGGTTCGTGCCGTGGATGCCGACGACGCCGCCGCCGGGCCAGTCGCTGAGCACCGAGTACGCGGCGGTGCCGAACGCCCACGGCCCGTAGATCGTGCCGCCGCCGAGGTTGCGCAGGCGCTCGCGGATCCAGAAGTGGCCGGCCGGCGTCGGCGTCGCGGGCGTCCCGACGCCGATCCGCGAGGACCAGATCTTCAGGCCGCCGCGGTACAGCGTCGCGCGCAGCGTCCTGCGGTTGACGCGCAGCTTCGTCGTCACCGCGCGCAACTCGCCGAGCGCGTCGCGAGCCACCCATCCGGTGCGGCCGTTGGGGCGCATCGGCAGGCGCACCCGCAGCCACACGCGCCCGCGCGAATCGCGATGACTCGCGAGCACGAGGTAGATCTCGAGCGGCCCGTCCTCGGTCTGGTAGCGCAGACGCGTGACGACCCGGGACGCCTTCGTCGGCCGCGCGTGCACCGGCGAGCGCTGCACCGCGTTGGCAAATCGCGTGAGGCGCTCCTCGTCAGACAGCCGCTCGTCGCCAAACGGCGTCAGCGACACGAGCGGGCGCACCGGCCGCTGGTCGGGGGCGGCTGCCGCACGAGCCGCGCCCCCGCCCAAGAGGGCAAGGGCGCAACTCGTCGCGACGGCTGTGCGGATAGCGCCGGTCACGTCACCCGGTGAACTTCGGCGCCGTGCGCGCGCAGCCCAGGTAGACGAACCGCAGCGTGCGATCCCGCGTCCTGGTGGCGGCTTTGAACGTCACCTGCGCGGTGATGCGGTGCGCCTTGCTGTGCTGACCGCGCGGGTCGATCCGCACCGCGAACACCGTCCGCGTCGCGCTGCCCATGACGGTCTTGACCTTCTTGCCGTCGAGCAGGAACCGCACCTTCGCGATCCCGCGGCCGGTCACCTTGGCCTGGAACGGCCCGGAGACACAGCGCCTGGGCCCGCTCAGCCCGGCCGTCGCCACGGCGGCCGGCAGGGCGACCGGCTTGACCTGCTCCGGCACGCCCGACGGCGCCAGCGGGACAGGCGGCGGCGGCGGCGGTGCGACCGGCGGCTGCGTCAGCTGCGTCGTCGCCGGATCGTCGTCGCTGACGTCGCGGCCGCCGTAGCTGTCCGTCCCCGTGACGGTGGCGACGTTGTTGACGACCGTCTGGCCGACGAGCGTCTGCACCGTGCACGTGTACGTCCACGTGTCGCCCGGATCGAGCTGGCCCGGCGTCGCGTCGCCGTTCTTCGTGGTCAGCATCGGCGGAGCCTGGCACAGCGCATCGGCCACGTTGACGTTCGGCGCCAGGAACGGCGCGTCGCCGGGGTTGGTGACGACGAGCGTGTACCGGACCGGCTGCCCGGCCTGCGCGGTTGCAGGACCCGTCTTGTCGACCGCGATCGCCGGATGGATCAGCAGCGTCGAATGCTGGTCGGTGTCGGACACCGGCCGCTGGAACTCGTCCAGCCCGCTGACGGCGACGGTGTTCACGAGCGGGTTGGTCTCACCCGCCGTGTGGGCCGGCGCCGGCATCGAGCACTCGTAGATCCACGTGTCGGTCAGGTCGAGCACGTTGGGTGTCGTGTCCGCGTTGGCGTTGATGTCGCGCTTCTCTCTCAGCGTGACGGGCGCGCAGCGATCGTCGCTGACGACCACATTCGT
Organism: uncultured Solirubrobacteraceae bacterium; assembly: GCA_902806175.1. GTDB lineage: Bacteria > Actinomycetota > Thermoleophilia > Solirubrobacterales > Solirubrobacteraceae > CADCVQ01. Next base: position 92,120 of record CADCVQ010000054.1, read on the forward strand.
CAGCGGGCCCTGGCCCGAGTTGTCGACGGTGAACGTGAACGTCAGCGTGTCGCCGTGGTAGGCCCACTCGTTGCCGGCCTTCACGACCACCGCGTTGGCGCTGATCGTGCGGTTGAGGAAGGTGCAGATGACGGTCTCACCGGGCGCGATGTGGAACGTCGCGGTGCGGGACGGCTTGTCGCCGGTGCTGTCGGCGTCGTCGCACGAGACCTGGTCGAGGCGATAGCCCGCTGCCGCAGCCTCGGTCGCCGTGTAGGTGCCCGGCTTGACGTCGCGGCCATCGGTCTGCCCGTCAGACAGCTTGAACGAGGGCGCGCCGGCGGCGTTCGTCGCGAAGTCGAACTGGGCCGGGTCGCCGTCGGGCAGCGTCTGCTTCTCGACGATCAGCCTGCCGTCCTTCGTGTTCGTGAACGTGCACGTGACCGTCTCGCCCGCCGAGATGTCGAACGTCGCGGTGCGGGTGTCCTTGTCGGTGCTGCTGTTCTGATCGCTGCAGGACAGGCCGGTCAGCTGCCAGCCGGCCTTGACGTTCTCCGTCGCCGTGTACGTGCCGGGGACGACGTCACGTGACTCCTGGCCGTCGTCGGTCAGCGAGAACGTGCCCGCGCCGGTGGCCGTCGTCTCGAAGCCGAACGAGGCGCCGTCGCCGTCGGGCAGCGTCTGCTTCTCGACGATCAGCCTGCCCTCCTTCGTGTTGGTGAACGTGCACGTGACGTGCTCGCCGGGCGACACGTCGAACGTGGCAGTGCGGTTGGGCTGGTCGGTCGTGCTGTTCTGATCGCTGCAGGACAGGCCCGTCAGCTCCCAGCCGCTCTTCAGGCCCTCGCTCGCCGTGTAGGTGCCGGGCTTGACGTCGCGGCTCTCGGTCGCGTTGTCGCCAAGGGCGAACGTGCCCGCGCCGGGCGCGGTGGTCTCGAAGCTGAACGTGGCCGGATCGCCGTCGGGCAGCGTCTGCTTCTCGACGGTGAGGCGCGCGTCCTTCGTGTTGACGAACGTGCAGGTCACGGTCTCGCCGGCGGAGATGTCGAACGTCGCGGTGCGCGTGAGCTTGTCGGTGCTGCTGTTCTCGTCGTCGCAGGTCAGGCCGGTCAGGTCCCAGCCGCCCTTGACGTCCTCCGTGGCGGTGTACGTGCCGGGCATGACGTCACGCGACTCGGTGGCGCCGTCGGTGAGCGAGAACGTGCCGGCGCCCGTCGCCGTCGTCGTGAAGCCAAACGAGGCCGCGTCACCGTCGGGCAGCGTCTGCTTCTCGACGATCAGCCTCCCGTCCTTCGTGTTGACGAACGTGCACGTGACCATCTCCCCGGGCGCGATGTCGAACGTCGCGACCCGGCCCGCCCTGTCGGTCGTACTGTTCTGATCGCTGCAGTACAGGCCCGTCAGCTCCCAGCCGGCCTTTGCGTTCTCGGTCGCGGTGTATGTGCCGGGCTTGACGTCGCGCGCCTGCTCGCCGCCGTCGACCAGCGAGAACGTGCCGGCGCCCGTCGCCGTCGTCGTGAAGCCAAACGAGGCCGCGTCGCCGTCGGGCAGCGTCTGCTTCTCGACGATCAGCCTGCCCTCCTTGGTGTTCGTGAACGTGCACGTCACCATCTCGCCGGGCGCGATGTCGAACGTCGCGGTCCGGCCCGGCTTGTCGGTCGTGCTGTTCTGATCGCTGCACGACAGCGAGGTGAGCTCCCAGCCCGCCTTGATGTTCTCCGTCGCCGTGTACGTGCCCGGTTTGACGTCGCTCGCCTCGGACCCGCCGTCCGTCAGCGAGAACGTGCCCGCGCCAGTCGCGGTGGTCGTGAAGCCAAAGGAGGCGTTGTCGCCGTCGGGCAGCGTCTGCTTTTCGACGATCAGCTTGCCGTCCTTGGTGTTCGTGAACGTGCACGTCACGATCTCGCCGGGCGAGACGTCGAACGTGGCGGTGCGCGTCAGCTTGCTCGCGACGCTGTTCTGGTCATCGCAGGACAGCGTCGTGAGCTCCCAGCCGCTGTTGAGATCCTCGGTCGCGGTGTAGCTGCCGGGCGTGACGTCACGCGACTCCGTGGCGCCGTCGGTCAGCGAGAAGGTGCCGTTGCCCGCCGCGGTCGTCGTGAAGCCGAACGAGGCCGCGTCGCCGTCGGGCAGCGTCTGCTTCTCGACGATCAGCCTGCCGTCCTTCGTGTTGGTGAACGTGCAGCGGACGATCTCGCCTGCGGCGATCCGGACGGTCGCGCTGTGCGCGGCCCGGTCCACCGTGCTGTCGGCGTCGTCGCAGGTGAGGTTCGACAGCGACCAGCCCCTCTTGGCGTCCTCCGCCACCCCGTACGTGCCGGGCGCGACGTCGATCGTCTTGGTCTGGCCATCCGTCAGCGAGAACGGGTCCGTGCCGGTCGTGAAGCCGAAGGAGGTGAGATCGCCGTCGGGCAGCGTCTGCTTCTCGACGATCAGCTGGCCGCGGCGCGTGTTCGTGTACGTGCAGGTGACCTCCTCGCCCGAGTCGACCCTGAGCGTCGCGGTGCGCGTGACAAGCGACGTCGTCGTGGCGACGTTCGAGACGGCGCCGCTCTCCATGCAGGTCAAGCCGGTCAGGTCGTAGCCCTTCGCCGTCGGGTCGGTCTCGGCGAGCGAGTAGGTCCCCGGCTGCACCTTCACGACGGTCTCGGTGTCGCCGCCGGCGAGCTGGAACGCCGCCGGGCTCGTGTCGGGCATGCCCTCGGCGACCGCGTTGAAGTCGGCGGTGAAGTCGAACTTCGTCGGCGGGACGGTCACCGTCCCGACGGTGGTCTTCTTGATGACCACGCGGCCGCAGTTGTTGACGCCGATCTTGCTGGGCGCGATGAAGTCAGAGGGGTCGGAGGTGATCGAGCCGGACTGGCGGGAGCGCACCCAGAAGGCGCCGAAGTCCGCACACGGGGCCTGGCCGGGACCGCCGAGGTTCAAGGCCGAGGTGAGGTCGATGGCCGCCTCGCCGAACTGGCCGGCGGCGAGCGTGCCGCCGCCCTGGAGGAAGTTCGTGATCGGGAAGGTGAGGTTCGTCTCGGCCTGCGCCAGGCCGCTCGCGGTCAGGTCGGTGCAATTCGACCACGTGCCCTCGAGGTGCGCGTCGGCGGGATCGGTCGGCAGCCAGCGACACAGCTTGATGACGACGCTCGAGTTGCCCGTGCGGTCGTAGGCGATGAGGAGGTCACCCGCCTTGCGCTTGATGACGGTCGCGCCCTGCGAGGTGGTGAACGTCTCGCTCGGCGGGTTCTGGTTGAGCTCGAAGCTGTAGTTGACCGATCCGGTCGCGTCCTGGCGAGCGAAGGCGAGGTAGAGGAAGAGGTGGTTGGGCTGCGCGTCGGGGTAGCCCCAGGCGGCCAGGATGTTCGTCTTGTTGTTGGGGAAGTCGCTCGTGAAGCCCCAGTTCTCGGGCTCCTGCTCCTTGGAGCCACCCTTGAAGACGTTCAGGCCCGTCGCGGTGTCGCTGTCGACGAGCGTCGTGCCGCCGCCGGTGCCGAAGCCGCCGTCGGCGACGATCTTCTGCCAGTCATAGCTGCCCGCGGTCCCCGTGATGTTGCACTGGTCGCCGTCGGCGCCCTGAAAGCTCGAGAACGGCAGCGGGCCGAGCATGGCGCCAGGACGACACTCGTCGGCGGCCTGGGCCGGCGCGGCCGCGAGGAGGACGGCAAGCGCGAGCGATGCGCACGCGGCGATGAGCGCCGTCGACGTACGCCGACGGGCAACTGATGCGGTGGCTTCCATGCCGACCTTCCTTGGTGTTCGCTGGGCGGTTCCGGCACCCGTTCTCGCGAGCTGTCAGTAGTCCACGAGGTCAAGTGAGCGTCCGTGTGTGCACAGGTTGTAGCGGATCTGCGCGCGAAAGCCTCGCCTTTTGTCATACGACATTCGTCCAAGATCAACTGGGACGCGACAGGTTTGGGTAGGTCGCGCCGACTCAAGCGCCCAGCCGGCGGGCCGGATGGTGATGTCGTCCGTGCCGGGACCGGACGTTCCGGCGTGCGCTTCGGGCATCATGTCGCCGCAGTGCGCCTCCTCTCCGCCCTCGCGGTGGTCATCGCGCTCGTGCTCGCCCTCCCGGGCGGCGCGCTTGGCGCCGACCCGCCCGGACCGGTCTCGCTCGCGCAGGGCTGGGACTTCGCCGCCGATCCCGCCGACCGGGGCACGACCCAGAACTGGCAGAGCGGCGTGCGCGGCACGGCGTGGGAGCCCGCGACGATCCCGCACGTGCTCGACGCGCGCACGCAGCCCCACGTCTTCTACGGCTCGATCGGCTGGTATCGCCTCACCTTCCAGGGCCCGCAGACGCGGGCCGGCTTGGGCTGGGCGCTGCGCTTCGAGCAGGTGCGCCGGATCGCGCGTGTCTGGCTCAACGGGCAGGAGCTCGGGGTTCATCGCGATCCCTACACGCCCTTCGAGCTACCCGCGACGGGTCTGCGTCCCGGGGCTCCGAACACCCTGGTCGTGCGCGTCGACTACCGCCGCAGCCCCGCCCTGCGCGAGGGCTGGTGGAACTGGGGCGGGATCACGCGCCCGGTCGCGCTCGTCGCGCGCGGGCCCGTCGTGATGCACGACGCCGGCCTGCTGCCGCGGCGCGTCTGCACCGAGTCCACGTGCGCCTGGAACGTGCTCGTCGACGGCTGGCTCGAGAACTCCAGCGCCAGCGCGCGGTCACCGGCGGTGTCCGTGCGGCTGCAATCGCCCGACGGCACGGTCTCCGAGGCGAGCACGATCCCGCGCCGGCTGCAGCCGGGCGAGCGCGTGCGGGTGCGCTTGACGGTGCCCGTGCGCGGCGACCCCAAGCTCTGGTCGCCCGAGAGCCCGAACCTCTACGCGGCGGCCGTCGCCACGCGCGCCGGCGGGCAGAGCGTGCAGATCGATCACCGCCGCATCGGCCTGCGCACCGTCGCGGTCGTCGACGGGATGCTGCGGCTCAACGACCGCGTGCTGGATCTGCGCGGCGCGTCGGTACAGGAGGACATCCCGGGGCGCGGGCCGGCGCTGACGGACGCCGACATCGACAACACCGTCGAGGAGCTCAAGACGCTGGGCGCGAACGTGACGCGCGCGCACTACCTGCTCGACCAGCGCCTGCTGGATCGCCTCGATCAGGAGGGGATCCTCGTCTGGGCGCAGTCGCCGGTCTATCACCGCGACAGGCAGCTGCGCACGCCGCGCCAGCGCTCCTACGAGCTCGACGTCGTGCGCGAGACGATCCTCGAGGCCCGCAACCACCCCTCGGTCATCACGCACTCGGTCGGCAACGAGCTCACGGCGCTGCCCGACGAGCACCGCACGTCGGAGGTCTGGATGCGCAACGCGGCCGCGCTGGCGCGCGATCTCGACCCGACGCTGCCCGTCTCGATCGACATCCTCTCCTACCCCGGCGTCCCGCGCCAGAGGACCTACGAGGCCTTCGACATGCTCGGTGTCAACTCGTACTACGGCTGGTACGAGGGCCCGTCGAACCGCTCGACGGCCGACATCGACGACCTCGCGCCCTACCTGCGCGCGATGCGCGACAAGTATCCGGGCAAGGCGCTGGTGATCACCGAGTTCGGCGCCGAGGCGACGGAGCCCGGACCGGCTGACGTCAAGCAGACCTACGCCTTCCAGACGCAGTACCTCGAGCGCAACCTCGACATCATCGACCGCCTCGGCTTCATGGGCGGCGCGATCTACTGGACGGCGCGCGAGTTTGCGGTGAAGCCGGAGTGGGACGGCGGCGCGCACCCGCGCGTGCGCGACGCGATCCACAACAAGGCGCTGATCAGCTACGACGGCAAGATCAAGCCCGCGTTCACCGCCGCCCAGAAGGCGTTCAAGGCGACTCCGCTGTACCGCGACGATCCCGAGGCGGTGGTGCGGGCGCAGCTCTCCGCCGGCGGGTCGCTGCTTTCGCGCGGCCTGCTGTTCATCGCGGCCGTCGGCTTCATCCTGGCGCTACTGGCACTCGATGCGTGGTGTCTGCGCGACATCTGGCGCACATGGCGGCCGCCGGGTGAGGGGCAGGTCGTGGAGCTGCCGGCGCGGCGCGTGGCCTGACCTGGATTCACCGAAGATCGTACATCGGCCGCGGGCGCAGGCGCTCGCTGACGAGCGATGTGGATCATGCTCGCGGCGGGGGTAGCCGCACGAGATGGAGGTCGCGGCCCTGATCGCAGCGCTCGCGCTCGGCGCGGTTCACCTGTTCGGCCAGCGGCTGAGATTCCTCACGCTCGTGCCCCGCAGCCGCTGGCTGTCGCTCGCGGGCGGCGTGTCGGTGGCGTACGTCTTCGTGCACCTGCTGCCGGAGCTGGCCGAGGGCCAGGCGACGATCGAGGGCGAGGGCAAGGGCGAGGGCGCGGCAGCGGCCCGCGAGCCACTCCTCGGCTTCCTCGAGGCCCACGTCTACCTCGTCGCGCTCGTCGGCCTCGCCGTCTTCTACGGCGTCGAGAAGCACTCGCTGTCCTCGCGGCGCCGCAACGAGGAGCAGACGGGACAGGATCACACGACCGACAGCGCGTTCTGGCTGAGCATCGCGTCCTTCGCGATCTACAACGCGGTGATCGGCTATCTGCTGCTGCGCTCAGAGCTCGAGCAGCTCAGCCAGCTCGTCCTCTACACCCTCGCGCTGGGCGTGCACTTCCTCATCAACGACTTCGCGCTGAGCGAGCATCACCGGCACGCCTACCACCGTCTGGCTCGCTGGATCATCGCCGCCGCCGTGCTCGTCGGCTGGGTTGTCGGCACCATCACCGACGTCCCGGAGCGCGCCGTCGCGCTGATCATCGCGTTCATCGCCGGCGGCGTTGTCCTGAACGTCCTCAAGGAAGAGCTGCCGGGCGAGCGGCTCGCGCAGTTCTGGCCCTTCGCGGGCGGCGCGCTCGCCTACACGGTGCTGCTGCAGCTCGCCTCCTGACCTGTCAACTGTACGACCGCAGAGCCGCGTGGTCGTCTGGACGCGCTCATCCGCTCGCCTCGCCCGCGGGCGCGAGCAGAAAGACCTCGACGGCGGTGTCGGGGTCGATGTGGTTGTCGCTCATGAACGCGGTGACCGTGCGCCCGAGGATCGTCTCGATGCCGGTGATGAGGTCGTCGCGCATCGTGCTCTGATAGGCCTTGCGCATCGCGAGCACGAGGTCGTCGAGCTCATCCGCCACGAGGCTGCGCTCGCCCTTCGTCAGGGTGTCCCGCAGGATGCAGGTGACGACGTCGTCGTTGAGGTAGGTGCGCGCCTTCGTGGGCCCGCGCCCGGTGTACTCGCTGATGGTGCGGACGATGTGATTGGAGATCGCGGCGGACTTCGAGCCGCTGAGGGAAGCTCCGGTCTGTGTACTGGCCATGCCAGCCTCCGTCCTCGCCTCCCTCCTGGAAGCGGGCTCGCGCGAAAAGCAGGAGGGAAACGAAAGAGGATCCGTCCACGCGGCCCACGCCTCCCTCCCCTCCCGAACGCGGGCGGATCGAGACTCGCGTGCCAGCAGACTACCCACAACCGGCTCGTGCGCCCGACCAGGCGAACCTCGGTGAGCACGACGCCGAGTTCTCACGCGCACAAGCACGTACTCGCGACCGGCGGTTTGCATCTGCTTCGTCGGAGGGTACGGGGCACTTCGCTATGGACATCGACAACGAACACGAAGGAGCGACCGCAATGGATGCTGACGAGACGCAGGAGCGAATTCACGCGCTGGAGACGGCGCAGGCGACGCAGACCGCTACGACCGCCGGCATGCAGGCGACGCAGACCGCTACGACGGCGGGGCTGCAGGCCGCCCAGGCTGCTGCGCAGGTCGGAACGTGGGCGGTCATGGCGACCGGCTTCGTCGCCCTCATCGTGGGCATCTTCATGGGGATGACGATCTCCAAGGACTGATCCGCGCCGGCCGTCGGTGACAACAGTGGGGGGCGTCAGGTGCTGAGAGGTGAACGATGCCCTAAGGCGTGAACTTCACCGTCATCACGTCACCGTCACGCATCTGGTAGTCACGGCCCTCCAGGCGCAGCGTTCCGCGGTCGCGCCCGCCGGCGTAGCCGCCGGCATCGACGAGCTCCTGCCAGCCGATGACCTCGGCGCGCACGAAGCCACGCTGGATGTCCGAGTGGATCTCGCCGGCGGCGTGCCAGGCGGTACGGCCGCGGCGCAGGTGCCAGGACTGCGCGGGCTTGTCCTCGCCGGCGGTGAAGAACGCGATCAGGTCAAGCAGCGAGAACGCGCCGCCGACGACGCGCTGCAGGCCGGTCTCCGAGAGCCCGAGGTCGGCGCGCATCGCGGCGGCGTCCTCGTCGTCGAGCTCGGCGAGCTCTGATTCGATCCGGCTGGAGACCGCGACCGCGACGGCGCCCTGTGCGGCGGCGTGCTCGGCGACCGCGGGCGGCACCTCGTGGGAGCCCTCGTCGACGTTGGCGACGAACAGCACCGGCTTGGCCGTCAGCGGGCCGAGGTCGCGCAGCGCGTGCGGCGCGTCGTCGGGCGGCGGCACGGTGCGCGCCGGGCGGCCGGACTGCAGCGCGCCGATCAGCTCGCGCAGCCACGCCTCCTCGGCGATCGCCGCGCGCTCGCCCGAGCGCGCTGTGCGCACGACGCGATCGTGGCGGCGCTCGGCCTGTTCGAGGTCGGCGTAGATGAGCTCGGTCTCGATCGTCTCGATGTCGGCGAGCGGGTCGACGCGGCCGTCGGGATGGATGATCGACTCGTCGTGGTGCGCGCGGACCACGTGCACGATCGCGTCGGTCTCGCGGATGTTCGCCAGAAAGCGGTTGCCCAGGCCCTCGCCGCTGTGCGCGCCGGCGACGAGCCCGGCGATGTCGTGGAAGTCGATCGTGTCCGGGACGATCTCGCAGGCGCGCACGACGCGCGCGACGGCATCCAGGCGCTCGTCGGCGACCGCCACGACCGCGACGTTCGGCTCGATCGTCGTGAACGGGTAGTTCGCGGCGTCGACGCCCGCCCGCGTCAGCGCGTTGAACAGCGAGGACTTGCCGGCGTTCGGCATCCCCACGATCCCGACCTTCACGGGGTCGCCCGGCCCGTGCTGCCGACGAGGATGCCGAGCAGCGCGCCGGCCGCGATGTCCGACGGATAGTGCACGCCGAGGTAGACGCGCGACAGCGCCATCGCCGTGGCTGCGGGATACAGCGGCGCCGCTGCCGGCAGCAGCCCCGAGTACGCGCGCGCCGCGGCGAACGACGACGAGGCGTGCGCCGACGGGAAGCTCAGCGACGTCGGCGTCGAGATCAGCGCGGGCAACTTCTCCAGGTGCGGGCGCTTGCGGCGCACGACGGTCTTCAGCACCGTGTTGAGCACATAGGCGACGAGCACCGAGCGGGTCGCGCGCAGCCAGTGACCGCGCTGCGGGCCGTCGAGCAGCGCGCCGGCGAGCCCGAGCGCCAGCCAGATCGCCGCATGCTCGCCGAGGCTCGAGAAGCGGCGGATCGGCGTCTCGAGCGCGGGGTCGTGGCCGTGCTCGCGCAGCACGCGGTACAGAGCCACGTCGACCTTGGCGATCGCGCGGGCGAGCGGCCCGCCGCGCAGGCGGGCCCGCAGCGACTGGCGTGCCGCGGGATCGGGGACGGGCGGCACGGGGGCATTCACGGCGAGGGACGATAGCCGCGCGGCTGCGGTCGGCCGGCGGCGCGAATCGGACGCTCGTCCACCGCGCTCCCATGCAGCCTGCGATAGGGGAGACTCCCCGCGTGCGGCTGGCCCTGATCGCGAACCCACGCTCGGGGACCGCCCCCGAGCCCGACGAGCTCGAGGCGCTGCTGGGCGCCGACGGCGCGGCCGTCTCCTGCGTCGCGATCGAGCAGATCGCCGACCGCGACGGCGGCAACCTGCAGGACCGGGCGCTGGAGGCCCTGCGCGCCGCGGGCCCGCCGGATCGCGTCGTGGTTGCCGGCGGCGACGGCTCGGTCGGGCCGGCCGCGCTCTGCGCCGCACAGTTGCGCGTCCCGCTCGCCGTCATCGCGGTCGGCACCGCCAACGACTTCGCCCGCGCGAAGGAGCTGCCGTTCGGCGACCTCGAGGCCGCGTGCGCGCTCGCCCGCGACCCATCCGCGCCGACGGGCCGCGCCGAGCTCGGCCTGGCCGGCGAGCGGCCCTTCGTCAATGCCGCCTCGGCCGGGCTGTCGGTTGCCGCGGCGCAGGCCGCCAAGCCGCACAAGTCGCGCCTGGGCCCGCTCGCCTACGCACTTGGCGCCATCAAGGCCGGCGTCACCGCGACGCCGCTGCACTGCACCGTCGCGACCGACGGCGCATGCCGCTACGAGGGCGACGCGTGGCAGGTCGTCGTCGCCGTGACCGGCGCGTTCGGCGGCGGCAGCGAGATCGGTGGCACGAGCGCGCAGGACGCGATGCTCGACGTCGCCGTCGTGCCGGCGGGTTCGCGCGTCGGCCTCGTGCGTCGCGCCTATGGCATGAAGACCGGTCGTCTGACCGCGCAGGCAGACGTCGCGCACGAGCGCGGCGCGCAGATCCACGTCGAGGTCGCAGGCCACCGGACGTTCAACGTCGACGGCGAGACCTGCCGCTGCGAGCCTGCGCACTTCACGTTGCATCCAGGCGGCTTCGACGTCGTGATCGCGCCGTGAACAAGCGCTGGCCGACGGCGATCGCGGCCGGCGCCGCCGCCTGGTATGCGAGCGACTCGCTGCGCCACCGCCGCGAGCAGGGCCAGGGCTACGAGCTGCGCGGCAAGGACATCGAGGTCGGCTCCGCGGAGTTCCTGCGCGCGACCGAGGCGATCACGATGGCGCCGATCACGCACGGCAACGACATCGAGCTGTTCATCAACGGAGACCAGATCTTCCCGGCGATGATCGAGACGATGCGCGGCGCGCAGCAGACGCTGAACTTCCTGTCCTACCTGTACTGGAGCGGCGACATCGCCGGTGAGATCGCTGCCGCGCTGTGCGACCGCGCGAAGGCCGGCATCGAGGTGAACGTCCTGCTCGACGCGGTCGGCAGCGCGAAGATGGACCGCCGGCTCGTCAAGAAGATGGACGAGTCGGGCGTGACGTTCGCGTACTTCCGCCCGCCCAAGCCCTACGCGGTGCGCCGCCTGAACAACCGCACGCACCGCAAGCTGCTGATCGTCGACGGCGAGGTCGGGATGGTGGGCGGCGTCGGGATCGCCGACCAGTGGACCGGCAACGCGCAGGACCCCGAGCACTGGCGCGACACCCATGTGCGCGTGCGCGGCCCAATCGTGCGCGGGCTGCAGGGCGCGTTCGCCGAGAACTGGCTCGAGGCGACCGGCGACGTGCTGGTCGGCGAGCAGTACCTGCCCGAGCTCAAGCCGAGCAGCGACGACGCAGCGATGCAGGTCGTGCGCTCGACCGCGACGGTCGGCGACACGAACATCGAGGCGCTCTACTTCCTCGCGATCGAGTGCGCGCGCACGAGCCTGCACCTCACCTCCGCCTACTTCGCGCCGCGGCCCGCGTTCAGCAAGGCGCTGACCGACGCCGCGCAACGCGGGGTCGACGTGCGCGTGCTCGTCCCGGGGCGCCACACCGACAAGGAGTTCGTGCGCCAGGCGGGGCGCGCGACCTACGAGGAGCTGCTCGAAGGCGGCGTGAAGATCTTCGAGTTCGCCCCGACGATGATCCATGCGAAGACGCTGACGATCGACGGCGTCTGGTCCTCCGTCGGCTCGGTGAACTTCGACAATCGCTCCTTTCAGCTGCAGGACGAGGTCACGCTGTGCATCAGCTCGCGCGAGTTCGGCGGCCTGCTCGACGAGCAGTTCGAGCGCGACCTCGACCGCTCCGATCAGATCGACCTCGAGCGCTGGAACGGCCGCGTCGCCGGGGCGAAGGCCAAGGAGGCGCTGACGAAGCTCGCCAGACGCGAGCTGTAGGGAGTCGCCGCGACACACCGCGGGTAGGGCATGTGTTCGGTCGCCCACCCGGCGGCGGCCAGCGCGAGAACGAGGAGGTGGATCGTGGCGATCATGTCCAAGCTGTCTGAGTTCGTGCGGTCGTTGACGTCCGACAAGGCCAACACGGATGTGCCGCCGGGCGCTGACGTGCCGCCGACCGAAAGCGCAGCGGTGCCGATGCCCGATCGCGACCCCCAGGTCGGCTTCGAGCCCGAGCCCCCCGACTCGGAGGCGACGCGCGGCTGAGATCGCCGTAGAGCGCCGCCCTCACGGCGGGATGTCCGCGAGGGCGGACGGGCGTCCCAGGGAGGACGAGCGGACGCGCTCTACGAGCCAGGCACGCGCTCTGGCCTGGACTTGCCGCGCCCTGATTCCCGCGCCGCGCGCGGTGCAAACAGCCCGCCCGCAGGGGAAGGACTGCATCCACATGGACGACGCGCCGTCATTTCTCTATGACCACCGTGAAGCGCGCTCGGGCATCCCCGACGCGCTGAGGCGAGCCGGCTTCGAGGCGACGGCGAGCCAGCTTCCGGTCGGCGACTACGTGCTGTCCGAGCGGGTCGTCGTCGAGCGCAAGACGGGATCGGACCTCGCGGCATCGATCAAGGACCGCCGGCTCTTCGAGCAGGTGCAGCGCCTCGCCGAGGCCTACGAGACCGTCGTCGTGATCGTCGAAGGCACGCCGGTCCACATCGCGCCGAGCAGCTGGCGGGGAAGCCTCGCCCGCGTGCTGCTGAGCGGTGCCGCGGTGCTCGTCACCGAGGACGCCGACGACACGGCGCGCTGGCTCGGACGGCTGCTGACGCTCGAGCGCCGCGGCCCGACCGAGGCGCGTGGCAGGCCGCGCCCGCGACGCCCGACCGAGGACCGCGCGCGCGTGGCGCAGGACGTCCTGACCTGCCTGCCCGGGATCGCCGCTGTCGGCGCGCGCCGGCTGCTCGAGCACTTCGGCTCGCTCGCGGCGGTGTTCGGCGCCAGTGGCGACGAGCTGCGCCGGGTTCCCGGGATCGGACCGGTGCGCGCGGGCGCGCTGGCTGCCCTGTTCGCAGACCTCGATGTCGGCGGAGGCTGGTAACAGATCAGCTCGCGGACGGCGCCTTCGGCGCCACGTCCAGCGACACGATCGGGTGCAGGCGTGGAGCCTGCCAATCCTCGGGAACGGTCTTCTCGATCGCCAGCTGGGCGTCGCGCCCGCGCAGGTCCAGGCGCGCGATCTGGTTGTCGAAGGTGGGCTCCTGGGCGAACGCCCACTGCATCGGCGACGGCGCTACGCCGGCGGCGCGCGACATGCGGCGCGCGAACGCGGCCACGGGTCGCGTGAAGGCCGCCCGCAGCGCCCGGCGCTCGCGCTTGTCGAGCGGGTTGCGGATCGGCGAGCACGTCGCCTGCAGCACGCGGCTGGACACGTCGCGGCCGGGAAACCAGGCCTCCGCGACGTAGGCGTGATGCACGTCGCCCGACAGCAGCATGATCGTCGCCGGGGCGGGCCCGCGGCGGCCCGCGGCGACGTCCTCGAGCAGCACCGACAGGCGGCCGAAGCAGTGCTGGAAGGCGGCCCAGTGCTCGAGGTCGAGCGCCTGGCGGACCTTCTCGCTCAGCCGTGCGGCGAGGCCGCCCCATGCGCCGTCGCAGACGGCTTCGTTCCACGCCTCGAGGTGGTGCATCCCGGGGCCGAGCATGACCGGCAGGGAGGTTCCGATGATCAGGTGGTCGAAGTCGCCAGAGCAGCGGTCCTCGACCCACTCCCACTCCGTGTCGGACAGCATCTGGCGCCGGCCCTCCGACAGCACGCGCCCCGCGCGCGAGTCGACCACGAGCAGGCGGTTGCGGCCGAAGTCGCGGTGAAAGCTCCAGCGCGCGCCGGCGATCTCGCGCGCGACGGTGCGCGCGAAGTCACGGACGAGCTCGAAGGCATCTCCCTCGTGCTGTTGCACGGCGCAGAAGATCGGGTCGTCGTAGAGGCGCGCGGGCGAGAGGTTTCCGAGGTGCTGGTAGATCCAGTAGGACATGTACGCGCCCAGGATGCGGTCCTCCCACCACGGCTCGGCGCGCATCATCTCGACCCAGGCCTCGGAGATGTTCCAGTCGTCGTGGACGTCGTGGTCGTCGAAGATCATCGCGCTGGACACCGTCGAGAGCAGCCAGCGCAGCGCGGGGTCGCTCCAGCTCTCGCAGTACAGCGACGTGTACTCCTCGAAGTCGCCGACCTCGTCGGGCGGCGGGCCGGCCTCGCCGCGACGCGACTCGATCAGCTCCTTCGTACCGGGCGAGACCTCGTCGGCGTAGACCTGATCGCCGAGCAGCAAGAACGCGTCGGGCCACTCCGAGCACGGCTCGGCGCGCATGCGCTCGACGAGCGCCAGCAGCGCATCCACCTCACGCCCGCGCGAGTCCTCGTCCTTGCTGAGCACGTACGGCTTGGTGTGCGGCAGCGACACGCGGCAGGAGCCGAACGCCAGCCGCAGCGACTCGTCGTGGCTGTGGGTGCGGATGATGCAGGGCGGATACGGATCGTCGGGCAGCGGCCAGCACGACACGCCGTCGAGATGGACCTCGTAGGGCAACGTGCTGGCCGGGGCGAGGCCATCGAGCACGACAAGCGCGTAGTGATGCCCGCCGACGGTGAAGGTCGACGCGGTGCGGTCGAGCACCGTGACCTGGCACGGAGCGTCGGTCTCCACCCAGACGGTCGCCTCCGTGTCGGAGACGTAGCGCAGCAGCGGGCCGAGCTTCAGGCGGGGCATCACGAGACATTCTCCCCTGTCGGTGCAACGGGCGCCACCGATAGGTTGCGTCGGTCCCGCCGAGAGGTCTACGCGGCGCCGAAGCCCACCTTGTGCTCGTCGAGCGTCGTGCGCACGTACAGCACCTGGCTGAGGTTCAGCCTGATCGTGCCGTCCTCGACGGTGAGGTCGTGCCAGTCGCCGCCCTTGACCGCCTCCAACAGCGCGTCGAGCACGTCGTCCTCGATGCGCACGGCGAGCAGCTGCGCGTGGGCCGTCATGCCGATCGTGACACGTTGCAGAGCCATCAGTGCAGCTCCGCCGGCTGGACGATCTCGGTCAGCAGCCCGCCCGCCGTCTTCGGGTGCAGGAAGGCGACCCGCGAGTTGCGGATCCCGGTCCGCGGGGTTTCGTCGATGAGCTTCAAACCGGCCTCCTTGAGCGCCGCGAGCGCCGCTTCGATGTCGTCGACCTGGTAGGCGACGTGGTGCATGCCTGGGCCCTTCTTGGCGATGAACTTGCCGACGGGCGTGTCGGGCCCGGTCGCTGCCAGCAGCTCGATGTGGTTCTCGCCGACGTCCAGCAGCACGGCCTCGACACCCTGCTCGGCGACGGTCTCGCGATGCACGAGCGTCATGCCGTAGTCGCGCTCGTAGAGCTCCAGCGACGCGTCGATGTCCTCGACGGCGACGCCGATGTGGTCGACGCGGTTGAACATGCGCGCATCCTATTGGCGCGACCGTGTCAGGGCGGCGGCGGCGGCGCGGACGTGCGCGAGGCGCGCGGGTCCTCCTCGGGCCCCGGCGCCGCGGCGGCGACGACGCGCAGCCCCGGGTGTCCGCCGCTGCGCTGCATGCGCGGGACGCCCTCCATGATGCGGTCGATGTCGGCGCGCTCGAGCACCTCGTCCTCGAGCAGCGCCTGGGCGAACTCTTCGAGCTTGCTGCGCTGACTCGTCAGCAACTCGGTCGCCGCGCGCTGCGCCTCGAAGGCGAGCTCGTGCTGTTCCTCGTCGCGCACGCGGCGAAACTGCTCGGAGCCGACGTCGGCCTCGGCGATCGCGCGCTGCGCGGTTCCGGGGGTTCCCATCGCGTAGTCGTAGACCATCGCGCGCGCAACCTCGGCTACCCGCTTGAGGTCGTCCGACGCGCCGGTCGTCACCTCGCCGAAGACGATCTGCTCGGCCATCCGGCCGCCGAGCAGCACCGTCATGTGGTCGATCAGCTCCTCGCGCGTCTTCAGGTAGCGATCCTCGTCGGGCAGGTTGAGCGTGAAGCCCAGCGCCCGCCCGCGCGGGACGATCGAGATCTTGTGCACGCGGTCGACGCCGGGCAGCAGCTCGGCGCACAGCGCGTGCCCCGCCTCGTGGTAGGCGACGACGCGCTTCTCGTGCGCGTTGAGGACGCGCCGCGACTGCACGCCCGCGATGACGCGCTCGAGCGCCTGGTTGAAGTCCTCGCGGCTGAGCGCCAGGCCCTGGCGCCGCGCGCAGCGGATCGCCGCCTCGTTGGCGAGATTGGCCAGGTCGGCGCCGGTCAGGCCGCTCGTCTGGGCGGCGACGTTCGCGAGGTCGACCTCGTCGCGCAGCGGCTTGTCGCGGGTGTGCACGCCGAGGATCCGCTCGCGGCCGCTGATGTCGGGCGGCGAGACGAACACCTGGCGGTCAAAGCGCCCGGGGCGCAGCAGCGCCGGGTCGAGCTTCTCGAGCAGGTTCGAGGCGGCCATGACGACGATGTCCCCGGTCGAGTTGAAGCCGTCCATCTCGACGAGCAGCTGGTTGAGCGTCTGCTCGCGCTCGCCGGAGAAGTCCGAGCCGCGCCTGCCGCCCACGGCGTCGAGCTCGTCGATGAAGATGATCGCCGGCGCGTGCTTGCGCGCCTCGCGAAACAGGCGCCGGATGCGCGCCGCGCCGAGGCCCGCGAACATCTCGACGAACGAAGCCGCCGACTGCGAGAAGAACTGCGCGCCGGACTCGTGCGCGACGGCCTTGGCGAGCAGCGTCTTGCCGGTGCCGGGCGGGCCGTGCAGCAGCACGCCGGCGGGCACGCGGGCGCCGAGCTTGGCGAACTCCTTGGGGTTGCGCAGAAACTCGACGACCTCGCGCAGCTCGTCCTTGGCGTCGTCGACGCCGGCGATGTCGTCCCAGCCGATCGACGTCTTGACCTCCGGCTTGATCTGCACCGGCTTCGTGCGCGGCATCAGCTTCAGCGTGCGCCACAGGAAGAAGCAGATCAGGAACATGAAGATGATCGTGAAGACGCCCGACCACTCCAGGCCGAAGTCCTTCACGTTGTCCATGAAGCTCTGGTCGGGGATTGCTTGCGTTGCGTTCATGCGTTTGAGCCTTCGGCGTTCATGCCTGTGTGCCTTTGATCATCAGCCGGTTGGCGGGGGTGACTCGACCCGCAGGATCTCGGCGAGCGCGGCGCGCCCGACCTCGAGCTGGCGCTCGCTCGGCTCGCGCGTGCCGAGCAGGCGCTGCAGCTCGTGTCCGGGGCGGCGCAGCGCGCGCGCGGCGGCGCTGCCGGCGTGCTTCTCGCTCCAGACGAACACCTCGACGGCGATGCCCAGCGACGCCACGCCGACGGCGAACTGCGCGGCCGGCCCGGGCCGGCCGAGCGTGTGGCGCAGCAGCGCGGCGCCGGCGAGGTTGGAGGCCAGCAGGGGCGTCATGAGGTGCGAGCCGCAGCGGTCGTGCTCCTTGGCGGCGTCGGCGGCGTCGGGCTTGTCGTCCTCGTAGGCGGCGATCGCCTTGTGCTCGACGCCGTGGTACTCGGCGAGCTCGCCGCCGCGCAGGGCGACGATGCTCGGCAGCAGCGATACCGCGGCGAGTACGGCCTCGGCACCGGTGCCGGACTTCAGGCGGCTGCGCAGCAGGCGCCCGCCCCCGGCCGCGGCGAGCATCGAGCCGAGCACGCGGACGTCCTGAAACGGAAGCCTTGCCTCGGGCAGTGCGCGCTTGACGAGCGGGATGACGACCATCGCCTCGCCGAGCCGCACGACGCCGCGCACGCCGGCGAGCTTCTCGACGCCAGGCACGCGCGGCTTGCGGCCTGAGGCCGTGGCGATCGATCCGTCGCGGCGGCGCACCGAGGCAGCCCAGTGCGTCGGGCCGTGGACGAGCAGTCCGTTGCGCAGCGCCATCCCGCCGAGTCGCAGCTTGTCAGCCACCGAGCAGCTCCTTGCAGATGTCGTGGAAGAAGGTCGCCGCGAAGCCGAGGTCACGTGCGTCGATGCGCTCGTCGGCGGCGTGGATCAGGGGTGATGTCTCGTAGAGGTTCATGTGGCGCTGCGGGAAGAATCCGTAGGCGACGCATTCGGGGAACGCGTCGCGAAACGTGCGCGAGTCCGTGAAGCCGGGCAGGATCGTCGGAACAACGCGGCAGCCCGGGTCGTTCACCCGCAGCCAGCCCTCGATCGCGTCCATCAGCGGTGAGCTGACGGGCGACGCGTTGCCGACGACCTGCTCGGTGAACTCCAGGCGGTAGCCGTCGTCGCCGAGCACCTCGCGGATTCGGGTGAGCGCATGCTCCTCGCCGAGGCCGGGCGGGACGCGGCAGTCGACGCGCAGCTCGGCGCTCGCGGGGATGACGTTGATCTTCTCCGAGCCCCAGATCCGCGTCGGCGCGAGCGTCACGCCGAGCATCGGCTCGACGAGCAGCGCGAGGCCCGGATCGTTCGCGCGCAGGCGCTCCAGCGCGAATTCGACCCCGCCCACGCCGCCGTTGACCTCGAGGCCCAGGCCCTCCAGCAGCGCCCGCGGACCCTCGGTCAGGTCATAGCCGGGCTGGCGCTCGCCCATCCGCGCCAGCAGCGGCGCCATCTTCAGCAGCGCGTTGTCGCCGATCTTCGGGATCGACGCGTGCCCGGCGATCCCGTCGGTCAGGACGCGGAAGCGAAAGACGCCCTTCTCGGCGACACAGACGCCGTACAGCCGCTCGCCGTCGTAGGGGATGACGGCACCGGCGCCCTCGTTGAGCAGGTAGTCGCAGCGCACGAGGTCGGGGTGGTGCTCGCACATCCAGATCGCTCCGAGCTCGCCGCCGACCTCCTCGTCGACGACGACGACGACGAGCAGGTCGCCGCGCGCGGGTCGCCAGCCCGAGCGCGCGAGCGACAGCGCCGCGGCCACCTCGGCCGCGGTCTGGGACTTCATGTCCTGCGCGCCGCGGCCCCAGACGAAGCCGTCGGCGAGGTCGCCAGACCACGGGTCGTGCGTCCAGTCCGCCGGCGTCGCGAGAACGGTGTCGACGTGCGAGAGCAGGCAGAGGGTCGGGCCGTCGGCGATGCCGCGCAGGCGCGCCACGAGGTTCGGGCGCTCGGGCTGCGCCCCGCGCAGCGCGACGTCGAAGCCGGCATCGCGCAGATCGGCGGCGAGCTGCTCCTGCAGCACGCGCTCGTTGCCGGGCGGGTTGACCGTGTTGCAGCGGATCAGCCGCTGCAACAGCTCGGTCGCGTCCTGCTGGAGATCCTCGGCCACGATCGCGTTCATGTTACGGCGCGGCGGGCGCGGCCTCGATCGGGTGCGGGCCCCATCTGCCGCGCGCCAGGCCGTGCAACCCGGTCGACTACGACACGAGCCCCGCGCCGCGCAGGCAGCTGCGCGCGTGGCGCCCGCTGACCTTGCGACAGCGCGCGGTCAGCGCCTGCTCAATCGGCTCGAGTGCGGCCAGCACCGAGCCGACGCCCTCGTAGCAGTACGCGCGGTGGCGCGCCGGGGCGCGCGCACACAGGCGCCCGCCGCGCTCGCCCTCGGCATCGGCGTTGACGATCTCGCGCGCGACGCCGTACAGGCAGTCGCCCTCGTTGGCCTCGGCCAGGCGGCAGCCTGCCAGCGCCTTGCTCGCGCTCTTGCCGGCGATCCCGGAGACGTCGCGGCCGAAGGACTCAAAGCACGTCTTGACCCACGGCTTCTCGCTGCGCCGGCAGAGGTCCGCCGTCTTGGCCTGATCGTAGTTGGTGACGCGCAGGAGGTTGGCGGTCACGAGCAGATAGCAGTAGAGCTTGTGGCGCTCGACGACGCTGTTGCAGGGGTAGATCGGGTCGGTCTTGCGCAGATACTTCGACGTCACGCCATAGGAGGAGTTGAAGTTCTCCATGAAGACGCCGCCGGTGCAGGAGACGCGGTCAAAGCCCGTGCGCAGGTCGTCGCAGATCTTCAGCGACCCCGGCAGGTCATAGCCCGTGTAGATCATCAGCCCGTGGCCGAGGCCGTGGATGCACTGGTAGAAGAGAAAGCGCTGCTCGGTGATCTGCGGATCGCTGCACAGCTGGCGCGCGACGACGGCGAGCCTGGCGGTGGGTTGGCCGAGGAACGCCCGCTCGACGATGCCGTGGTAGTAGCCCGACGCGCAGACCGCGCTGCCGGCGACGAACGCCGGCGCGACCTTGTCCTTGAAGCGCGCCAGCGCGGCCGACCCCATCCGGTGCGCGATGCGGTGACAGTCGCCTGCGACCGCCGCGTCGGACGTCATCATCGACTGCAGCCTGTCGAGCGCGGGCTTCGGGCCGTCGTTGAAGACGAGGTTGCCGAACGCCTGCTCGAGGCACTCCGTGTTGCCGTCGCGGCAGTCGGCCAGCCGCTTGTCGTCGGGGGCGAACGGCTCTGCGACGGCCTTGCCCGAGGCGTTGCCGGCGCCGACAAAGGCGGCCAGGTCGGCCTTCTCGTCATCTGACAGCTTGTCGGCGAAGCTCGGCATGATCCCGCCCGGCTTGCGCAGCTGCGCGAGGACGCGGCGCGGGTTGGGGCTCGCGTCGTCGAGGTCGGGGCCGACGGTGCCCTTGGAACCGGCCGCCTTGAACGTGTGACAGCCGTCGCAGCCCTGCGCCGCGAACAGTCGCTTGCCCGCGACGGGGTCGCCGTTGGCGGCCTGCTCGTCGCTCGAGCAGGACACCGGTGCCAGCGCCGCGAGGACGATCAGTGCCAGCCCCGGCAGCAGGCGCGCGCGCTTCATCGACGCGACGATAGCCGCGCCGCCACACGCCGTGTCGCAGCTGCGCTACCCGACGGATCGATCCGTGGACACCGCTCAGGAGTCGGCGGGAGCCTCGTAGTCGGTCAGCGTGTAGTTCGTCGCCAGCAGGGTCAGCGCGGTGAGCCAGGCGGTGCGCGCGCGCCGGTCGCCGACCGCGCCCGCAAGCGGCGGCAGCGCGATGACGGCAGGCGCCGACGCCAATTCGAGCCAGCCGTGGATCCGCATCGGGATCAGCCGCTTCAGGGCCACCGGATGGTCGGTGAGCGCGTTGATCGTGCCCTGCGTCGCCGCCACCGCCCAGCTGATGTTGCGGATCCGCGGGTTGAGCTTCAGCAGGACGGGGCCGGCGGTCATCAGCGCGAAGAAGCCATAGTCGATGACGCCGTGGGCGGTCGCCTTGATCGGCTGCGGGGGGAACTTGCGCTTCAGCTGCTCTGCCCCGCCGGGCTTTGCCATCAGCGCGTGCGCCCGCGCCTTGGCGGCGTCGGGCAGCAGGCGGCTCATGCGCCCCTGCATCTTCGTGGTCATCGAGGCCGACACGACGCGTTCCTTGCCGGCCATCAGCGCCTCGAAGCCGTCGCGCGCGACGTCGGCCGGATCGTCCTGCGGGCCGGCGCCGACGGGCGTGTCGGTCATGTCGGCGCGCTCGAAGAACTCCGTCTCGGTGGGGCCCGGCATCAGCGACGTCACGGTGACGCCGGTGTCCTTGAGCTCCGCGCGCAGCGCGAGGGCGAAGGACTGCACGAAGGACTTCGACGCGTTGTAGACGGCCTGGAACGTGCCGGGCATCGTCGACGCGATCGACGAGGTCAGCAGGATCCGCCCCTCGCCGCGCTCGACCATGTCGCGCACGACGTGCTTGGCGAGGTGCACGGTCCCGCGCACGTTGAGGTCGACGACGCGCAGCTCGTCCTCCAGGTCGGTGCCGTTGGCGAACTCGCCGCCCGCTCCGACCCCCGCGTTCAGCGCGACCGCGGCGACCGGGCGGCCGGCGGCGGTCATCCGGCGGTGCAGCTCGTCCACGCCGGCCTCCGTGCTGAGGTCGACCTGCACCGCGTCGACCGCTGCGCCGAGTTGCTCGAGCTCGCGCGCCGCGCTCTGCAGCTCGCCGTCCTCCGCCGCGATGATCAGGTCGAAGTCGTTCGAGGCGAATTGCTTGGCCAGCTCGCGCCCGATGCCGGAGGACGCTCCGGTGACGACGGCGAGCGGGCGTGATGTGGTGGTAGCCATGGGGCGCGGGTGCCCGCTGATCGCGGCGCGGTAACGGCCGATCCTCCGATCGGCCCGGACGGCCCGTGATACTTGGCACATCGCCGACCAGCTCTTCGACATGGGCGACGAGCCCGTTCCGGTCACCGCCACGCCCGTCCCGCCCGCCGATGCGCCGCTGGCCGTCCGCATGCGCCCGCGCACGCTGGACGAGCTCGTCGGCCAGGAGCACCTGCTCGGCACGCCCGAGGAGCCGACGACGCTGCGCCGCGCGATCGCCGACGGGCGCCCGCACTCGATGG
The DNA here is from genome assembly GCA_902806175.1 of uncultured Solirubrobacteraceae bacterium. Lineage (GTDB taxonomy): Bacteria > Actinomycetota > Thermoleophilia > Solirubrobacterales > Solirubrobacteraceae > CADCVQ01. The sequence goes on from CADCVQ010000054.1 coordinate 114,154, forward strand.
TCCTGCACGGACCGCCGGGCAGCGGCAAGACGACGCTCGCGCGGATCGTGGCGAACTCGGCGCGCGCCGCCTTCGAGGAGCTCAGCGCGGTGCAGGCCGGGCGCGCCGAGGTGCGCGGCGTGATCGATCGCGCGGCGCACCGGCGCCGGTCAAGCGGCGAGCCGACGGTTTTCTTCCTCGACGAGATCCACCGCTTCAACAAGGCCCAGCAGGACGCGCTGCTGCCCGCCGTCGAGGAGGGCCTCGTCACGCTGATCGGGGCGACGACGGAGAACCCGTACTTCGAGGTCAACTCGGCGCTGCTGAGCCGCTGCCAGGTCTATGAGCTGCACGAGCTGCTCCCGCGCGACATCGAGTCGCTGCTGCGCCGTGCGCTGAGACAAGGCGAGTGCGCCGCGGCAGCCGTGCCCGACGAGGTGCTCGAGTTCCTCGCCGCGCGCGCCGGCGGCGACGCGCGGACTGCGCTGGCGGCGCTCGAGCTCGCCTGCGAGACGGCGGGCGCGGGCGAGAGCGTCACGCAGGCTGGCGCCGAACAGGCGCTGCAGCGCAAGGCGCTGCGCTTCGATCGCGCCGGCGACCAGCACTACGACTACATCTCGGCGTGGATCAAGGCCACGCGCGCCTCCGATCCCGACGCCGCGCTGTACTACCTGGCGGTCATGCTCGAGGGCGGCGAGGACGCGCGCTTTCTCGTGCGGCGGATGGTGATCCTGGCGTCAGAGGACATCGGCAACGCCGACCCGCAGGCGCTCGTGATCGCGGTCGCGGCCGCAGCGGCGGTCGAGCATGTCGGCCTGCCGGAGTGCATCCACGCGCTGTCGCAGGCGACGATCTACCTCGCGCTCGCGCCGAAGTCCAAGGCGGCGACGAAGTCGATCGGCGCGGCGATGCACCACGTGCGCCAGTTCGGCGCGGCCGCGCCGCCGCCGCAGATCCGCTCGCAGGCCGTCGGCTACGACAGCCCGCACGACCATCCCGGCCATCTCGGGCCACAGGAGGTGGTCCCCGACGAGGTCGTCGGCGCTCGCTTCTACGAACCCGACGAGATGGAGGCAGCGCTGCGCGAGCGGTTGGCGGAGATCCGGCGGGCGCGCGGGCGCGAGTGAGACAATCCGCAGCGATGCCGGCGCACGCCACCGCGGCCACGACGATCGCCTGCGTGAGCCCGATCGACGGGACGCGCCTGGGCAGCGTCGCGGTGACCGCGCCCGCGGACGTGCCCGCCGCGGTCGCCGAAGCGGCCGAGGTCCAGCACCTGTGGGCGCAGCTGCGCTACGCCGACCGCGCGCGCTACCTGTCGCGCGCCGCGCAGGCGATCATCGACGAGTGGGACGAGCTTGTGCGGATCATCGTCAACGAGCAGGGGCGACCGGTCGCCGAGGCCCAGACGATGGAGTTGCTGCCCGCCGTCGAGACGCTGCTCTGGCTCGCCGAGCACGGGCCGCGAATCCTCGGTCCCGAGCGCGTCGGGCTGTCACGCTCGCTGCAGCCGGTCAAGCGCGCGCGGCTGACGTTCGAGCCGCTCGGCGTCGTCGCCGTCCTGACGCCGGGCGCCGAGCCGTTCGCGACCCCCTGCGGCGACATCGCGATCGCGTTGATGGGTGGAAACGGCGTCGTGCTGCATCCGTCCCCGCTGGCAGCCCTGGCCGCCGAGCGGATCGCACGCGCGTTCATGCGCGCGGGGCTCCCGGAGGGCCTGCTGCAGGTCGTGCACGGCGCGCCCGAGACGGCGCGCGCGCTCGTCTCCGCGCCGGATATCGCGCACGTGCGCTTCACCGGCTCCTCGCAGGCCGGTCGCGACGTCGGCGAGGCGTGCGCGCGCGAGCTCAAGCGCGCGACGATCGAGGTCGGCGGCAAGGACGCGATGCTCGTGCTCGCCGACGCCAACATCCCGCGCGCGGTGGCCGGCGCGATCTGGGGCGCGTTCGCCAACGCCGGCCAGTCGGGCGGCAGCCTCGCCCGCGCCTACGTTCTGGAGGAGCGCCTCGAGCGATTTCTCGCGGGTGTCGTGGTGCGGGCGCGCGAGCTGCGCGTCGGCCATCCCGGTGACGCCCGCACGGAGATCGGGCCGCTGCTGGCGGCCGACCGCGTGCAGCGGCTCGTCGTGTTCATCGACGAGGCCGTCGCGGCGGGCGCGACGCTGCACTGCGGCGGCGCGGTGACGGCGGCCGGGCGCACGGGCAGGTACTTCGCCCCCGCCGTCCTGTCGGGCGTCCCGCACGACGCGCGGCTGCTGCGCGAGGACGCACCCGGGCCCTGGCTGGCGGTCGAGGCGGTCGGTTCCGAGCAGGCGGGCATCGCGCTGTGCAACGCGGGGATCGGCGGGCTGGGCGCATCGGTCTGGACGGCGGATCAGTACAAGGGCGCCCGCGTGGCGCGCGAGATCCGCGCCGGGATGGTCTGGATGAACGACCACGTCGTCACGCGCAGCGAGCCGCAGCTGCCGTGGGGCGCCGTGCACGGCAGCGGGATCGGCCGCGCGCGCGGCGTCGTCGCGCTGCGCGCGATGGTGGAGCCGAAGCTCGTCACGTGGGACCCGCCGGCCGGGCGGATGGCGTGGTGGCAGCCCTACGACGGCACGCTCGTCGCCGCCTGGCGGGCGCTCGCGCGGCTACGCTCGGCGCGCGACGCCGACCGCGAGCGCGGGTGGCGCAAGGGAGCGCTGCCGCTGGCGCGGGTGGCGGGGCGGTCGCTGCGCGCGGTGCGGCGGCGCTGAGAGCTCTGCCCTGCGGCTGCACACGCGCAGCGCCCAACCGCGGCGGCCGCCCTCACGTGCTCACGACGGGCGTCGGCGATGCCGATAAGGCGATCGCGACGGCGACGAGGTTGACGAGGGGCGCCAGCAGCGCGCGGAAGTACAGGCCGACCGCAAACCAGGACGAACGGGCCCGGCCGCCGCACGGCCGGTACCCATCGCCGCCGCGCGCGACGCCGCGGCTCACGCGCGACGTCAGCCGCCTGACCACCGCGTTCTGGCGCAGGCGGCCGCAGGGAAGGCAGCCGGCGTGAGGCATCGGTCACGATGAGGGAGCGCCCTCATGCCCGGGAAGCGCGGCGCGACGAGTTGTATCCGTCTCCTCCGCCACACCGGCGAGCGCTCCTGCGGTACGTCGGTCTGTGGCTTGCGGCAGGCGCCGCCGTCGCGGCGCTCGGGCTGCAGCTGCTTCGCGGAGCGGGTGACGAAGTCAGCCTGCCGCCCGTACGCGAGACTGAGCTTGTGAGCGCGTCGACGGCCGCGAGATGCGAGCTGCGACGCGAGAGCGCGGAAGGGGTACTGCAGCCTGCCGCCAGCGGACGCGCGGGCAGCGCGAGCCGCCCGGGCATCTACGAACAGACGCCGCCGCAGCCGGCGCTGATCGGAGCGATCCGCCGCGGGATCATCGTGATCCACTACCGCCCTTCGCTCGACGAAGAACAGATCGAGCAGCTGCAGCGCGTACAGGAGGCCGTCCCGCTCGCGACGATCGTCACGCCGAACGAGAACATGCCCTTCGCGGTAGCCGTGACAGCTTGGCGACGACTGCTCGGCTGTCACAGCTTCCGCGCGGCGAGCGTCGACGCGATCCGCTTCTTCCGCGGGCGGTACATCGGCTCTGGCCCGGATCGATGAGGCGCCGGCGGGCGGTGATTCGCGCCGGATGAGGGTCACAGACGGGCTCTATGGGGGTCGCCACCCAGGTTGCTCGGTCAAGCGCCGGAGAGAACCACCGGTACGGAGGGCGGCGAAAGCCTGCCGACACGATCGACCGATCAAAGACCGGGTGACCGCATGGGAGCAGCGATACCACTGGCAACGACGAGTCCTGCCGCGCGTCGCGATGCGGTGGCCGGCAGGGCCGTCAGCAGGCTGCCGTCGCGACCGGGGGCGCCGTCGCCGCACGACGGCGGGTGGACGGGCGACTTCGTGCGGGTGTTCGACGAGGACCCCGACCTGCTCAGCGGCCTGGACAGGACCACGACAGACCTGCTGCGCCGCGGCGTGGTGGCACCGAAGCTGTGGATCGATCCGGGTTCGTGGGTGCCGCCGCCATGCCCGATGGGCCCGGGAAACTGCTTCGGGTTGCTCGTCCTCGACGGGCTGATCATGCGCGCGCTGTGCTTTGAGGGTCGCAACTGCCCTGAGCTGATCGGGGCCGGAGACGTGCTGCGCCCGTGGGATCCGGAGGAGCAGAGCTCGATCGCGGCTGCGGTGTCGTGGACGGCGCTGCAGCGCAGCACGGTCGCGATGCTCGACGAGCGTTTCGTGGCCGCCGTGCGGCGCTGGCCGAGCATCATGTCGCAGTTGCTGTCACGCACGGTGCAGCGGTCGCGGACGCTCGCCTTTCAGCTGGCGATCGTCCACGTGCGACACGCGGACACGCGCATGCGCATGCTGCTGTGGCACCTCGCCGATCGTTGGGGTCGCGTCACGACCGGCGGCGTTCATGTGCCGCTTGCTCTCACGCACGAGACGCTCGCCGACCTCACGTGCATGCGCCGCCCGACGGCCTCGACGGCGCTGCGGCGCCTGACGCGCAACGGCGAGCTCGAACGCAGGCGCGACGGCAGCTGGCTGCTCACCGGTGACGCACCGCAGCCGCCGGCGTGACCCTCACGGCTCGATCAGGCCGCGGCGCACGGCGTAGCGCGTCAGCGCGACGCGGTCGCGCAGCCCGAGCTTTTCCAGCACGTTTGATCGGTGCCGGTCGACGGTCTTTTCGCTGATGACGAGGATGTCGGCGATCTCCTTGGCGGTCAGGCCTTCGGCGATGAGCTTGACGACCTCCGATTCGCGTGCGGTCAGCGGATCTTCCGGCTGGCCATCGGGTCCGCGTTCGAGGTACTCGCGGATCAGCGCCGTCAGCGCGCTGGGGTAGACGAACGACTGCCCGCCGATGGCGGCGCGGCAGGCGACGACGAGATCCTCGTGCGCCGCGGACTTGAGCACGTAGCCGCAGGCGCCGGCCCGCAGCGCCTCGAAGAAGAACTGCTCGTTGTCGTGCATCGACAAGATCAGCACGCGCAGGTCGGGCCGGTGCTCGCGCAGCTGACGCGCCGCTTGCAGACCGGTCAGGCGCGGCATGGACACGTCGAGGACGGCCAGATCAAGCTCGGTCGACAACGCGACCTGCAGCGCCTCGCTCCCATCCGAGGCTTCGGCGACCACTTCGAAATCCGGCTCCTCGTCGAGCAGGCGCTTGACGCCATGGCGCAAGATCGCGTGATCGTCGGCGACCAGCACGCGACTCTTGCGCTGCGTCGTCATCGCGAGCGTTGCTCGCTCGACACCCGCAGACGGACCTGGGTTCCGCGTCCGCTGGCACCGGTCGTGATCCTCAGGTCGCCACCCACCATGACGGCGCGCTCGCGCATGAAGCGCAGACCCCCGTTGCCCGCCGGCTCGCCATCCATGCCGCGCCCGTCGTCGCGGACGGCCAGCACCACACCCTCGGGATCGTTCTTGAGCGTCACCTCGGCGTGCGTGGCGCGGGCGTGCCGGATGACGTTCGTCAGGCTCTCCTGTGCCACGCGGTAGAGCACGAGCTCGGCATCCGGAGCAAGCGGCGCGAGACTGCGTTCGAGGTCGCGCTCGATGACCAGCCCGGTGCGCGCCGACAGGCGCTCGATGAGGTTCGTCAGGGCGGGCACGAGGCCAAGTTCGTCGAGTGCCTCGGGACGCAGCTGGCGGGCAAGCGATCGGACATCGTCGACGAGCTGCAGTGCCGAGTCCCGCGCGTCGATCGCCTCCGCGCGCGTACCGTCGGAAGAGCGCTCCGCCAGGCGGTTGAGCTGCAGTGCCATGGCCGTCAGCGACTGGCCGATCTCGTCGTGCAACTCGCCTGCCAGGCGACGGCGCTCATCCTCTTGTGCGGCCGACGCGCGCCGGGCGCTGTCGCGCCGCTCGGTCTCGAGTCGGTCGAGCATCGCGTTGAACGACTGCGCCAGCAGCGTGACCTCCGAGGCGGGGCCCGGAGACTCGAGTCGCTGCCCGGGCCGCAACGGGTCGACGCGGGCCATGAGCGTCGTCAGCTTCGACAGGGGCGCGAACGCGCGGCGCATCAGCAGCACGTTGATGACGAGGGTCGCGACCAGGCCGGCGCTCAGCACGAGGACGCGCCCGTTGGCCGGCTCGACGGTCAGGACGAGGCAGACGACCGCGAGCACGGTCGCGTTGGGGATGAACAGACGCCAGAAGAGCGGGATGAACGGACGCGTGGCCCCCTCAGCGTAGTGGCCTCACGGGCGGGCGGGCGGCTTGTCGCCGCCCGCCCGCTGTCGCACCCGCCGCCTAGTAGTGGGTCGCCCAGGTTCGTGGGCGGTCCACTAGCCCTGCGTGACCAGGCGTAGCCGGAAGACGCGCTCGCAGCCGATCACGCGGTCGGTTGCGTCGGCGCGGACGGTGTCGCTGCCCGTCCCGCAGTTGATCGTCTCGACGCTGCCGTTGGCTGCATCGATGACGTCGCGCCCCGCACCGCCGGAGTAGCGGTTGCGTCCGTCGCCGCCGTCGATCAGGTCGTTGCCGGCACCGCCGATCAGTCGGTCGCTTTCCAGGCCGCCGGCGAGGCGGTCGTTGCCGTCGCCGCCTCTGATCGTGTCGTCGTCGTCGCCGCCGGACAAGCGATCTGACTGATCGCCGCCATCGAGCTCGTCGTCTCCCAGGCCACCCTCGAGAAAGTCGACTCCGCTGCCACCATCAAGCTCGTCCGCGCCGCGACCGCCGTTGATGTCGTCGGGGCCGTCCTCGCCGAGCAGCTCGTCGTCTCCCAGGCCGCCGGACACGAAGTCAAAGCCGTCGCCGCCCAGGACGCGGTCGGCATCGGCGCCACCGCTCAGGTCGTCGGGACCCTCCTCGCCGAAGATCGTGTCGCGGCCGGATCCGCCCTGGATCTCGTCAAAGCCGCCGCCGCCGCGCACGCAGTCATTGGCCTGCAGCGCGTTGACGAGGTCGTCACCGGCACCGGCCAGGATGCGATCGGCACCCGCCGTTCCATTCAGCGTCTCGCCAGCCGCCGTCCCCATGATCGGAGCCTGCGCCTCGTTCGGACACGCCTGCGAACCGCCGCCCTGCGCACCCACCGACACACCAAGCACGAGCGACAGGCCGACGGCAAGGCCGCCACTGCACATCACACGAGACCGTCGAGAAGTAACTGGCATCAGAGCCTTTCACTCGGATGAACGAGAACAGCAACTCGGCATCCGATACCCACACCCCCGAGCACCAGCAGCACCGTGTCAGCCAGCTGACACGCGCTTCGTCGGCGCACCCGCTCGTGCCGCCGACCGGCGGCTGCGGTTCAGTCGGCGAACGGCAGTTGATCTTCCAGGCCCGTGAGCTGCAGCACGCGCTGAACCGCCGCGCCTCCCCGCAGCAGCACGAAGCGGTCGGCGTCCGCACGTGACCGCGCGGCGGCGCTGACGAGCAGCCGGATGCCCGTGGAGTCGATGAACGTCACGCCCGAGAGGTCGAGGAGGATCGAATCGGCGTCGCCGGCTTCCGCGCGCACAAGCTCGTCCTGGACCGCGTCGGCATTGGCCAGGTCGAGCTCGCCGAACAGGCAGATGCTGTGAACAGCGCCTTCGCGCTCGGCCGTCAGCGTCAGGTCGCCGAGCCTGACGAGGTCGCGGGCTCGCACCGGCGCGCGATCCGCAGGAACGGCATTGATCATGACAACCTCCCTGGTTCGCGAGTCCTCTCGCTGCCACGTCGTGGCGGCAATGTCCTCGCGGGAGCGGCCCCCGCCGTGCGCCTTGCTGTCGGAGCGCTTGGCGACGCGGATGATACAGGGCTGTCCATCACAGATGGACGGTGTGGCGCGTTTGTCCCCAGAGCCCGCAATGCACACGCGCGTGCTCGCGCGGCCGCCGTCCTACAACCGGTACCTGGCGGCCTGAGAGGCGGCGTGCGCCCGCGTCGACACCTCGGGCTCAGCCGGCTCCCCCCGCGCGTCGGAACTCGTGTCCGTCCCCGCGGGCGCGGCGACCGGCTGCTCAACGGGCGCCACCCCAACCTCGCGCTGCGAGTGGCGACTGGCGGCGGCCTGCTCCTCGATTCGCCCGGGGATCAGCGCGTCGGCGACGGACACGTCCTGCTTGACGACCCGCACGCCGTACACGTACGCGAGCGCGCCGCCGAGCGTTCCGCCGACGACGAGCAGGCCGAACGCCACGAGCCCGAGCAGCAAGCCCAGCGCCGTGACCTCGCCCTCCAGGTAGCCCGGGCGCTGCGCGAACCATGCTGCGGCGAACACGGCCGTCCCCGCCAGCATCACCGCGAGGTGGACGTTCGCGATCTTGCGCTTGGCCGTCCCCTTGGCGAGGTCAGACCAGTCGAGCAGCCCGGTCAGGGACGTCGGCACGGCAACGATCAGCCCGCCCGATATCGCCAGCAGGCCCCCCTTTGCCATAGCCTCTTGCTCGAAGCCCAGGGCGCCGACGACGAGCATCGCGACGCCGACGGTATAGGCGCCGACGCTGACGTCGGTCAGCGGCGCGTGCGACGGTTTGCCGGGGAATCCCTTGACGAGCGAGACGAGGGAACTCATGGGCCACGACTCCTTCCGGACGCGTTTGCGCGCGTGTGCGGGCACGCGCCCGCATCGACCGCCACTACGCGCCGGCGCGCCGCGCGGATCAGGGCGGCGCAGCGCCCGGCGCGCCGCCGCTCGGACTCACCGCGGAACCCGCATCCGGGCCGCGGGCGCATGTCGGCCGTCGACGCCTCTCGTCCTGACGGTGAATGATCTGCTCGCGCGTGAGCGGCGCAATAGCTGTCGATGTCCAAGCCGCTTTCACAACGTCTTGATCGCGGCCTCGCGCTCCTCGGCGCAGCCCTCATCGTTGCGACCGGCGTCGTGTTCGTCGCCCACGACGGGGCGCCCAGCGCGGCGGAAACCCAGCGAGCGGCCAGCCCCGCGAAGGCGATCGACGCGGTGCAGATCAAGACCTTCCTGTACGAGCCCGCGGCGATCACCGTCCCGGTCGGCACGAAGATCACGTTCACCAACGAAGACAGCGCGCCGCACACGGCGACGTCCGGGCCGTCGCCCAACCCCGACGGCGTGTTCGACACCGACATCCTGAAGAAGGGTCAGAGCACGGCCGTCAAGCTGACGAAGGCCGGCACGTTTGCCTATTACTGCACCCTGCACCCGTTCATGAAGGCGACCGTGACCGTCAGATGAGGCGTGCGCGCGCCGTCACCGTCCTGCGCTACCTCGGCGCGCTTGCGACCATCGTCGTGGGCGCGGTGCACCTGCAGCAGTACGCCGACTTCATCGCAGACGTTCCGACGATCGGCGTGCTGTTTGCGCTCAACGGCCTCGCGGCGGGCGTCGTCACGATCCTGCTGGCGACCCGCCGCGCCGCTCTGGGCGCGGTCGCCGCCGTCGCGCTGTCGGCGGGCGCCCTCGTCGCTGTGCTGATCTCGATGACCGACACCGGCCTGTTTGACTACACCGAGCCGACGTTCCGCACGGCGGTCGTCATCGCCGTCGTGGCCGAGGTGGCCGCGGTCGTGCTGCTGCTCGCCTACCTCGCGCTGCGGCGAGCGGGCGGTGGCACACGCGCCGACCGGACCGCGTAATACCGAGTCGCAGCAACCGTGTCGCCCGGCGCGGCGCCGTGACGCCGCGCGGCCGGGGTGCAGGCGCCGCCGCGCGGGGCGTACGCTGCCCGGATGCCCGGGCTCGAAGCTCCCGACGAGATCGACGTCATCGCCGAGGACGCCGACGGCAGCGCGCTGCTGTCGATCATCCAGACCGGCCGCTGGTCCAAGGACGGCGGGCGCGAGCGCAATCGGCTCAAGCGCAAGCTCGGCGTGTACCTGCGCTACGCGCTGGAGGGTCAGATGGTGGCGGCCTACCCGAGCCTCGAAGGGCGGCCGGTCGTCATCGCGCTGATGTACGACGAGCCGCCGCCACAGCCCCTGCTCGAGTACTGGCGCCGTCGCGGCGAGAGCGCCGCGCGCGACGGCGTGACGCTCAAGACGCAGGCGCTGGGCGACACCGTCTGGCGCGCCTAGCGCCCGCGCTACCTGGCCCGCGCGCCCGACACGAAGCGCAGCCGCTCGGGCGCGAGCGGCACGAGCACGCGCTTTGCGTACTCGGCGCCGCCGCGCAGCATGAGCGAGCGCAGCGGGTCCCAGGACAGGCCGAACTGGCGGCGCAGCTTGACGGGCAGCAGCCCGACGGTGATGAAGTTCACGACCTCGAGGACCGGGCGCTTGGCCAGGCCCACCGGCGGGCGCATGACGATCTGCAGCGCGAGCTCGCGCGCGGCCGACGTGACGAACAGGTCGCTGCCCGTGAGCATGTCCTGCATGTAGTCGTCGAAGTCGCGGATGTCGACGGGCATCTCGGAGTCCTTCAGCCCGAACAGCCGGCCGATCACGCGGTAGTCCTGCCAGTAGGCGTCGCGCTCGGGCTCTGACAGCGAGGCGACGTACTTGTCATAGAAGACGAGGGCGGAGTCCACAAGCGACGCCAGCACCCACAGCAGCAGCTCCGGATCGTCGGCGGCAAAGCGCGTGCCGGCCGGAAAGCGCCCGGCCGGGCGCTTGAGCTCGCCGCGCACCTTGGAGTGCATCACCCGCACGCGGCGGGTCGCGCGATCGGCTTCCGCGCGCGAGCCGAAGGCGATCGTGTTCATCACGGCGGCCGTCCGCGCGAGGCGCTCGTAGGGCTCGTCGAGCGCGCCCGTGTGCGCGAAGAACCCCTCGAAGGCGACCGGGTGGGCGGCCTGCATGAGCAACGCGCGCGGGCCCGAGAGGGCAACCGCGAACTCGCGGTGCACGCGGCGAAGCATCGAGTTGTCGTCGAAGTAGGAGTCCATCAGGCGGTCCGCAACGGTGGACGAGTCACCTCTCGAAGTACGCGTATTACCCTTGGATGGATGCCTGCACAGGCCTATACCGGCAAGGATTGCGTCTGCCAGCTGCGCAAGGGCATCTGCGACCAGTCCTGCGTGCAGGGGATGCTCGACACGCCGTTCTACATCGCGTGCCTGAAGCTCTCGGGCCGCAGGTGCCTCGTCGTCGGCGGCGGCGAGATCGGCCTGGAGAAGGTCGAGGGCCTGCTCGCCTGCGACGCCGACGTGACGCTCGTCGCGCCCGCGGCCAACGCCGAGCTGCGCGCGCTGGCCGCCGACGGCTCGATCGCCTGGGAGCAGCGCGAGTACGTCCCCTCTGACCTGGAGGGCACGTTCATGGTCATCGCCTGCACCGACGACACGGAGATCAACATCCGCGTCTTCGACGACGCCGAGAAGCGCGCGATGCTCGTGAACATCGTCGACGTCCCGCCGCTGTGCAACTTCATCCTGCCGGCGATCGTGCGCACCGGCCCGCTGGCGATCGCGATCTCCACGGCGGGCGCGTCGCCGGCGCTCGCCAAGCGGATGAAGCGCGAGGTGTCCGAGCTCTTCGGCGAGGAGTACGCGCGCCTGGCGATCATGCTCAACGACGCGCGCGGCTGGGCGAAGGGGACGCTGCCGACCTACCAGGACCGCAAGGCCTTCTTCGAGTCGATCGTCAACGGCGAGCCCGACCCGGTCGCGCTGCTGCGCGCCGGCGACGAGCAGGCCGTGCTGGATCTGATCGCGGCGGCGCAGCGCACGCACGCCTCCGCGTACTGAGCCCGCGGGCGGCCATCACGGCGGTCTTCGCCGCCAACGGCGCCGCGTTCGCGAGCTTCGCGTCGCGCCTGCCCGACCTGCAGCGCAAGCACGACCTCGGCGACGGCGGCCTCGGCATCGTGCTGCTCGTCGGCGCGATCGCGCTCATGGCAGCGCAGCCGCTGGCGGGCGCGCTGGCGGTGCGGATCGGCAGCCGGCCGGTGACCGTCGTCGGTGGCCTCGCCTATACCGCGGGCCTACCGCTCGTCGGGCTCGCCCCGACGCTGGGGCTCTTCGTCGCGGCCTTCGTCGCGATCGCGATCGGCAGCAGCGCGATGGACGTGAGCATGAACGCGCAGGCGATCGCCCTCGACGGGCAGACGAAGCGCCCGATCTTCGCCTCGTTTCATGCCGCGTTCTCGTTCGGCGCGATGGCCGGCGCGGGCGCGGGCGGCCTCGCCGCCGGCGCCGGCCTCGCGCCCGCCGCGCACCTCGTGAGCGCGGGCGCGCTGCTGGCGTGCGTGGTGCTCGCCGCCCGCTCGGGCCTGCTGCCGGCCACGACCGACGCCTCGGACGGCCCGCTGTTCGCGCGCCCGTCACGGGCGCTGGCGGGGCTCGGCGCGCTCGCGTTCTGCGCGCTGCTCGCGGAGGGCTCGGTCAGCGACTGGAGCGCGATCCTGCTCGACCGCGAGACCGAGGCCGGTCCCGCGCTGGCCGCGCTGGGGCTGGCCGCGTTCTCGCTGACGATGGGCTTCGGGCGCCTCGCGGCGGACCCGCTCGCCGGGCGCTTCGGGCGCGTCGCGGTGGTTCGCGGCGGCGGCCTGCTCGCCTCCGCGGGCCTCGCGATCGCGCTGGCGACCGGCAGCGCCGCAGCCGGGATCGCCGGTTTCGCGCTCATGGGCGCCGGCCTGGCGGGCCTGTTCCCGCTCGCGCTCAACGCAGCCGGGGACACGGACGGCCCGACGGCGCCCGCGCTCGCCGCGGTCGCAACGAGCGGCTACGGCGCGTTCATCGCGGGCCCCGCGCTGATCGGCCTGATCTCCGAGGCCACGAGCCTGCCGCTGGCGCTGTCGCTCGTGGGCGTGCTATGCCTCGGGGCTGCGGCGCTCGCGGGGTCCGCGCGCTGACGCGCAGGCTCGCGCGCGGCGCCCGCCCGCCCCCAAGTAGCGTCAGAGCCGTGCCAGATCCCGCTCCCGCCCTCGTGCTGCGCGGCGCCGGGCGCCGCTACGGCGAGCGCGCGGCGCTGCGCGACGTCACGCTCGAGCTCGAGGCGGGACGCACGCTCGTCGTCTTCGGTCCCAACGGCGCGGGCAAGACGACGCTGCTGCGGATGCTCGCGACGCTACTGCGCCCGCACGCCGGCGAGGTCCGCGTGCTCGGGCGCCCGCTGCCCGGCGACGGCTACGCGGTCCGCGGGCGGATCGGCTTCCTCGGCCACGAGGCGCTGCTGTACCGCGAGCTCAGCGGCCGCGAGAACCTGCGCTTCCACGCCAAGCTGCACCGCGTGGCGGCGGGGCGCGTCGACGAGGTGCTCGACGCCGTCGGCATGACCGCGCGCTGCGGTGATCCCGTCGCCGAGCTGTCGCGCGGGATGGTCCAGCGCCTGGCGATCGCGCGCGCGGTGCTGCACGAGCCCGAGCTGCTGCTGCTGGACGAGCCGCTCGCCAACCTCGACCCGGCGGCGGCGGCGCAGGTCGCGCCGCTGATCGGAGTGGGCGGGGCGGGGCCGTCAGATCGACGCACGCGCGTGGTCACGAGCCACGACCCGGCCGGCGGCCTGCAGGGCGCCGACGTCGCGCTCGGCCTGAAGGGCGGGCGCGTCGCACTGCTGGCTGCGGCGACCGACGTCGAGCCCGCCCAGATCGCGGAGCTCTACCGATGATGTCGGCCGTCGCCGCGCTGCTGGCCAAGGAGCTCACGCTGGAGCTGCGCACGCGCGAGTCCGTGCCGTCGATGGTGCTCTTCAGCATCGCGACGTACGTCGTCTTTCACTTCGGTCTGGACCGCGACCGGGTGACCGGCGACCTCGCCTCCGGCGTGCTCTGGGTGACGCTGCTGTTCTCCGCGATCCTCGGCGTCAACCGCCTGTTCGTCGCGGAGTACGAGCAGGGCGGCTTCGACGGCTTTCTGCTCGCGCCGGTTGACCGCACCGCGCTGCTCGTCGCCAAGGCGCTGACGCTGTTTGCCTTCCTGGGCATCGTCGAGCTCGTCGCGGTGCCGGCGTTCGCGCTGTTGCTGCTCGGACCGCCGCTGACCCAGGCGCTGCCGCAGCTCGTGCTCGTCCTGGCGCTCGCGAACGCCGGGATCGCGGTGATCGGCACGCTCGTGGCGGGCCTCGCGATCCAGACCCGGGCGCGCGACCTGATCGTCCCCTTGATCGCGCTGCCGCTGCTCGTGCCGGTCCTCCTGGCCGCCGCGCGCTGCGCCACGCCGCTGCTGAGCGACGGCGGCGCGGGCGCGCTGCCGGGTAACTGGCTGGCAATACTCGCCATCTATGATCTGTTGTTCGCGCTGATCGCGTATGCAGTCTTCGACTTCCTCCTGGAGGACTGAGCAATCCTGTACGGCAAGGGCCTGCGCGCCCTCTCCATCGCCACCCCGCTCGTGCTGACGCTCGCGTTCGCGCTCGTCTTCTTCTACGCGCCCAACGACGCCGACCAGGGCTTCATCTTCAAGATCTTCTACGTCCACGTGCCGCTGGCGATCGTCGCGCTCGTCGGCTTCGTCGTCGCTGCCGTCTTCGGCGCGCTGCACCTGCGCTCGCAGGAGTCCAAGTGGGACATGCGCTCCTACGTGACGATCCACATCTCGGTCATCTTCGCGGTCGGCGTGCTCGTCACGGGCTCGATCTGGGCACGCGCGTCGTGGGGCCACTGGTTTGTCTGGGACGAGCCGATGCTCGTCTCGTTTCTCATCGTCTTCCTGCTCTACGCGACGTACTGGCCGCTGCGCTTCTCGATCGAGGACAAGGAGAAGCAGAGCCGCTATGCGTCGGTTTTCGCGATCGTCGCCGGCGCCTTCGTCCCGCTGAACTTCGCCGCGGTGCGAATGGCAGAGAGCTTCACGCACCCGCAGACCGCGACGACCACCACGAGCGCGCCCGCCAGCGTCACGCTGACGTTCCTCGTGGCGCTCGCCGGCATGGCGCTGCTGTTCGTGACACTGTGCAAGTACGAGATGGCCTCCAAGCACGCGACGTTCCGCCTGCGCGCGCTGCGTCGCCGGCTGGCGGGCGACGAGGACGAGCTCTCGATGACCGGCCGCAGCGCGGCGCCGCAACTCTGACGATGCCCGCCCTGCCGCTCGACGAGGCCGGGAAGTACGTCGCCGCGGCGTACCTCGTGTTCGTCGCGCTGCTGTTGATCTACGTGGCGATCATGGCGTCCAAGCTCAGCCGGATCGAGCGCGAGGTCGTCGAGCTCGCCGAGATCGTCGACGCCGGGGAGCAGACCACGCCGCCGGCGCGCGCGAAGGAGACGGTGGCGTGACGGCTGAGCTCATCACGCTGGGGATCTCGCACAAGACCGCATCCGTGCAGCTGCGCGAGCGCCTGGCGCTGACGCAGAGCGCCGTCGCCGGCTTCCTGCAGGAGGTCGCCAGCCAACCCGAGGTGCACGAGGCCGTCGTCATCTCGACCTGCAACCGCACCGAGCTGACGCTCGTCGTCGGCGATCCCGTCGCCGCCGAGAGCGCGGTCCTCGGCCTGCTCGCCCAGCGCGCGCACGTGCGCCCGACCGAGCTCGCCGAGCGGATCTACTCGCCGCGCAACTGCGACGCGGCGCGCCAGCTGTTTCGCGTCTGCGCCGGGCTTGAGTCGATGATCGTCGGCGAGGCCGAGATCCAGGGCCAGGTCAAGCGCGCCTACGAGATCGCGCGCGCCGCCGGCACGACCGGGCCGCTGACGAACCGCCTCTTCACCGCCGCGCTGCAGACCGGCAAGCGCGCCCGTTCGGAGACCTCGATCGGCCAAGGCCGCGCCTCGATCTCGTCGACCGCGGTGGAGCTCGCACGCGACGTCCTGGTCGACAGGGCCGACCCGCGCGTCGTGATCATCGGCGCCGGCGCGACGAGCGAGCTGACCGCCCGCGCGCTCGCCGAGCACGGCATCTGCACGATCTTCGTCGCCAACCGCCACGCTGACCGCGCGCGCTCGCTGGCCGACCGCTTCGGCGGCCAGGTCGTCGCCCTCGACGACCTGCCCGAGCAGCTCGTGCGCGCCGACGTCGTCGTAGCGTCGACCGCGTCGCCGCATCCGATCGTCGGCGTCGAGGAGCTCGAGCTCGTCATGCGCGCGCGCCAGGAGCGCCCGCTGCTGCTCGTCGACATCGCCGTCCCGCGCGACATCGACCCCGCCTGCGCCGACCTGCCCGGCGTGACGCTCTTCGACATGGACGACCTGCAGGCGCGCGTCGCGCACACCGTGATGATCCGCGAGGCCGAGGCCCTGCGTGCCGAGGCGATCGTCGAGGAGGAGATCTCGCGCTTCGCCGAGTGGCTCGGGACGCTCGCGGTGCAGCCGACGATCCGCGCGCTGCGCGAGCACGGCGACGCGATCGTCGAGCAGGTCCTCGCCGAGAACGCCACGCGCTGGGAGCGGGCCTCCGAGCGCGACGTCGCGCGCGCCGAGGCGATCGCGCGCGCCGTGATGAACCGCCTGCTGCACGAACCGACGCTGCGGTTGCGCACGCTGGGCGAGAACCGCTCCCACGGGCGGCTGCAGATCATGCGTGAGCTGTTCGGCCTGGAGGGCGCGCCCGACGCGCCCGACGCGATCGCCGCCCTGGACGGACAGCGCGACAACGTGCGCTCGCTGCCGCGCCGCGCATCGTCCTCCTAGGCCGCGGGGTCGCCGGCATGCGCATCGGAACGCGCGGGAGTGCCCTTGCGCTCGCGCAGGCCGGCACGGTCGCCGCGCTGCTCGGCGCCGACGCCGAGCTCGTGCCGATGGCGACGACGGGCGACGCCCGCGGCGCCGCAGTTGCGCGCGACGGCAACGACAAGGAGCGCTGGGTCAAGGAGCTCGAGCTGGCCCTGCTCGCCGGCGAGATCGACCTTGCCGTGCACAGCGCCAAGGACGTTCCGAGCGTGCTGCCCGACGGGCTCGAGCTCGTCGGCGCACCGGCGCGCGGCGACGCCTTCGACGCGCTCGTCGGCGCCGCGGCGCTGTCGCAGCTCGCGCCGGGCGCGCGGGTCGGAACGGCGTCGTTGCGCCGCGCCGCGCAGCTGCTCGCGCTGCGCGAGGACCTGCAGGTGCTCGTCGTGCGCGGCAACGTCGACACGCGACTGCGCAAGCTGCAGTCCGGCGCTGCCGACGCGCTCGTGCTGGCCGCTGCCGGACTGACGCGGCTCGGGCGCGCGGATGCGATCGGCTGCGTGCTGAGCGAGCTGGTCCCGGCGCCCGGACAGGGAACGCTCGTGCTCGAGGCGCGCGTCGGCGACAGCCGCGCCGCGGCCGCAGTGCGCGCGATCACCGACGGGCCGACGTGGGATGCGCTGTGTGCGGAGCGCGCGCTCGTCAGCCGGCTCGACGCGAGCTGCAACACGCCGCTGGGCGCCCACGCCACGGTCGGCGCCGACGGGATCGTGCTGCGCACGTTCGCCGGTCTGCCCGACGGCTCGTCCTGGCTGCGCGACGAGACGCCTGCGGCCGCGACGCCCGACGAGGCCGGGGCGCTGGCCGCCGAGCGCCTGCTCGCGGCGGGCGGCGGCGAGCTGCTGGCGCGTGCCGAGGAGCTCGCGACCTCGTGACCGTCCACCTCGTCGGCGCGGGCCCGGGCGACGCGGGGCTCATGACGGCACGCGCACTCGAGCTGATCGCGCGGGCCGACGTCATCCTCTTCGATCGCCTGATCCCGGATGGCGCGCTGGACGGCGCCCGCGACGACGCGCTGCTGATCGACGTCGGCAAGGTCGGCGGCGGGGCGCAGGTTCCCCAGGAGGCGACGAACACGCTGCTGCTCGAGCACGGGCGCGCGGGGCGCGAGGTCGTGCGGCTGAAGGGCGGCGATCCGTTCGTCTTCGGTCGCGGCGGCGAGGAGGCGCAGCTGCTGCGCGGCGCGGGCATCGACTTCTCGGTCGTGCCGGGGGTCACCGCGGGCGTCGCCGCGCCGGCGTACGCGGGGATCCCGGTCACGCAGCGCGCGATGGCCGCGGCGGTCGCCTTCGTCACCGGGCACGAGGACCCCGGCAAGGACGAGACGCAGGTCGACTGGCCCGCGCTCGCCGCCTTCCCGGGAACGCTCGTGTTCTACATGGGCGTGCGCAAGCTCGACCGGATCGCGTCGCTGCTCGTCGCGGGCGGGCGGCGCTCGACGGAGCCGGTGGCGATCATCCAGCGCGGCACCTTCGCCGACCAGCGCACGGTCAGCGCAACGCTCGGCGACATCGCGCAGCGCGCCGCCGAGGCGGGGGTGCGCGCGCCGGCGATCACCGTCGTCGGGCCTGTTGCGGGGCTGCACGAGGAGCTCGCCTGGTTTGGCTCTGGCCCGCTGGCGGGGCGCAGCGTCGTCGTGACCCGCGCGCGGGCGCAGGCGAGCGCGCTTGCGCAGCGCCTGCGCGCGCTCGGGGGGCGCGTCGTGGAGGCGCCGGCGATCCGCATCGAGGCGCTGGATGCGCAGCTGCCCGACCTGCACGACATCGACCTGCTGTGCGTGACGAGCCCCAACGGCGCGCACCGGCTGCTCGAGATCGCGCGCGACGCCCGCGCGCTCGCCGGCCCGGCGATCGCCGCGATCGGGCCGGGCACGGCGGACGCGCTGCGGGCAGGTGGAATCGAGGCCGACATCGTGCCGCCGCGCGCCGTCGCCGAGTCGCTCGTCGAGGCGCTCGCCGGCATCGAGTTGCGGCGCGCGCTGATCGCCCGCGCCGAGGTCGCCCGCGACGTCCTGCCCGGGGCGCTGCGCGCGCGCGGTGTCGCGGTCGAGATCCTGGCGTTGTACCGGACGGTCGCCGAGCGACTCGACGACGAGGCGCGCGACGCCGCGCGAGACGCCGACTACGTGACGTTCACCTCGGCGTCGGCCGTGCGCTTCTACCTCGAGGCGGCGGGCACGCCCGCCGACGCGCAGCGGATCGTCTCGATCGGCCCGGTCACGAGCGACGCGCTGCGCGAGCACGGGCTCGAGCCGCAGATCGAGGCGCAGCAGCACACGCCCGAGGGGCTCGTCGCGGCGCTGCTGGCGGACGTCGCGCCCGGCCAGCTCTTCTGAGCGCGGCCGCGCTCAGCCGGCGGTGTCGATGTCGCCCTCGGGGAAGCCGGGCCGCTCGCGATCGACCTCGTCGTCCTCGTCGGCGGGCACGCCGAGCGGAAGATCCTGGTCCTGCTCGTCCTCGGGCATGCCGCTGAGCGGCTCGGTCTCGCCGGATTCGGTCATACCGCGACGCCGGCGTCCTGCAGCCAGATCAGGATGTCGGCGGGCGGATTCTCGCCGAACTCAGCGCGCGCGGCGAGCCGCAGCAGGTCGTCGTCCTGGTCGCCGATCTCGTCGCGGCGGAAGGCCAGGTAGGTCGCGACCGCAGCGGCCATCAGGACGCCCGCCGCCGGCAGCTGGCCCGCGATCCGCTCGGCTGTCTCGAAGAACGTGCGCTCGCGCTCGTCGAGCGCCGTGACGGGCTCGTCGCGGTCCTCGAAGGCGAGCAGGAAGTCGACGATCAGCTCGTCATCGCCGTCGGGGTCGCAGATGGCGACCGCGCGGCGTACGACCGCGGCGACGGTGGGTGTCTCGGCGGGTGATCCGGTACGCATGCCACGCAGCTACCCGCAGGGCGCGCCATACACTCGACCCCGGCGCATGGCGGTCGTGACGTTTCTCAGCGACTACGGGCTCGACGACGACTTCGTCGGCGTCTGCCACGGTGTCATCGCGCAGATCGCGCCGCAGACGCGGGTCATCGACGTGACGCACGGGATCGCCCGCCATGACGTGCGCGCGGGCGCGCTCGCCCTGCAGCGCGCGCTGCCCTACATGCCCGCGGGCGTGCACCTCGCCGTCGTCGACCCCGAGGTCGGTGCGCAGCGCCGAGCCGTCGCGCTTGCCTGCGCCGAGCAGGGCCGGCTCCTCGTCGGTCCCGACAACGGCCTGCTGTCGCTCGCCGCCGCGCGCTTCGGCGGTGTCCTCGAGGCCGTCGAGATCGGCCGCTCGCCGCTGCGCCTGGAGCCCGTGTCCGCGTCGTTTCACGGGCGCGACGTGTTCGCGCCGGTCGCCGCGCACCTCGCGACGGGCGCGACCGCGCTCGCCGAGGCGGGTTCGCCGCTGGACCCGGCCGAGCTCGTCGGGCTCGTCCTGCCGCGGGCCCGCGCCTGCGACGGCGGCCTGGTCGCGCACGTGCTGCAGGCCGATCGCTACGGCAACGTCGTGCTCGACGCCGGCCACGCCGACCTCAGCGCCAGCGGGCTGCGGTTGGGCCGCGCGCTCACGGTCAACGGGCACCGCGCGCTCTTTGCGAGGACGTTCGCCGATGTCCCGCCGGGCGAGCTCGTGCTCTACGAAGACGGCTACCGCGTGCTGTCGCTCGCCGTCAACCGCGGCTCCGCGCTGAACGCGCTCGGCCTCGCGCTCGACGACGAGATCCTGATCGCGCCCGCGCCGTGAGCGCGCGGCTGGGGATGCCGCGCGTGCATCACCGCAGCACCGATTCGACGAGCGACCGGGCGCGGCAGCTCGCACGCGCGGGAGCGCCGCACGGCACGCTCGTGACCGCCGGCGAGCAGCAGGCCGGGCGCGGGCGCCAGGGGCGCACCTGGAGCGCGCCGCCGGGGCGCGCGCTGCTCATGTCGCTCGTCCTGCGCGAGTGGCCGCCGCTGCTGCCGATCGCCGGCGCGGTCGCGGTGGCGGACGTCGCCGGCACGCACGCCGCGATCAAGTGGCCAAACGACGTGCTGCTGGACGGGCGCAAGCTCGCCGGGGTGCTCGCCGAGGGGCGCCATCAGGAGGGCTGGGCGGTGCTCGGGATCGGGCTCAACGTCGCCATCCGCGCAGCGGACCTGCCCAGCGAGCTGCGCGACCGCGCCGCATCGCTCGGCCTCGAGCCGGCTGCCATCGAGCCGACCCTCGCGCGGCTGCTGCGGGTGCTGGAGGTGCGCCTCGCGCAGCCGGCGCCGGACGTCCTCGCCGCCTATCGCGCGCGCGACGCACTGGCCGGACGCGAGGTGCACTGGGCGCACGGCACCGGCATCGCGCGCGGAGTCGACGACGCCGGGCGGCTGCTCGTCGAGCTCACCGACGGGTCGCGCAGCGCCCTTGACGCGGGCGAGGTGCACCTGCAGCCCGCGCCGAGCTAGTGGGCAGGAGGTTCGCCCGTGGGACGAGTGACCCCTTGGGGGGTCGCGGCGGGGGTTGCGCAGGCGAGCCCGAGGGCGAACCGGAGCGGCGCTGCCCCGCGTTCCCGTCCCTCGGTGGTCAGGCGCTGTCGATCGTGGCGAGGAAGTGGTGGAACGCCTGGTCGGTGCGTGCGGCGTCGCCTGTGGCGTCGAGGTCCATGAGGAGGCCGCGGATGACGGCGAGCACGACGGTGGCCAGCTCGGGTCGGCCGAGGCTGCGCATGCCGTCTTCGAGGGGGGCCAGCCAGTCGGTGGTCGCGGTGCGCCGGAAGCCCGGCCACAGTGGTTCGCCTGCGGTGTCGTGCAGCCGGCTGAACATGCGCAGGTAGGGCCGGCCGTGCGGTCCGGTCATGGCGGACCACGCGTTGCCCAGGGTCGCCGGGTAGGGCTCTTCGGGTCGGACGCGCAGCAGCTCGGTAAAGGCCTCCACTTGGCGCTGCCGGGCGTGTCCGAGGATCTCGCGGAGCAGTCCGTCACGGGTTCCGAAGTGATAGATCAGCATCCGGTTCGAGGTTTTGGCGGCGGCAGCTAGTGGTCCAAGCCGGTCGGGGAGCCCGTGTTCGAGCGCGTAGTCGGTGCAGGCGTCGAGCAGCCGCTGCCTGATCTGTGGTTGTGGATGCCTGCCCATGTCCGCCACCTTTTCACGTAACGTGCGGTACGTCTACTGTTATTCGACGGCTGACTGGAACGAGACGAGGAGATGGCGATGAGGGTTGTCTTCGTGCACGGGGCGTGCGTCAAGGACGGACCGTGGTGGTGGCATCGGACCGCTGAGCTGCTGGTGGTGCGAGGCGTCGCCAGCGAAGCGCCGGCTCTGCCCAGCTGCGGCGAGACGGGTGAGGCGACGGGTGCGCAGGGACCGGGGCTGGTTGAGGATGTCGCCGCGGTCCGGGGAGTGCTGGCGGCGAGCGACGAGCCGGTCGTCGTGGTCGCCCACAGCTACGGCGGGATCGTCACGGCGGAGGCCGCGGCGGGCGTCGACGCCGTCCGCCAACTGCTGCTCGTGTCCAGCTACCTGCCCGAGGTCGGGCAGAGCCTCGCCTCGTTCGGCGGCGAGGAGCCCGCGCCGTTTCTCGAGATCGATCCCGAGGGCGGCACGTTCACCGTCCGGCCGGACGCCCTGGCCGAGACGTTCCTGCAGGACTGCGGCCCGGAGATCCAGCGACAGGCCACCGACAAGACGGCCCGGCAGAGCCTCGCGGTCCTCGAACAGCCGGTGCAGTCAGCCGCCTGGCAGCAGGTGGCCTCGACCTACCTCGTCTGCGCCGACGACCGAGGCACCCCCGCCGACCTGCAACGCGAGTTCGCCCGTCGGGCAGGCAGCGTCGTGGAGATCGACGCCGGCCACCATCCGTTCCTGTCCCAGCCGGCCGCCGTCCGCGACCTGATCCTCGGGCTGTGACGGCACCGCGTCGATGCGCCGACGGATCACCGAGGCCTCCTGATGCGGGCTTACACGGCTACAACGCCCAAGACGTCGAAGCGCTGCTGGCCCGTGTCAGCAACCGCGTTGACTGGCCCTACGGTGCGGACGGGCTGCACGGCAAGCAGGCCGTGCGGGCCTACTGGAACGAGCAATGGACGCGAACGCGCACGCACGGCGAGCCGGTCAGCTTCAGCGAGCTGGACGACGGCCGGACCGCTGTCCACATCAATCAGGTCGTGCGCTCGCTCGAGGGCTCGGTCATGTTCCGAGGCCACTTCCTGCACATGCACCGATCGAACGCGATCTCCTCGCGCGTGGACATCGAGGCCGTCCCCGGAGCGTGAGCCCCTCCGCTGTCGGTGGTCGCACGTCAGACGCTCCGAACAGCAAAGGCCTCGCGAGCGAGGTCGGGCATGACCCCGTTTGAGTCAAGGACGACCCGCATCGGCGTGCACTTGGCGTCCTACTGATCGCCTACGCGCACGCGCCCCTTCCACTTCGAGGCAGAAGGGGCCGTGTTGCGCGGGCCGCTGCGAGCGTCAGTCCTCGTCGGACTCAAGATCTAGGAGGTACTGCTGTGTGAAGAACGTCAATGGCTCGCGGGCCAGGAGTTTCTGCTCATGACCCCTGGGCGCGGATCATCGCCGTAGCGCGACAGCCGTCGTCGTGTCGCTTCGAGGCAGACGTCGAAGCGTGTGCGGTGCTCGACCAGGGCGGCGACGCCGCCCCAAACAGTCAACGACGACTCCGCCCACTCCGCCCAGTCCTCTTGGCGCGATACCCCGTGCGCCACCACCTGGCCGATGTCGGCGGGCAGCTCATCACCCCGACGCGTAACCATCACAGTCGTGATTTCCGGGAACGCAACGGCCGCCTCGTCCGACAGCCGGTCGCCGTCGAACTCGATCGAGACCGACGAGAGGTATGGCAGCGCGGCCAGTTCATCCGCGTCGGGAATCGTGCCCCCGTCCCAGTACAGGCCCAACAAGACGGGCCAGCGGCCGCGATCTACCTCCTGCAGTGCCGTGACCGCAAACAGCGCTGAGCGTGTGCGCGCGCGGTTTTTCAGATCTGCACCACATCACCTTCGCGCACGCCGGGATCGGGCGCCGGTCGCGGCCCGCGCAACCGCTTCGGCGCGGGCTGCGGGCCGCGCAGCCGCTCCGCGAGGCGGTCAAGGACCCTGCGACGCGCGGCGCGGCTCACTTCGTCGTCCCACAGGTCAAGGTCGCCGCCGGCGTCGATCAACGCCAGCGCACGGTCACGCACCTGCGGCTGAAGGCGCCCGGTCTGCATCTGCGCCGCCGCCAACGCGACCTAGAACACCGTCTCCTGCGGATCGTCGCCCGACCCACTCGCGTGCCGGCTCACGAGCCAACGCGTCGTCTCCTCGGCGTCGGCACCCGCGATGATCGCCTCGCGCCAATCGCCGCACACATCGGCCGCAAGATCGTCGGAGAACACAGCCGTACCCCACGCACCCACGAGCGCCAGCCTATCCGAGTCGCGCGTCGGTGCTCTTGGCCGGAACGCATCGCTGGCGGGGCTTGGAGTCGCTGCATGAGGCTGGTGGTGTTCGGCCACGGCGCGAGCTGTCGCGCAACACTGTGTCGGGCATTACCGAGCGACGACCGCACGCGCGTTGGCCTACGAGGGCCTTGCGTCCGAAGCCGGCGAAGCTCGCGGTCCGCCTGGTGTTGCGTGCAATTGTGGCGGCGGGCGGGTCGCGGGTCACTGCGGTTGGACGGGCTCGGAGGTTCTATCCGTGGCTGCTCGTCGCGTCTGAAATCGAGGGTCGCTCAAGCGCTCGGCTCAACGCTACGCCGAACCAACCGCGACCGGCGCCGGCGACCCTGAAGCCGGTCCGCGTATAGAGGCGTGCTGCGGGGTTGCGGATGTGGACGTTTAGCGCCAGCACGCTGAAGTGCTTGGCCGCTTCTTCAGCCAGGGCGTCGACCAGCGCCGCTCCTATTCCCTTGCGGCGCTCTCCCTCGACCACCGCCATGACCAGCTCGGGCACGGGCTCTCCCGTGGCGTCGCGCAGCAACGGCGGCTCGTGGATATGCCACCACGCCGCGCCCAACGGTCGCCCGTCATCATCCGTAGCGACGATGGCGGCGTCCGGTGCCGGCAGCAGAGCGAGAACCTCCGAGGCGTCGCGGGACGGAAGCGGGCGGTCTTCAAGTGTGCACGCGAGCCGCGCCATCTCGACGAGAAAGGCGCTGTCCTGCGGCTTGGCGTGACGCAACTCCATCGGTCGGCCACGGTAAACGTTGAAGGTCTCAACCCTCGGAGGCGATGGCAACGACGTCGCTGAGGTGGTCGGGGAGCAGCCGCGCCGCGGCCACGGGGCCGCTACTCCGTCGCAGGTTTGCGCGCGCGGGTCCTTGCGGCGCGCTGCCGTCGCTCCGTCGCCTGGCGCTGACGCAGATACGCCGCGCGTGTTGCGCCGCCCACGTCGAGGGCGTCGAGGAGGTCCTCGCGCAACCGGGCGGTATCGACGCCGCACTCCCTGAACAGGCCATTCGGAAAACCCGCGCCCTCGGTCAGCATTGCGAGGATCAGGTGCGCGTCAGTCGGATCGCCGTCGAGATCAAGTCGCTCGGCTTCGATGTCGGCCAGGTGCACCACAACCGTCGCGCGCGGCGAGGATGTACGACCGACGGGATGCGGGTCGCCAGCGCCGCAGAGCTCGGCGGCGCGCCGGCGCGCGAACTCGAGCGTCACGCCGTGCCTCGCCAGTAGCCGCGCGGCAAGCCCTTCTTCATCGGCCAAGACATTGAGGATCAGATGCTCGCACCCGATCCAGTGATGTCCAAGGCGCTCCGCCTCGCGGGCGTGATACCACGCTGGTTGCGTCAGAGGCATTCAGACATCATCTCGCGCCGGGGCCGATCGCGTGTCGCTCAGCTTCGATTGCGGCGGCTGTGAGCGCGACATCCCGAGAGGTTTCCTCACGCGCCAGTCGTCCCGATCGCCGTTCGGCGGTGAGACAGTGCCGCGTCGCCGGGTGCCGTGCCTCCGACGTGCCGCCGGGGGCTCCTGCGGGCGAGGCTCGAAGTTCAAGCAGACGCTGCCTGCGGTGAGGTCGGGACGTCAGCTATGGCTGTAATGTCGCAGCACCCGAGTGACGAGGAACGCCACACGACCGGCAGGGACCTGCGCGCGATGATGGACTGGATCGACACGGGTTGGCGGGAGTAGGCGTGCCGACGCTCGCCGCGTTGCGCACGAGCCCCGGCGACGGGCATCTGTACGTCGTCGCACGCGACGGGCGGGTGTGGACGAGCGAGTGGCGCGGCAGCGGGCGTCTTTCGGAGTGGTTGCCGCTCGGCGAGCCGCTGTTTCCGCGCGGCGCCGACGTCGTCGGCCTGTCCAATCGACTCGAGGACCGCGACCTGTTCGTGCTGGGGCGCGATGGTCGGCTGTGGAACACATGCTGGGTTACTGATAAGCCGTGGAAGCAGTGGCGCGGGTGGGAGGCGCTTGGGCGGCGGCGGTTTCCCGCGGGCGCCGGTCTGGCCGCGGCGACCGTCGCCAACAGCGGCGACGTCGCGGCGTTCACCGTCGACGCCGGCGGTCGGCTGTGGATCGTTCGCTTCCCGGACCCTGAGCGCGGGAGGCAGCAGTGGTGGAGTGACTTGAGCGTCATCGACGGCCCGCCGCTTGGCGCCGGCGCGCCGGTGTGCGCGATCAGCAGCGGTCATGGCGGCGATCTCGCCGTGCTCGCGCTCGGCCGCGACGGCCGCGTGTGGACGGCGGCGACGACGTGGGCGGTGCCCGCGCCGCCCGCACCGTGGAGCCCGTGGTCAGCGCTCGATGGGCTGCGCGCGGTGTCGATCCGCGCGCTGCGCGACGCGGCTGGGGCGAGCGCGGTCGTCGCCGTCGGGCAGGACGGGCGGCTCTATGCCGCGTCGGCGCCCGCCAGCGAGACGTGGGGGAGCTGGTCGGCGCTCGGCCGCCGGCGCCCTGTGCTGCACGCGGGCGTCGTCGTGCTGGCCGGTATGCGCGGCGAGCGGCGCGTCCTCGTGCTCGGGACCGACGGCCGCCTGTGGACGAACGTCGCGCGGGGCGGCGCTTGGGGCGGCTGGGCGGCTGTCGGCGCTCGGCGCTTCGCGGCGGGAGCGACCATCACCGGGCTCGGCGATCGTGAGAGCGAACATCGAGCGTTGGTGCTCGATGTCGACGGGCGCGTGTGGACCAACGTCACGCGATCGGCGGACGCGCGCTGGGACGGCTGGTCGGTCCTCGGGGAGAGCGCGTTCCCGGCGTGAGGCGGACCGTACGCGTCAGGGGCGACCCAGCGAGCTGCGCCTTCGTGCAGCCCGATCATCGCGGCCGAGGTATCGGGTCGCTCCTCGTGAGGCCAAACGCTCTCGCGGCTCCGAACCGCTGGGATCACCACCGTCCAGGTGTTGCCGATCGCTGGTAGGGAGCCGTTCTTCGCGCGGCTTTGATTCGTGGCTCAGTCCAATGCCACGGTCATGGACCGCGCGATCCGCCCGAGTGACCCCGCCTGTCGCAAGATCGCGACGTTCGCCCGCAGGAGCCCCAGTAGCCGTTCGCCTGTGGGACGCGCGCGGGCGGCGCTCGGGACGTCGTCTCCCCGCTAGTGGGCGCGTCCGGAAGTTGTGCGAGGTTTTGCGGGATGCCCGGCCGTGATCTGACGGTCGACGGTGTCCCGCCTTCGTGCTGGTGGCACGGGGGCGGGCGCCGGCGGACGTCAGGCGCG